>JAGCWQ010000195.1 GCA_017961765.1 Paludibacteraceae bacterium | reverse complement strand
TGTCAATCTGACAACCACCCTCCGGCATTATCAGGTAAAACCTCATGGTAAAATTATAATCCTTCTTATTGAACAAGGACTTAGGAAAGGTCAAATCGAAAATATTATCGTTCAACCCGCTTCTAACATAAAAATTATTATTAGGGTTTACTCCTAATGTATTATCAATATACAAACTATCGATACCCAAATCTTCTTGATTCATAATAGTACCCCCCTCAGAGTGGAATATGATTCCCTGTTCCTGAAAATACTGTTCCAAACCTGCAGGAGGCCTTGATCCCCAATCAACCGAAGAAGCACCTGGAATCAAATTAAAATCCGTACCACCATAGTACTCACCTGTTGTGGTTTGGTGACAAACATTTACGTTACAAGATGTTGACATTTCGACTTCAAACACCGCACTTGTCACTTTTCCTGGCTTTGCAGGAGCTCCGCCTGGCTTGGGTTTATCCTCACACTCCACATAGAGATACAAATTCATGTCGGGCATCTCATCTACGGCAAATGTGTTTCCATCATAAACACCACTCAACTTAAACTCACCTCCTTCTCCCTCTTTGACAAACCATCTATAAGTAGGGTTAGTTAACGTCTCAGATGGCACGGCCTTAAACGAAAGAGGATCTCCAGGACACGCAATCACCTGGTCTGATGTAATAGACACAGTATAGCTAGCTTCACCAGGACCTCCAGGGCCGTCTGCTGGACCCTGAGCGACCATCTCCACTTGGAAAGTCAAAAATATAGCAAAAAGCCATAAGACTTTCACCGCAACTCCTCTATAATCCATTAGTTTCATAATTATATAGCTTTATTTATTATCGAATATAAAATACCAATAGATGTAGCCCTCAAGAAAGTATCATAGGATTTTCAACAAACAACCAACCACTACAAACTCCTGTTTTTCAACGGCATTAAACTCTCACGGATTTTATCTTGTTCTCAGGGAAGAAACACATATCCTATCAAAACCTCACTCATTCTACAGAAACAAATGAATAGATAAAATAATATTTTCGTTTCAAGCCCATCTTTGGTATGGTTATTGTACATACCAAACTGAAATCCTTTGAGGATAGCCAACCACACTTTCACTTTCAACATCACAAACGAAGTAGCCTACGTCTAAACCTTCTTTTCCAGTACTATCTTTAGGTACAAAAGTACAATATAATTACAAAGTACGAAACATTTCTTTCACTTTTCTTTTAACATTTCTCTATAAAATAGACAGCAATAAACATTTTTTAACTAAAAATCAAGAATGGGCCACGACTTGCCGTCTCAAAGAGAGGAGATAACAACACCCCTCCTTTTTCATATAAGAGACGGAAAAGCAAAGTTTTATCGACGGAACTTGCCATGTTGAAGAGATAATACAATGAATAGAGGGCATATCAATTTTGATACACCCTCTTATTTTTTCAATACCATTCGCCCAGATTATCACCAATAGGTGACTGGGCAAGGATACTTCTCTTTCTTATTATATATATAGATGAAATTGATTTCATGAGACCAGGAACCATTCTTCTTCGAAGAGGTGAACAAATCATAGACATAGTAAACCTGCAAGCCCTTGAAGTGACCGCCTAACATAAAGGCTATAATATTGATTCCGTCCAAATTATTCTTGTCGGCCGCACCTAAAATCAACGGACCCCACGCCACACCCATACCAACATTGAGTTGTTGATAGTCGGCTTGGTTCTGGTAACTGGCATTCGTAAAGAAATAGTTGTCGGAAAGGTCAGCCCTACCCCACAAACCATTGGTGTTCTGCAAATCTTGGAAGAAACTGAGATGTCCCACGAATTTACGTCTCAAGATATTCTCCTCCAGTTCGACAAAACCATTGCTCGGTTCAGTGATATGATAGACGGAAGCTCCGATAGTCAAACGATTTTGGATTACGTAAGCAGCACCTGCGGAGACATCGAAGAAGGTACGAGAATCGTTGTCAAACTTCTCCAAGGTTTCCAAATCGGGCATTCTCGAATTACGGTCATATTGGTCGCCATACTTGATACGGTCCCAGCCGAACTGGTTGATAAACATAGTGGCTTGCAAACCTAAACGGAGGAACATCTCGTCCTGCAACTTCAACGTATGGGCATAAACCAACGACAACTCATTGACACTATAGACACTACTTGCCATGTTATCATACGAATAAGCGAATCCCACGGCACACATCTGCTTATAGAAGTTCTGGTCGTAAGATGCACGGAACGTATGATAATTATTGCCCAACGCCATCCATTGCTGACGGTAGTTCATGCCGACTCGAATAGCATTGGCATTTCCCGCCAAAGCAGGATTAAGACTAAATGGAGTCAAATTATGATTGACCAATGTGTAGTCCTGCGCCGCAGCACAACACCCCCACAAGCCCATAATGAATAAACACAACCACTTTCTCATCTTTTCCTACCCATTAACGAATTAACGTAACAAAACCTTTTCTCTCCCCGTCCTTGTTGACGCCCATGTAATGGCTCTTGTAGTTGGCAACCCAACCATAAACACCCCATGGACAAGGCTTTCCGTCGATGGTACCATCCCACTCGTCGTTGATACTTTCTCCAGTGAAGACAATCTCTCCAATACGATTGAAGACGATGAAATGGAACTCATCCATATACTCTCCTCCATAGAATTTGAACGTATCATTCAAATCATCTCCGTTCGGAGTAAAGCCCTCGGCTGCCCAGAAATCCATCCACGTATAGATGGAAGCTCTACCTGTATAGACGCAGCCAAACTTATCTATCGCCTGCACCTTCACCTCGAAGGAATCTGCCTTCGTCGGATCATAGTAGTGGGAGGCGTTCACACCCGTTATGTCCTCGGAACCATCACCAGGCTCCCATGTCCAAACGCCCTCCTTTGGAGAGACACCCATAAAGCGAACATTCGAGCTACCAGCTTCGATAAAGTTAGGCGCAACGGTAAAATCGATCTCCTGCCGTGGCATCATCTCAACCTCTCGCTCCGCCATACCAACGCAGCCATAGGCATCAATACCCTCCACCTTAATCAAAGTCGTCTCTTCTATCGTCGCCACCAAATCGGAGGTGAATCCGTTCAAGGCGACACTCTCGTTGTAAGGCTCACTCGTCCACTTATACAAAGAAGCACCGTGGGCATACAAACGAACCGTATCAGGCAAATTCAAACAACCCGACTGTGGTCCTTTCTCTATTGTAATGAGCGGAGCAGGACGAACCCGCACGATATGGCTCAAACTTGACGTACAACCATTCTCATCCGTACCATGGACGGTATATTCAGAAGTGGAAGAGGTAATATGGGAAATGGAAGAGGTCTCATCACCCGTATTCCACTTATAAGTCTCTGCACCTGAAGCATAGATGGCAAAGCTATCGCCCAAGCAGACTGCCGAGTCACCCGAAATGAAAAGTGTAGGCGGAGTCAATACCGTAATCGGAATATCAATAGAAGCAGGACAGTTGCCCACATCACTACCCGTCATACGAACCACCGTGTTCGCCTCTGGTCGAATATTGAAAGAGGCTCCCGAACCTTGGTGCAAGCCGTCATCCCAAGTATAAGCCAAAGCTCCCCTACCCTGAAGAACCGTCGATTCGCCTTGGCAGACGGTAGTCTTACCTTCGAACGACAACGTAGGTGGATCAATCAATACCACCTGATGGGTAGCCGTTGCCTTACATCCATACTTATTTTCTCCTAAAACTTCAAACTTCGTGTCCTCCATAATAGTCGGCGTGATAACAGAACCGAAGCTACCGTTCGTCCAAATGAAGTTAGCGGTCTCTCCGTTGGCATCGTAAGCCTCGATGCGAACCATTGACTCCATACATGCCTTCGTATCACCCCTTGTATAAACCATCGGACGAGGATTCAACTTGACTGGAACCGAGATGACTGCCTCACAACCCTTATCCGAATAACCATACAACGTATAGCTGGAAGAGGAGACTGGGACAAATGAAATCGTATCCGTAGTTTCTCCGTTCGCCCACTGATAATGATGCGCACCATGGGCAATCAAAGTGGCCGTACTATCAGGGCAAACACCCGTGATAGCCGTTCCAGAAGCCCACAAGGAAGGCACAGGCAACGTACGGACAGGGATTAACAACTCAGTTGAGCAACCGTTGATAGTACCCGTCACCTTCAACTCCTCATCCGCAGTCAAGATCTCGCTGAAGACGGAGGTTCCGTTTCCATTATGCCATGAATAAGTATTTGCACCCGACACCGTAATCGTCAAAATGGAGCCGGAGCAAACTGCCGTATCTCCCGTATAAGAGAGGACTGGCTTCTCCTTTTTAGTAATGGTCCATGAGGCTGTAGATTCGCATCCGTTAGCATCCACTCCTCGAACATCCAACTTCTCATCCTGAGTTATAATCAAAGAGACGTTAGGACCATACGCATTATTGCTCCAGAAGAATTCATTCGCACCCGAGGCCGACACCTTGGCAACATCGCCATCACAGACTGCAGCGTCACCCGTCAACTTCAAAGATGGTGACTCATTGACAACAACCTTCAAGTCTGCCGTTCCGACACAGCCTCCCTCTTCCGTCGTTCCTATCACTGAATATTCAGAGGTAGTGAAAGGGGAAACAATAATAGAATCGGCTTCACTCGAATTGTTCCACTTATAAGAATCAGCACCCTTAGCACGCAAAACAGCCGAATCGCCCTTACAAAGAACCGACGTCGAAGCATCAATCCATACATACGGCGTATTCAGCAACTTCACGAAAAACTCCGCACGGCCCTTACAATCATTGGAAGTACCTTCCACCCAATAGGTTGTATCCTGCGTCGGCACACGAGTGATGGTCGTCGTTCCCTCCGTACCATCATACCAACGCACATTGGAACTAACACCCGTCACAGTCATCTTCGCACTCCGACCCTCGCAAATGACGGAGTCTCCAGTAATCTTCAATACTGGTAGTGGCTTCACCTTAACCGTGATTGACTGAGGCAAAGACTTGCACGACAATGAATCGACGCACGACACCGTATAGGTTGTCGTAGTATCCGGCATGACCGTTCGTTCCTTACCGCTGTACAAATCCCCCCACACATAGGTAACAGGACCGTTGGAAGAGATCACGTTAGCCGTCAAGTTTGTCGTCTCGCCTTGACATATAGGTCCCTCACTCGTTACCGAAACGACCGGCAACGGATCGAGCTTAATGAAAACACTCTTCGTCGTAGGGCAACCATTTTTATAGGTACCCGTAACCCAATACTCCTCATTATCCTTCAAAGGACGTGCACGCATGACACTCGTCTCCGCACCCGTATTCCACAGATACTTTATGTCTTCTTCCGCCGTATAGGCTCTTGCTGTCAGTTCGACCGTATCGTTCAAGCAGACTCGTTGAGATCCCAAGATAGTAAACTCGGCACTCGGTTTCACTACTATCCAATAGTTTGCCTTATAGGAACAGTAATATTCATCCTCTACCGTCAATTCGAAATTTTGGGAACTATTCATCTTATATTTGACCGTCTGCGTCGTATCGCCTGTGCTCCAATGGAACTTACTACCGACGGAAGCCTCCAAAGCAGTCAACTCCACCGTCGTTCCGTAGCAAACAGAATCGGTCGCACTAATCCTCAAGTGAGGGAAATACCGGACGTTGATTTTCTTCGTATCCGATTTCGTGCAACCCATCTTCGTCTTGACTGTCAACTCCACATTGTGGACACCCGGATCCATATACTTGGAATCAGGATTCTGGAGTGAAGAGTAAGAGCCATCTCCGAAGTCCCATGAATAGCCCACGATCTCATCACCCTCAATAACCGTCTTATTCGTAAAGAAGACACGACCGTCGCAGGTATCACGCGTATCAAAATCAATATTGACTCCCACCTCATCAAGTTTCGTATTCAATGTGATGGCCGTACATCCCGTAACGTCGTTCACTTCACAAGAATAGGTTACGCCAGCCTTGATCAATTCAGGAGGAATAAGGGCAATCGCAGGATCATTCTTATCCGTCTCCACGCCCAAATTATCGGAACGCGACCACTTGTAAGATTCGAAACCTGCAGGAGCGATGATTTGTGCAGTATCCAAACCGCAATTCTTCACCTGTAACTCCAATTTCTGCGTCTCTCCCCAGAAATAACCGTATGCACGATGTCCTCCAGGGCCTATCTCACCATTGCTTTCTCTTAAGCAATCATGCACAATTATTTCAATCGTCACTTCCTCGCCAATATGTTTGGACAAGTCAAAATTACCATACGTCCAACGACGGAACGCATATTGAGAGACATTATTAGCATCCGCCGAACCGCGACAAGTTTTAACGGGTTGGTCCTCAACCAACTCAAGGCCATCCGCATTATGGCCATCCGCATTGACAGTAAACTCACCACAAGGCAACTTCGTGTCTAAGCCCGAAACAGGATCAAATAATGTAACAGCTATAGCAAATGTAGGCAATTGCTCTCCCGTATGCTCAGCAGTGGCTCTTGTTCTAGCGCCACTAGTCAAATCAGGACAATGCAAAACTGCAGCGAAACAATATGTAAACAATGTAGTATTCTCCGTCACCGTGAATTTATACACAAGACGCTCTGCAGCGGCAGGTTTACCGCCTCCCGCATTGTTGTTCTCTGGGAAACCAGTAGAACCAATCCTAACAGTAGTTTTACCATCTGGATTAGTCAAGAAATCCCAGCATCGAATGACAGGATCACTTGAATCAGAAAAACCATTCACAACCGAAATTCTGTTCGTATTTGAAACTTCTTGCCAAGGCTGAAATTTATACTCGTCGTTTACACTATCATAATAAAAACCTCCCGTGTACTGTTTCCACCCTGACAAATTTCCTTTTTCGAAACTCAAATTAGGAGTGTCAATGTTCTTATTCTGAGCAAAAACATTGTTCAGAAACAAAAAAGAAAGTAAAAAACAAAAGATGTGTCCATTTATCTTCAAGACACCACGATTTAAGGCCATAATGCTTAATTTAAAATTTGAAAACAACCCTATTATAAAGTGCCACAAGGAGAAGAGAGATAAACTATTCAAACAATTTCAATAAGTCAATACTACAACAACTTCCGCACAAATACAATGGTTCACTCTCAAATTGTTCACTTACTACAAAGATGACCAATTATTCGACAAAAGCCATAATTTCAATTCTATTTTTTACGATTTTTCAACGAACAGACGTTTTTCACAAATGAACAACACCAAAAATGAATCTCGAAGAGGCAAATTAATGTCAAATTAAAAGACAATGGCTCTGAAGAAAGAGATTTTATAACCCTTAGCGCACTACATATATATTAAGGAAGACAACTGATCCTCGTCCAAAATTTCGTTTGCCACCTCCAAGACATCGGAAGCAGAAACCTTATCCAAATAACGACAGACATCCTCCATACATTCAAACTTATCAAAATAGAGGAAACTCTTTCCGACATTCAAAGAGAGTGACTCCTTGCTCTCTTGGGATATGGACAACTGGCATATCAACTGTTTTTTAGCCTTCTGCAACTGCAGGTCGGTAAACCGTTCCGTCCTGAGCTTCTTCAACTCGTTCAAGACCAAATGGCAACTACGCTCCAGATTCTTGGAATCGGTACCGAAATAGATGGAGAGAATGCCCGAATCGGAATAGGAGGTGAAATTCGACTCCACATTATAGGCAATACCGTTCCGCTCCCGCAAGGCCACATTCAAACGGCTGTTCATACCAGGACCGCCCAAGATGTTATTCAAGAGATAAAGCGTCAAACGTCGTTCGTCCGATAGTTTGTAGGCTCGTCCGCCATAAACGACATGCGCCTGATGCGTTCCCTTATCTATCACCTTGTTGGATGGCATATAGATGGAAGGCGCTACCCGACGGGCATGAGAATGCGAGGCAGGAACATCGCCAAAATAACGTTCCGCCCAATGGGCAATCTTTTTGAAAGGCACATCACCCAAAGAGAAGAAAACGATTTGGTCGGTAGAATAATTACGCTTCACGAAACGGAGGGCATCCTTCGTCGTATAACGCCTCAACACATCCGCATCGCCCAATATATTCCTACCCAACGGATGACCGGCAAAAACCATATTTTCAAAATCATCGAAAATGAGTTCCGACGGCGTATCATTATAGGAGTTGATCTCATCAATGATTACATCCACCTCCTTCTCAATCTCTGACTGGGGAAAAACCGAATGGAATACAATGTCCGCACACAACTCCATTGCCCGCTCAAAATCGGCAGAGAGCACCGTGGCATAAACGAAGGTCTCCTCCTTCGTCGTATAGGCATTCAACTCGCCTCCCACATTTTCAAGCCGATTCAGGATATGCCACGAACGGCGTTTCTCCGTTCCCTTAAAAAGCATGTGCTCAATAAAATGAGCCATACCCGACTCCTTCTCCTCCTCATCGCGCGTACCGACATTGATGGCAATGCCACAATAAGAGACTGGACTCAAGTCAGGCTTGTGCACCACCCGGATGCCATTAGCAAGCGTCAGTTTTTCAATCGGACTCTCCATATCCTCACCTTATATTTATGGTCGCTTCACCATTCCGCTCTTATACAATTCTTCCGCCGCCAACTCCAACTCGGCATACCAATCTTCGCCAAACTTTCGGATAAGCGGTTCCTTCAGGAATTGATAGACAGGGACTCCCTTCGCTTTGCCTAATTCAAAAGCTGCCTTGCAAACTTTCCACTTGTGAAAATTAACAGCAGTATAGGTGGCATACTTTCCCAAACGGACTGGGTAGAGATGGCAAGAGATAGGTTTGTAGAAATCCGTCTTTCCTTCCCGACAAGCCTTTTCTATGGCACATTTGCAATTTTCCTCTTCGTCCACATAGGAAAAGACGCACTCGCCAACACCGACGATGGAAGTGACCAAATCCCCTTCAATGTCACGATAAGCCACACCTTGCTCTTCGATAACAGCCTTTGCCTTATCAGACAAATCATCCCATATCACAGGAAGAAGGTTCTTGATAATCTCGACCTCCTCTTCTTCCAACGGTGCGCCGGAATCGCCCTCCACACAACATTGTCCCTTACACGCGGAGAGGTCACAAATAAAAGCCTTCTCCAACATATCGAAACTCACAATCGTCTCACCGACTTGCAACATAACCTTTGAAAATTAGGAATCTGTATTATGAATTTTGAATTGGGCACACCTATAAAAAGCCCAACCAAGCCTAACAGTTACTATCAATTACCTTTCGTTTTGATCCACTTACGAGCTTCCTCAATTATCGTATCATAACCTTTAGCTGCGTCCGCATCCAACATATCCACACGCACGTCTGGATCAATACCGAATTCCGTATACTTCTTGTGAATATCCATATATGGGGAGACTGAAAGGCGGAAACTCCACCCTATCGGCAACTCGCTTGACATCGGCATACCTGCACCACCTCCCGTCCGGTCACCAAACTGCATGACATTCGGCAAAGCCTTCATCGTCTGGACAAAATCGTTCGTTGCACTATAGCAGTTGCGATTCGTCAACAAAGCCACCTTGCCGTAAAAAGAGATATTGTCTTCATCGGCAGGCTCAAGATAATGAGGATCTGGCTCAGACAAATCAGAATGTCCCTTGCCCGTCTTATGCTGCCAATAACCTACAAGCGTTCTCTTTTTCGCAAAGCGAGAAGCAAAAACATCTACCAAATCTGCATAACCACCCCCATTATTGCGGACATCAATGATAATACCGTCTGCGTAGGCGAAATATTTCAGGACATAATCCAAATTGTCGTCCGTAAAGGAGTTGGAGAAATCCGTATAGGCAATATAGCCAATCCCCTCTTCCAAAAGTTTATATTTCAAACCACCGGCCGTCTTATAATTCTTACCCAAATAGTGGTCCTTACGAATAATCTTGCTATCATAATTATCGAGATGATCACCTTGAATGTCGTAGCGAGAGACGTCAAACGAAGAGATCAAGTTGACATGGCCGTCCTTCAATTCGTTCAACACGTCGGCAAAGACATAGAAAAGTTCCGTCTTCGTGCGGCACTTCTTCACTATCGGCAAATACTCACGGTACACATCGTCCCAATCCTTGATGCTATCCTTCTTATATTCGAAGAAGCAGTAGTTTTCATCCACTACCTTCCAAAGCATATCAAAATTCTCCACCGCATTGTTGGTACTACCCACCTCCAAATCCTTATCACAAGAAGAGAAGGAAAACAAAGCCATGGAAAGTCCGACCAAATAAGATCCGAACTTAAAACATCTATGAGAAATATTACCTTTCATACTTCACAAACTATTAAAGTGGGTCTGCCTCCTAACCTCGCAACGTTTCCGATTGTTCCTAATTAGACCCATTGTTTTCTATTTACTAAAAAAATGCTTGTCCTACTATTCGATAGGGTTTCTATAATCCGCAGGAATCTTCTGATTGCCCTTGAACGTATTAAAGTTATAAACCACACCAAGCATTGCGGAGACGTTCATCGTCCTTGTTTCCAAGTTGTTGACCTCCGTCACCGCACGTTCAGCCAAGACACCGAAACGGAAGGTGCAGAAGTTTGCAGGCAAGTCGAACGAGAATTTATTACGCCACTGCCAACGGGTACCGAACGACGTCACAGGGAAGACCCCGTCATAATTACCCAATGAGAATAT
This sequence comes from Paludibacteraceae bacterium, assembly GCA_017961765.1. GTDB lineage: Bacteria > Bacteroidota > Bacteroidia > Bacteroidales > Paludibacteraceae > RGIG10190. Next base: position 27,424 of record JAGCWQ010000195.1, on the reverse strand, counting down.
CTCATAATAAGTTTGCTTATAATTTGGAGAGAACATCACACCGACAAACGGCAAAGAGAAATGGTCTCGGAACGTCAAAGTCCTATTTTTCAAATGAATATGATAATAGCACATGGCGGAAGCCCACATATTGGCATCGAAAACCATAGAGATCGGATTGTTCTGGTTGACCGAATTATAACGAGCACCCAATTCAAGGTTGATCAAACTTCCCACCAAAACGTTAAAATTCTTGGCAGGACGAAGATGATAGTGGGCACCCGTAACACCCTCAACCGTAAAATACATCATGCTTGCCGTCTCAGCCGGATTCCATAACGAAGCGAAGGAAAGATTTGTCTCCGAATAACGACTCAACTTATCATAATTCTTCGTCATCATCTTCAGACGTTCGTCCATCAGTTTGAGACCCGAACCCTTATAAAGCAAAGGGGACAAATAGGAATCGTAGGCTCTCCAAGAACCCATAGAAAGAGTGACAGCCCTATTCGTCAAACTGTAATTATAACGAGGTGCTGACGATTCAGGCGCAGTATCGTCACCGACAGCCTTCACCCCTGCCTTGACCGAAGAGGTGGCCAAGAGAAGAACCGCACTAAAAATAAACAATGTCAGATTACGCATATCATTCATTTAAAACCAGAAACTATAGCAAGAACTACAATTCTTAACTCTTAACTTTTAATTCTTAACTCTTAATTTCCTACAGCCACTTCTTCTTTTTGAAGATGAACAAGGTCAGGGCCGAACACAGAATCATAAGTAATATGGAGAACAAATAACCATATTTCCATTCCAGTTCCGGCATATATTTGAAGTTCATGCCATACATGCTGGCGATGAGTGTAGGAGGCAAAAAGATAACGGATACGACTGTGAATATCTTGATAATCTTATTCTGCTCGATGTTGACCAAACCCAAGAACGTATCCTGCAAATAGTCCAGACGCTCGAATCCGAACTTAGTATGCTCAATCAAAGAATTAATATCCTTAATCACCAAACCCAAACGAGGTTTCAACTCGTCAGGGATCAAATCACTACGCATCACGCTGGAAACCACACGATGCTTGTCGATGATATTCTCCCGCAGGTGCATAGTCTTTTCCTGCAGGTTCTTAATCTCCAACAGGTCATCCTCGTTGACAGAGCCCGCTATGGTCAACTTCTTACTCAAGCGACTAATCTCCGAGGTCGCATCCTCAATCATGTCAGCATCATACTCGACACGGGTCTCCAATAGGGCGACAAATATATGGTAGCCCGTAGGATAGATTTTGGAATTGGCGAACATCTTCTTAATGGTCTCGTCGAACGACTTCAGATTCGTGTCACGCACGGAGACCAATATTCCGTTTTTCAAGATGAAAGAGACTGGCTCCTTCTCGTAGGAATCCAACAAGAAATTGGAGTTGGCCACCAACGTGTCTTCCGTTTCGATGAAACGGGATGAAATCTCAATCTCTTCGATCTCCTCCTCCTCTTGTATGTAAATCTTCAAGAACTGCTCCAATTCAGACTCCGTCTCTGGGGTTACGTTGTTTAGATCCACCCAAACGAAGTTGCTCAAGGGAACAGTCTTCAATATATTAATATCCTTTGCAATCTTTAGCCGGCCATTCTCGACATAGAATAATTTAACTTCCGAAGGTCTCATTTCACTTCTGAATAAAATAAATAAATCGGTTCACTAACACAAGATTCCAACTCTGCGACAAGGATTGAGTCGGGGCATTCTGCCTACGGACTGATTAAGGAACCTTGTTCTTCGCCACGATATTCGTCAATTCCACGAAATCCGCCACGCTCAACTGTTCCGGACGCTTCGTAAACAGAGGCAACTGATAAACTGGATTGTCCTTGCCCAAGATGGGTTGCAGGGAGTTGCGCATCATCTTCCGCCGCTGGTTAAAGCCCGTCTTTACCACCTGAGCAAACAACGTCTCGTCACAATCCAACTTGGAGACAGAATTACGCTTCATCCTTATCACCGCCGACTTCACCTTCGGAGGCGGGTCGAACACATACTCGTGGACAGTGAACAAATATTCAATATCATAGAAAGCCTGCAACAACACACTCAATATACCATAGGCTTTCGAACCGGGAGCAGCGGCAATACGTTCCGCCACCTCCTTCTGTATCATACCGGAGCAAACGGGAATATGGTCCCGATTGGCCAACACCTTAAAAAAAATCTGGCTTGAAATATTATAGGGATAATTGCCTATCACAAACAAATCGCCCTCCCCATACAATTTAGAAAGGTCCATCTTGAGGAAATCTCCCTCTATCACACGGCCCTCCAATGCAGGGAAATTCTCATGCAGGTAGGCCACGGACTCCCGGTCCAATTCCACGACCTGCAAATCTATATTCTCATTTTGTAAAAGGAACTGGGTCAAGACTCCCATTCCCGGACCAATTTCCAAAACCTTCGTAGGCTTTGTTATCTCCAAACTTTCAGCAATGCTGCGGGCAATATTGAGGTCCTTCAAAAAGTGTTGCCCTAAGAACTTCTTGGGCGTAACTATCATAATCCATTTTACTCCTTAGTCTTTTACAGAATCAGCCGAACCGAAACTCCGGCAAACCCCATTTTTAATCAGTCGGAAGCCTCAACCTCCTTAAAATCTCCATAAAAAACGAAAACTGCAACTTGCAGAAAACGAATTAACTCGACAAAGTTAAGAATTTTTATCTACAAAGTAAACATATCGATGCCACAAATTGCCTATAAACACATATTTTGACTATATTTGCAAAAGCAAATGGTTCCATTCCATTATGTAACTGATTATAGTTGTACAACGTGTATTGTCGGCTCTACGCCTTGACCTTAGGTCAATCCTAGTAGCAGCACAAAAGTCACTCGGAATTCAGCGATGGGCAAAGAAAAAACAAAAAAAGAAAAGGCCAAAAAAGTCTTACAAATAGCAGGTTCTCTGTTTCTCAGTTTCTTCATATTCTATTTAGTATATAAAGACCAAGACCCGACCGTCATCCGGGAAGAGCTCAAACAATGCAATCTCTTGTGGATCTTCATCTCCATCGTTCTGGGTGCGCTCAGCCACTTCGTCCGCGCCTTGCGTTGGAATCAACTCATCGAACCTCTGGGCAAGTCGCCTAAGGCGAGTTCCTCCTACATTGCCGTCATGATCGGCTACTTCGCCAACTACCTCATCCCGAGAGCCGGGGAGATGGCTCGTTGCGGGGTACTAAAAAAGACAGACGGCATACCCTTCTCCACACTATTGGGAACGGTCATTGCAGAACGCTTCTTCGACCTCATCGTCCTGCTCCTCTTCGTCGGTGCAGCTGTCTTTTCCCAATTAGACTTGTTCACCCAAGTCTTCGCCTCCGGCACAACCATCGGGGATAGCCTGACAAACCTCATAAGCAACCCTTTCCTATGGTCTGGGCTTGCCATTATCACCCTATTGGTTTTCTTGTTCAGGAAACAGATTCTTGGCTCCGCCCTATTCAAAAAAATCGTGGAGATGCTCCACAACATAGCCGACGGCATCAAGACCTTCTTCAAGGTAAAGAACAAGCCGCTCTTCATTCTCTACACGCTCATCATTTGGGTCTTCTATTTCAACATGACCTATCTCAGTTTCAACGCATTCGAGTTCACGAAAGAACTCTCCGTAAGTGTGGGACTCTCCACTTTCGCCATCGGCAGCATGGGCATCGTCGCCCCTGTCCAAGGAGGCATCGGGGCATGGCACTTCCTAACTTCCGAATGCTTGAAATTCTATGGTATCGAGGGAGGGCAAGCTCTCACTTTCGCATTCGTCGTCCACTTAGCCCAAACACTGATGATCTTGGTCATCGGAGCCATCTGCTTCCTGGCCTTCTCCCTACTCCAGAATAAGAACAAAAAAGCAGAGCCATGACATTCCAAGGGAGAATCATCATTACCGTAACCAACAATTTGGAGGGAGACCAACGAATCAACAAGGTGGCCACCTCGCTCCACAACCATGGCTATGACGTGACCGTTGTGGGCTCGCAAAACAAGCCTTGCCATCCCTACTCCCGTCCCTACTCCACCAAACGGCTTCCGCTCTTTTTCAAGAAAGGATTCCTCTTCTACGGAGAATTCAACTTGCGTCTATTTTTTTACCTTCTATTTGCCCCATGCGACCTGATGCTCGCCAACGATACAGATACGGTCCTCGCCAATTTTCTGGCAAGCAAAATCAGAAGGAAACGCTTCGCCGTTGACCTACACGAACTCTTCCCCGAAGTACCGGAAGTAGTTAACAGACCCTTTGTGAAGCGAGTATGGACGAAACTGGAAGATTGGATCTTTCCTCATATCCGCCACGGCTACACCGTATGCCAATCCATTGCCGACTACTACAAAAAACGCTACGACATACACCTTGGCGTGGTTCGCAACATTCCCAACAAAAAAGAATACAAAGGGAGAGGTAATCGATTGAATTACGGAGACAAAAAAATCATACTCTATCAAGGGGCAGTCAATGTGGGCAGAGGAATCGAATGGCTCATCGACGCCATGAAATGGATTGACAACGCCGTACTCGTCATCATTGGTAACGGAGACGTAAAGACTGAAATGGAAAATCGGAGCGAAGCCTTGGGACTGACCGACCGAATCTTCTTCTTAGGGCACGTACCCTTCGACGAATTGTCCGAATATACCCGTTCGGCAGACTTAGGCGTATGCCTACTCAAGAAGCAAGGCCTCAGCTATTACTATGCACTGCCCAACCGGGTGTTCGACTATATGCAACAGCACGTTCCCCTCTTGGCGACCGACTTTCCCGAGATAGCCAACGTCATCAGAACCCATGGGACAGGCACACTCATCTCCCACTACGAACCCGAATACTTAGCCCAAACCATCCAAGAGATACTACGCACGCCGATCGACCACAGCCGATACGAAAAAGCCTGCGAAGAGTTTTGTTGGGAAAAGGAAGAAAAAATCATGCTCTCCATCATAAACGATGCCTTACAAAATAAGGAAGAGAGAAAATAGAAAAGGCGATTTTTTCAAACCGCCTTCCCATCATCTTATTCTAGTTTAATCACAAGTTCTCTACAAGCTCTGCATCTGGTGCATTCTTTTTAATAGACTCAATGCCGTTTAGGCATCCAGCCTTTGCCTTGTAACCTTCACCTGTTGCAATGATTTCACCATTTGTTGCTTTCAAACGGAAACGGAATTCGCCCTTAGCATCCTTATAAATCTCCCATTTAGGATTCTTTTGAGTTTCAAAGCCCTCAACTGTTTGATCTTCTACTGCGGCAGCTATGCTATTTTTTCTTACACTTTCAATACCATTTTTGCAAGTTGCCAATGATGCATACATTTGAGATGTAGCAATAATCTCATTATTTCCAGCCTTCAAGTTAAATTTGAACTTGTCATTACTTGATTTTTCAATAACAAATTTTCCCATTTCTTTATGTATTAAAGTTAATTAAATTCATTTCTAAGCGAATATAGTTTTTTTACTTGGAAATTCAAATAAAAAGAAAATATTTTATTTCATTTTTTCACATCTTACACCCCGTTCATACATCTAGAGAGGAAAGTCTCCACCCTCTACCCGAAGAAAAATCAAACACATTACCCAATAAAATCATCCACTTATTTTTAAAAAATTCAAACAATTAGTTATTTTTGGCAACGCAATGAAATCCAATCACGATTTTCTTCAATAGAAATTTTGGAATGCGCAAGAAATAAACATCACTACCATGGAAAACATGACAAAAAAACATCTTCTCCTAGGATTACTTTCCCTAATCCTCTTTCCTATAGAATTGTCATCAAAAACCTTTTCCGTTCCAAATCAAGAAGGGATAGCCATCACCTATATCACCCTTTCCGATCAAGAAGTAGGAGTTGCCTGCAATGGAATAAGAAAAGAGACCTCTGCAACAGTGCAGATTCCCTCCAGCATATCCTACCAAGGGAAAGAGTACACCGTCACAGAAATCAGTGACAGTGCCTTTATTCGGTGCGACCAACTCACATCCATAAAGCTTCCTTCAACAATAGAAAAGATTGGGAACCATGCCTTTGAAGATGCCTTGAAACTTCAAGAGATCGAGATTCCAGAAAAGGTGACCAGCATAGGACATAAGGCTTTTTACGACTGCAACAACTTGGAGAGAGCCGCTCTTCCGAAAGGATTGACAGAAATTGGAGAGGACGCATTTGCCTTCTGTGGAAAATTGGAGGAGGTTTTCCTCTCCAACCGCATAAAAACCCTCGGTTCGGGAGCCTTTTACGATTGCCACAAACTCAAGATAACCCACCTGCCGAACAACATTACTGAAATCGGAGCCAACACATTCTATCGGTGCCACAGTTTGGAGAAGATCAACCTGCCGAGAAAAATATCAGAAATCGGAGAATATGCATTTTTCGAATGCGAGAAACTCGAAGTAATCAAACTTCGCAACGGAATCAAAAAAATCGGAGACGGAGCATTCTCCAAATGCATACACCTACAATCCATCACATTACCCAACAGCATTGAAAAAATGGGGGAACGGATATTCCATGAATGCGAAAGCCTGAAAGAGTGCAAGTTACCAAACAACTTGACGGGAATACCAGATGGGACCTTCTTCGGTTGCACGGCTCTCAAAAAGATAAACATCCCCAGCCACGTCACCAAAATCGGAGAATATGCCTTCTATCAATGTTCTAGCATATCCAGAATGGATATCACCCCTAAGGTGGAGAAAATCGGCGACCTCGCTTTCAATGGTTGCGACAAGCTAAAGACCTTTTCCGTAAGCAAGGAGAACAAACGATACTGCAGCGAGGAGGGTGTCCTCTATGACAAAGCGAAGGAGATTCTCATTCAATTTCCGCAAAGCAAAGAGAGTTCAAAATTCAAAGTTCCGGAAGGAGTCTTGAAAATAGAAGACGACGCTTTTCACAAGTGTCAATCCATCAACGAAATAGAATTGCCAAGTACCTTGGTTGAAATCGGCAAATTTGCATTCTACTACTGCAACGGCATAAACCAAGTCATTATACCCGACCAAGTCCAAGAGATCGGAAATAGTGCTTTCAGCATGTGCCGGAACCTAAAGGAAATCACGCTTCCGAAGGGGATAACAAAGATAGCGATGGGCACATTCAGCGGTTGCACCAGTCTCAACAACGTCACCATTCCGGAGGGGGTGACCTCAATCGGCAATCTCGCCTTCTATAAGTGCATCAACCTCAACAAAATAGAGTTACCCTCCACCCTCACAGAGATTGAGAAAAACGCATTTATCGGGACTCAAACCCCTTATGCCGAAGATGACGAAAACAAGTTCAAGAACAAATTGGAATTTTAACGTACAGAAGTAGTTCCATCTCGTTCACATCATTTCCTTCTATCAGACCATTCTAATGCAAGGATGATCCGAGGCTGTGCCGTTTAATCCACCAATCAAGGGAAAAAACATATGAGTTTCTCCAGAGACGTAACTCTCAGCCTGCCAATTGCAATCCATTTCCGAATAGAGAAAAATCAACATCTACCCATGAGGTTCCAAGGAGTATTGCAGCTTGCTTTTTGCCCTATGCAGCAAATCCCTCTCAACATAGAACATTCGTCTCACGAAAAGATATTATTCCAACCCATAGGCACAAAAAAAGGGTGCATCATGACGACACACCCTCTTCCGTGTTTTATTATTTTCTTAAAAAGAATTACTTCACTATGACACGAATTACCGAGGTAGCCGACTTCACCAAATAAACTCCTGATGATGGGAATTGAATCTCATTATCAAAGAGAGGAAGCGCTACAAATGACTTCACCAAACAACCTGTTGCAGAGAAGACATCAATCTTCGTACGCTCAGAGACGAGCAACTGACAACGTCCGTTTTCAGCAGGATTAGGATAAACAGACATCGTAGCATTCTCGGCCAAAGCATCCGGTGCTGAAACAAGGAATTGACCTCCCTCGCAAGTCACGTCGTCAATCAACAAAGAACCGCTACCGATTTCGCCCTTCAACTGCCAACTGAACTTAACAATATCCGTCTTGTCCAACTCTACATCAACACCCCAAGAAGGATCTTGCTTCATGCTACCCCAACTAATGGAAGCTGTTTTCCAATCGCTTGCCTCGCTTACAGAATAGCTATAGAAGTCATCGTCCGTTTGAGAGCCCATCTCCACCCTAAATGAGTGGGCAGCACCCTTGTAACGGTAAGAAATTTTAGAGCAAGAACTCAAATCCATTGGCTCGCCATCGCCACGCATACTCAACCTCACACCACAATAAGGATCGCTGGTCCAGCCATCGCCCTGCCATTTGTCACCCATGGAGAATTCAGCCTTGATCACACCGTCTGAAGGCAACTTTTCTGCACTCGTAATGGAAGAGTGACGGTTAGCCACCTGCTTTGAGTCATCATAGGAATCCCATTTTCCACCCAAACGGCTAATATTATCATTGTCAGAAATGTCATCAATCAATCCTGGATCTACCCAACCCTCTGGATAAACCACAATCTTCACAGTGCCCGATTGTTCGTCCTCTCCATCAGAGACAGAAACAGAGACGATGAAAGTCCCGGCCTTCGTAACCGTCAACTTGGTATTAGAGGCATTGTCAGACGACAAAGTCGCACCCTCACCAGACGAGATTGTCCATTTATAGGTATAAGAGCCAAGTCCACCCTCAGCATCAGCCACAAGAGAAACCTCGTTTTCAGGCAAATAGATAACCTTGTCAGGAGACAACGACAAAGTAAGTTCATCCGGATCTACCGACAAAACGACAGGCTTATAGTTCACCCAACTTTGAGCGACGCTCAACAGGTAGGCTCCGTTTTCCGTCATATCCGAGTCAGACCAATCAGACACTTTAAAGCAATTATCCTTCAAGATAGACCACTTAGCATCGTCACCGCCCTTATTACTCATAGACCAGAAACAGTTGATAAGAGAACGCTCCCTATAGATATTCAACAAGCCACCATCGTTTTTGCTCCAGTTCAAACCCCACTCCGTCACAACGATAGGGACACCATTGTTCCATGAAGATTTGCCATTCCAATCAGATTGATGGCCCCACTCCACGTATCCGTGCCACGTATAAGCGATATTGCTATAACCCTGCCCTGCATCCGTCACATTATCCGGCTCACGAGAGTATTGTGTAGAACCCACAATGATGACATTGTCAGGGTCAATATTACGGATGGTTGGGATAACTTTCTTCGCATATTGGACAACGGTTCCATTATCCGTCATAGGCTCGTTATAGATCTCATACATCACATTCGGATAGTCACCCCACTTCTTTGCGAAATAGGTGAAAAAGTCGTTTGCTAAATCCACCCAATGCTCAGCATGGTGTTCGTGGAAGTCGATAATCACATAAATATCATTCTCAATAGCCGCCTTAACCACTTCGTCCACCATCGCACGTGTATAATCCGGGCTGTGGAGATAGTTGTCCGTATTCCATGTTGCAGAAGGATTATCCCACGTATTGTCACCAGGAGCGATTGAGATAGGCAAGCGCACAATCTGAACATTGTACTTTGAAACCAAATAATCGACCGTCTCTTTCTTCCACCACTGAGGAGCGGAACAACTCCAGAAGAAACTTGGCCCCATAAGGCTCACCTTGTTGCCACTTTGGTCACGAACGGCACCATCTTTTGTATTGAGGCTTCCGTGCTTAGAGACCACGAACTCCTTCTTTTTGGTTGGCTTCACCACTTTGACATTTATAGACTTCTCCACGCCGTCTGCCGAAACCGTCACAACATCTGTCGCCTCCGAAGCTCCAGCCTCATAGACTCCGTTCTTCACATTGGAAGACCAAGTACATTTGGCAGCCAAAGGTTCATTAGCTGCATTATACGTATAGACTATAATTTCTTGCTTGTCGTATGGCAATAGCGTCAACTTGGAAACACTCGTCTTGAGGGTAGCCACCTTAGCATCCGTCGAAGAGGATTGATGCAACTCGAAATAGTCAAGATTCAAACCCGCGTTTCTATTGACAGCTTTAAACTTCTGCTTTCCTTCCTTAAAATAGAAAAGTGCGCTCTCTTCCACAGGGAACATCGGCCAATTATTCAATGGGAGTTCCCACCAATTTCCAGATGTTTGATAAGCTTTTGTCTGACAAATAGCATAAGCCCCATCACCCGTTTCAATTCTCAATGTACCATCTTTTCCCGACAAATACTTAAAGGAAATCTGATAAAGACCTGCTTTGGGAATGTCCACCTCATAGGTCATAGTTTCTCCCATCTCATCGAAAAAACCGACCGTAGCACCGTCATTCTCTGTGGCGATTTTCGTACCTCCACTCTTTGCCTCAACGTAATCTTCTGCCTGCACCTTTATCTGAGAATACCCAGAGACTGCCGACATGAAAAAAAGAGCACCAAGACAACCTTTTCTTAATGTGTTTTTCATATTGTATTAAATTAATAAATGACAAAAAAGGACTACCAAAGAAACTATTTCCGGCCTCACTCCATAGCTCAGCCAGTCAATATCTCAATGTATATCTTTATATGATGCAGCAAATTATCTTTCCAAGCGAGTTCCGCCCCTCTCGCATTTCAAAAAACAAACCACGAGTCATACTATCAAGCACTTGCATTCTGAATTTTCAGGATTTACTTAGTTTATCCTTTCCAAATGCACACTTTAAATACTTCTCCAAACCCTCAAAAAAACACTTCGAAAAGAGGTATAACTATACTCAAAAAGATTTACCAAATCATTTTGTACTAAACTGCAAATTTTATTCCAAACTCTTCTCCTACGACAGAGAGTTCCATATATTTGTCTTCCTTTATGAGTTAGGCATATAAAATAAGCCCAACTAAGGATAAGGCCAAGAGCAGGTAACGCACCACCCGATTTCCCTTGAAAAAAGTGACGATCAAAAGAGCAACTAATGAAAGTAGCAGAGGCACCATGTCTCGAAAAGAAAAAAGCATGACGCCCAACTCCGATTCCAACAACAACAAAACAAGAAAATAGAGGGAAGCCATACCCCACGCCAAACCATATAGCACTTTTGACTTTGAAATGTTCTCTTCGCAATAAAACCAAGCCATCAAATAGGGCACTAGACAATAACCCATATCAAAGAGAGAGACCGCCGAATCCCGATCGAAAACAGAATAGAGAACAAAAGCCATCACAACGATGCCAAAAATGAGTGCCTCCATCTTAAATTTATCCAGTGCAACCGACAACTGTTCTTTCCCAAAATCCTCAAACATAAAGAAAATCCGAAATTTTACCATTTTACAAAAAAACAGCCTGAGAGGTAATGCAACGTTTTCTCATTTAGTCACAATGGTCTTTCAGGCCGTAAGTCTCGTCTCAACAATGACAAGCGTTTCGAAAGAGGGAAAATCAAGCCTTTGCTTTACGCTCCATCTCACGCAAGTTCTCCATCTTCTTCTTTTTCAAGAATTCGTATATCGTATCAAGATGCTCCGTAACCTTCTTGTTTCCAAACTCATAAACCTTCGTAACCAACCCATCCAAAAAATCACGGTCGTGGGATACAACAATCAACGTGCCGTCAAAATCCTTCAAGGCCGACTTCAAGATATCTTTCGTCTTCATATCCAAGTGGTTGGTCGGCTCATCGAGTATCAACAAATTGACAGGCTCCAAAAGCAGCTTAATCATGGCCAGACGGGTCCGCTCACCTCCGGAAAGCACCTTCACCTTTTTCGTCGAGTTCTCGCCACCAAACATGAATGCGCCCAGCAAATCCTTGATTTTATTACGGATATCTCCCTTCGCCACATCGTCTATCGTTTGGAAGACGGTTAGTTCACCATCCAACAAGGAGGCTTGGTTTTGGGCGAAATAGCCTATCATCACATTATGCCCCAACGTCAACTTTCCAGCATGGTCAATCTCCTGCATGATGCACTTCACCATCGTGGACTTACCCTCGCCGTTCTTGCCAACGAAAGCCACCTTGTCGCCCCTTTCAATCGTAAACGAAGCATTTTGGAAAACGAGGTGGTCGCCATAGGATTTACCGACATTCTCCGCAATGACAGGATAGCTGCCCGAACGAGGCGAAGGCGGGAACTTCAACCGCAAAGCCGAGGTATCCTCCTCGTCCACCTCCACCAATTCCAATTTTTCAAGCATCTTCACTCGTGACTGCACCTGCAACGTCTTAGAGTAAGTTCCCTTGAAGCGTTCAATGAACTCCTTAGTTTCCGCAATCATCTTTTGCTGGTCGTCGTAAGCCTTCTGTTGCTGAGCCCTGCGTTCTTTCCTAAGTTCCAGATAATGGGAATAATTCACCTTATAATCATAGATACGGCCCATCGTCACCTCAATGGTTCGGGTCGTGATGTTATCTACGAAAGCACGGTCGTGAGAAATGACGATAACCGCCTTGGCACTCTCCACCAAGAACTCTTCCAACCATTGGATGGATTCGATGTCAAGATGGTTGGTAGGCTCGTCCAAGAGAATTACGTCGGGCTTGCGCAAAAGGATCTTCGCCAACTCGATACGCATACGCCAACCGCCGCTGAACTCTTTCGTCGGCTTATTGAAATCCTCCCGCACGAAACCGAGACCCAACAAAGTCTTCTCAACATCCGCCTCGTAATTCGTCTCTTCTATGGAATAATACTTCTCACTAAGAGTAGAGACCTTTTCTATCAACTCCATATAGGAGTCGCTCTCGTAATCCGTCCGCGTTGCCAATTCATTGTTCAAGCGCTCGATTTCCTTTTCCATGGCGAAAAGTTCGGCAAAAGCCAAAGAGGCCTCCTCAAAAACCGTCCGATGGTCTTCCGTCATCAAATGTTGGGGCAAATAGGCAATAACCGTACCCTTCGGAGCCGAAACCGAACCCCTCGTAGGTTGCTGCACACCTGCCAATATTTTCAAAAGCGTTGATTTTCCCGCACCGTTTTTACCCATCAAGGCGATGCGATCCTTCTCATTCACCTGAAACGAAATATTCTCAAATAACGTAGAGCCAGAGAACTCCACCGTTAAACCTTCTACTGAAATCACAAATACTTAATTCTTTCTGTTAACACTCATTTTTGCGATTGCAAACTTACAAAAAAAGACGGCCCCACACAAGCACAAGAGAATGACAAAACACAACCAATTAGGAGACAAGGAGGAAGGGCAGCGAGGCCGGAAGCCACCGTTTTGCAGAGAGTGCAGACTTTCAATTTGCATCCCCATTGATGCAAACACAGCCTTCCCCCTCAACTTGCAAAGCCTAAATTTTCCAACAAATAACTAGATTCATCATCTTATATATCAATACATTATGACAAAACAAAAGAATTTTTACTATTTTTTTTGAGGTTTGATAAAATAAATGTAATTTTGCGTCGTTATTAAAAAGGAAGGTGATAGAAACACAACCTTCGCTGAGACAAACGATTGTGCTAGTTTCAACAACGTTCTTTTGCAATTACATGCGTGTTTTCTTGAATCAACAGCAGAACAAGGCAGAACAAACAATCATGGCACAGCATTTGCTCAAGTTAAGTAGAAAAAGTATTTTTTCAGCATACTAAATAGTTTCAGTTCGTTTTATGTGATTAAAATTTTACAATGGTCATCCTTGTGTGAACAACGGTGACCATTATTTTTTTCTACATTCAAAGTTATAAAAATATCAGAAATCCACAAAAATATTAGGCTTTTTTCTTGTTTTTATAAATATATATTGATTTCCATTAAGCACACATACTCCTATTCGTCGTTTTGACAAAACAAGCACATCAATATTTAACATTTCAAAGAGAAGACTACTCTACCCCTGTCCTATAATCAGACGGAGAAACGCCCTTCACTTGTTTAAAAACACGGGCAAACTGTGCCTGAGAAGAGAACCCCAAACGGTAAGCCACCTCCTGCATGCTAAATGTCGTGGTGGACAAAAGCTTAGAAGCATTGGCCACGACAGCCTCCACCACCAGCTGCTTGGATGATTTTCCACAAATAGACATCGTGACTTGGGTAAGATAGCGCGTGGAGATATTAAGCCGATCCGCATAAAAAAGCACATCATGCTGTTTGTCACAATGATTGGCAACCAACTGCATAAAAGCGTTGTAAATCTCCTGCTGACGAGGCGTGAAATGCCTAGTTGAAGAGAGCGTACGATCGGCCCTGCCTTGATGCCCGATAATGGAGGAGTGGTGTCCCAACGGAGAATGGACGGAATAGATCGTGAGCGTCTGCAAATAGCGATACGATAATTCCACAGCCTCTACCAAACTCTTCTTTTGCGCCAAATAAGTGGCAATACAAGCAGAAAGTGTTCCTGCAAGTCCGTGCGTATTGCAATCCGTAAAATCAGGAAGGACAAAATATTGAGATAGCAAACCGCTTTGTTTCGAAGGATCCGCCGTAAGGAAAAGGTCTCCATAGGTCCCATCATCCTGCATGACTGCTTGGATAATCACAGCATTCATTCCAAATCTCTCCAACAAGGAGTGTGCAGAGTCCACCAACTCATCTTGATTGGAAATCTCCTTGCCAAGGAACAATTCCACCTCACGACGCTTCATGATAACTATATCACTATAAGGCATTAGCGTCCTCCCCACCCGGTCTATCACGTCACGATTGGCTATGGACTCTCCACGGGAAGAGACAAAGGCGGTATCCAAAACCACATTCCGAAGTTTGCGGATATGGTCGCCCACCACACGCACCGCCTCCACATCACAGAGCATTCCCACCTTGACTGCGTAAGGTGGCATATCGTGCGTGATACTCTCCAGTTGGGAATCAATCACACCTGCCGGAATTGGATGCGTGGACTGTATCCCTCGCGTATCTTGGACCGTCACCGCTGTCACGACAGACAAGGCATAACCTCCCAAGGCCGCACAAGTCTTGATATCCGCTTGAATACCAGAACCACCCGTTCCGTCAGAACCGGTCACAGAGAGAATGGGAATAAACTCCTTCATACTATTGTTTATCTCTTGTTTCACAAATATCTAAAAAATAGCGATGCCATCGTGTATCGTCCGTCAACTCAGGATGGAAAGAACACGCCAAGCAATTGCCCTGCCGTGCCGCCACCGTCCGTCCATCGACGACAGCCAACGGACGCACGTCCTTCTGATAAGACTGGATATAAGGAGCACGGATGAAGGTCATCAAGACATCCTCTCCCACCTCATCCACACGTCCTATCGTGTTGAAACTGCCCAACTGACGTCCATAAGCATTCCGCAACACCTCTATGTCCATACATTCGAGTCGGTTTTTTGCCAAAAGAATCATCCCAGCGCAGGTACCCATCACCGGAAGGCCTGCCTTTATCTCCTGACGGATGGGTTCGAAGAGTCCTTCGTCCTTGAGCAGGCGCATCATGGTCGTACTCTCACCACCAGGGAGAATCAACCCATCCTTCGGTTGGTTCCAATCCTCCAATTTTCTGACTTCGAACGGAGTATGTCCTAAACGACGAAGCACAACCTCATGCTCCACAAACGCACCTTGAAGTGCCAAAACTGCAATTTTCACCTCACTACCCTATATTAGGGCGAGTTCCACAAGGTTGCCCCTACGGAACCCGCCTTCGATCCTACTTCCGTTATTATTTGCCTCGTTCCTCCATAATCAACTTAATCTCCTGCGGATTGATACCCACCATAGCTTCACCCAAATCCTCACTCAATTGAGCGATAAGCTTGGCATCACGATAATTCGTGACCGCTTGCACGATAGCCGCAGCACGCTTCTTTGGATTACCACTTTTGAATATGCCCGAACCTACAAAGACACCTTCTGCACCCAACTGCATCATCAAAGCCGCATCAGCAGGAGTTGCCACACCGCCAGCCGCAAAGTTGACCACAGGAAGTTTTCCGTTCCGATGGACCTCCAAAACCAAGTCGTAAGGCACTTGCAACTGCTTAGCCGCCTCATACAATTCGTCTTCGGACATAGATTGAACACGACGGATTTCGCTCTGCATCTTACGCATGTGACGAACTGCTTGAACCACATCTCCTGTGCCAGGTTCTCCCTTCGTACGAATCATCGTGGCACCTTCATTGATACGGCGGAGTGCCTCGCCAAGATCCCTTGCGCCGCACACGAAAGGCACCTTAAACTGCCTCTTGTCAATGTGATAAACGTCATCGGCTGGAGAGAGGACTTCGCTCTCGTCAATATAGTCAATCTCAATAGCCTCCAAAATCTGTGCCTCAACGAAATGCCCGATACGGCACTTTGCCATGACTGGGATAGTCACCGCCTCTTGGATGCCTCGAATCATCTTAGGGTCGCTCATTCTCGAAACGCCGCCTGCCGCACGGATATCCGCCGGGATTCGTTCCAAAGCCATTACTGCGCAAGCACCTGCCTCCTCTGCGATCCGAGCCTGCTCCGGAGTCGTCACATCCATAATGACACCGCCCTTCAGCATCTGCGCAAGTTGACGGTTAAGTTGTTGTCTGTCTTGTTCCATTTCCTTCTTATAGTCTTCAAAATAATAGTATGAACCGGGGATTTCCCTCAATTCTCAATTGCGGTGCAATGTTACGACGACTATGCAAAATCGGCA
The DNA here is from genome assembly GCA_017961765.1 of Paludibacteraceae bacterium. Lineage (GTDB taxonomy): Bacteria > Bacteroidota > Bacteroidia > Bacteroidales > Paludibacteraceae > RGIG10190. The sequence continues at coordinate 10,847 of JAGCWQ010000195.1, read as the reverse complement.
AACATTTGTTCCTCTTCCGACAAATACTACTTACAAAAAGGAAAAATAGACCAGGCATCAGCCCCCTACCTATGCAAAAAGACGCACAGCGGATGCCATGCGTCTTTATTTAGCTCAAAGATCGGTGAGATTTGTGCTATCGGGATGCTCGCCGCCTTCGGTACTCCGCCTTCATCTTAGCAGAGCCCGATCCATGAGCCCCCTTTATGTATGAGGTTTTTTTAGCCTTTGTTTTTACCTTCCCCGCCTTATCTCCTGCAGGGCCCGAAGACTTCCGAAACACGGAACCTTCCATGATTATTTTTTCCAATCCATCCATAAAACAAAAGTCTTTGAGGTGAATCACAAATTCAATGCAAAAGTACGAAAAGAGCAAGACTTTCACAAATCTTACAGAAAAACTTAACAAATGTCATTAAGATTTTGGTTCATATCCCAGCTCTTTCGCTTTTTCCAACATAAACTGATATGCAGGTTCATATTCATTCGGAATAACGCCGTCCAAAATGGCATCCTTGATCGCCATCTTAATCGTGCCCACCGTAGCACAAGGAGGCAACCCGAATATGCGCATAATTTCATCGCCCTGAATAGGAGGCTGGAAATTACGGATGCGATCCTTCTCGTCGATATCATGCATTTTCTGCATCACCAACTTGAAATTCTCCTTATAGCGTTGTTGCTTCTCCTTATTCTTGGAAGTCACGTCCGAATCACAAAGAAGCATGAGCGACTCCAAATCATCCCCCACGTCGAAGAGTAGGCGACGAACTGCCGAATCCGTAACTCCGTCATCGACCAACGAGATAGGACGCATGTGCAGATCGACCATCTTTTGAACAAACTTCATCTTCTCATTCATCGGGAACTTCATCTTCTTGAAGACACCCGGAATCATCTTAGCACCGACAAAGTTATGGTTATGGAAAGTCCAGCCAATCTTCGGATCCCACTTCTTGGTATAAGGCTTTCCTATGTCATGGAAGACAGCCGCCCAACGCAACCACAAATCATCCGACCGCTCGGCCAAGGAATTGAGCACCTGCAACGTATGAAGGAAATTATCTTTGTGACCTCTTCCTTCCTTCTCCTCGACACCCCTCAGTTTATGCATCTCAGGGAAAATAAGCTCCAACAAGCCTGAACGCTCCAAAAGGTCAAAACCTATGCCCGGCTTCGGCGAAGCGACAATCTTATTCAATTCATCGGCAATACGCTCCTTGGAAATAATCTGAATACGATCCTTGTTTCGTTCGATTGCAAAAAAGGTACGTTCCTCGATGAAAAAGCCCAATTGCGTAGCAAAACGAATACAACGCATCATACGCAAAGGATCGTCGCTAAAGGTAATGTCAGGATCCAAAGGAGTACGAATGATACGAGTCTCCATATCACGCATTCCGTTGAAGGGATCGACCAATTCGCCAAAGCGATCCTTGTTCAGACAGATGGCCAAAGCATTGATGGTAAAATCCCGACGATTTTGGTCGTCCTCCAAAGTGCCGTCCTCGACTATCGGATTACGGGAGTCTCGATGATACGACTCCTTGCGGGCTCCCACAAATTCCAACTCCAAGGAACCCCGTTTGATCTGGGCCGTGCCAAAGTTTTTGAAAACAGAAAGGTTGGTTCCCCTACCCAACTTATGAGCCACAGCCTGAGCCATCTCAATTCCGCTCCCGACAACCACCACATCTATGTCTTTGGAGGGACGGTTCAGAATCAAATCACGGACATAGCCGCCAATCACATAGCACTCCAGACCCAACCCATCTGCCACCTCCGACAACGTCTTGAATATTTTATCCTTCAAACAATACTTTTCCATCAACATCTTAAATTTGGGTGCAAAGTTAGTCATAAAAATTCGCAAGAAAAAACGAACTTCTTGGACGACAACAAGGATTTCCGACAAAACAAGCATGAAAAAAAACGAGGGCCGCTCACCTCACGGATTACGACCCTCACCATGATAATCAACAACAAGTATCTATGTAAAATGGAATCGAACGAATACTCAATCGATTTTTACGTCCTCTTCCCAAAAGAAAGAAATACAAATAATCATCAATAATCTTGTTCATGGACACCCTTCACTGCACGGCCACTTGGGTCGTTCAACTCCTTCCATGCAGCATCCCACTCCAACGCGATGGCTGTTGAACAAGCCACAGAAGCCTCGTGAGGTACGCTCTTTGCCGCACTCTCACTTGGGAAGTGCTCTTCGAAGATGGTCCTGTAATAATACTCCTCCTTGTTCATCGGAGTATTGATTGGGAAGCGCTCAGCCGCATGAGCCATTTGCTCGTCAGTGACAGCCTCGGCCGTAATTGCCTTCAAAGTGTCAATCCAACTGTAACCTACGCCATCGCTGAATTGCTCCTTCTGTCTCCAAGCCACGCTATCAGGCAACATATCGGAGAAGGCTAAACGAACCACCTTCTTCTCTATCTCCTTGCCAGGACACATCTTAACTTGCGGATTCATGCGCATAGCGACATCCAAGAACTCCTTGTCCAAGAAAGGAACACGACCCTCGACACCCCATGCAGACAACGACTTGTTCGCCCGCAAGCAATCATAAAGATAGAGTTTGCCGAGTTTACGCACTGTCTCGTCATGGAAGGCCTTTGCATCAGGTGCTTTATGGAAATAGAGATAACCACCGAAGACCTCGTCAGCTCCCTCACCACTCAATACCATCTTGATACCCATGCTCTTGATGACACGTGCCAAAAGATACATCGGAGTGGATGCACGGACGGTTGTCACGTCATAAGTTTCAATGAAGTAGATGACATCGCGGATGGCATCCAAGCCCTCTTGAACCGTATAATTGATTTCGTGGTGAACCGTACCAATATGGTTAGCTACCTCACGAGCTTTCGCCAAGTCAGGAGCCCCCTTCAAACCGACAGCAAAAGAGTGCAACTGAGGCCACCAAGCATCCTTCGTGTCATCCGACTCGACACGTTTCTTGGCATATTTCTTGGCAATAGCAGAGATGACCGAGCTATCCAAACCGCCAGAGAGCAAAACACCGTAAGGCACATCACTCATCAACTGACGTTTAACGGCTGCCTCCAACGCATCATGAAGTTCCTCGACACTTGCCTCGTTATCCTTCACTGCATCGTAAGACTCCCAATCACGCGTGTACCATCTCTTCATCACTCCTTCCTTGCTCCAATAGTAATGGCCTGGCAAAAAAGGTTCATAGCTATCGCAGAAGCCCTCCAAGGCTTTCAACTCGCTGGCACAATAGACCTTGCCATCAGCGTCCTTTCCGATATATAAAGGGATAACCCCTATCGGGTCACGGGCAATCAAAAACTCATTCTTCTCCTCATCATACAAGGCAAAAGCGAATATACCGTTCAGATCCTCCAAGAAATGGATTCCCTTTTCACGGTAGAGCGACAAGATCACTTCACAATCGCTTCCTGTCTGGAAATCATATTTGCCAGCATATTGAGCTCGAATATCACGATGGTTGTATATCTCGCCATTGACAGCCAAGACCTGTTTCTTATCGGGAGAGAAAAGTGGTTGTCCACCACTTTTCGGATCCACGATGGAGAGTCGTTCGTGGGCGAGGATAGCACTTTTTCCCACATAGATACCACTCCAATCCGGTCCTCTATGACGAATCTTTTGCGACATTTTAAGAGCCTTGGCCCTTAATTCCGATGTCTGCCCCTCTATGTTAAAAATTCCGACAATACCACACATAACCAAACTTATTTAGATAAATACTTATCGACAGCCTCGGCCGTCTTTCTTCCACTCGCAATAGCACGCACAACCAAACTTGCACCGCTCTGCGCATCGCCTGCCAAGAAGACATTCTCAGCAAACTGAGGATGCTCCGGCTTGAGGAATCCCATGGCCAAAAGCACCATGTCGCAATCTATCACCTCCTTCTTGCCCGTAGGCTTCATGATAGGTCGTCCTCCCTCCGGATTTGGAACCCACTCAACCTCCTCGACTTCAGCGCCAGTCAAGACGCCGTTCTTTCCGATGAACTTATTCGTGTTGAGCAACCAACGACGTTCGCACCCCTCTTCGTGTGAGGTGGTCGTCTTTAGGATGACCGGCCAATTAGGCCATGGAGTAGCAGGGTTCTCGCCTACTGGAGGCTTAGGCATGATCTCAATCTGAGTCACACTTATCGCACCCTGACGGTGAGCCGTACCGATACAGTCTGAACCCGTATCACCACCACCGATGACTAGGACTCTCTTTCCCTTGGCACTTACCAATTCAGACTCCTTGAACTTCATTCCTGCCAAGACACGGTTCTGCTGACTCAACATTTCAAGAGCCAAATAGATGCCCTTCAACTCACGACCTTCAATCTTCAAATCGCGGGCTGTAGGCGTACCCGTACTGATTACATAGGCATCAAAGCCTGCAGGCAACTTTTGGGAATCCACCGTCTTGTTATATTCAAACTTAACTCCTTCTGCCTCCATCACCTTGATACGGCGGTCGATAACACTCTTGGCCAATTTGAAGTTAGGAATACCATATCGAAGCAAACCACCGGCAGCCTCGTTCTTCTCGTAAACCGTCACCTCGTAACCCTTGTAGTTCAATTGGTTGGCAGCCGCCAATCCTGCAGGACCAGCACCAACAACCAAGACCTTCTTGCCGTTTCTGACAGGATGCTCTATCGTTACATAATTTTCTAGGAAGGCACGCTCGGCAATGGCGCACTCGTTTTCACGGCATGTCGTAGGCTCACCGATCGTAAGGTTGAGCACGCAAGCCTTCTCACAAAGGGCTGGGCAAATACGGCCCGTGAATTCAGGAAAATCGTTGGTCTTCTTTAGAAGTTTGTAGGCCATTTCCCAATCGCCCTTATATAATGCATCTTGCCACTCAGATTGTTTGTTGCCAAGAGGACAAGCCCAATGGCAGAAAGGAACACCGCAATCCATGCAACGAGAAGCCTGAAGTTGACGGTCCTTGGTATTTAAAGTCTGCTCCACCTCGGCGAAATCATGGATACGATCTTGAATCGGACGATGACCAGCCTCTTTGCGGGGTATAGTCAAAAATGCTTTTGGATTTCCCATACTGATACTATTTTGGGGAAGGTGGGGCTCCGACAAACGGAGTCCACCTTGCTAAATTTCTAATAAAATTCTTAACTCTTAATTCTAAACCTCTTACCTATAATCAATAGTCACGTTGAATATCGGCAATCTTGTCTTGCAACTTACGCAACTGCTCCTCTTGGAGTACGCGCTTGTATTCGATAGGAACCACCTGGATGAACTCCTCCACATAATGATTCCAGTCGTCCAACATCGTGCGAGCCAATTTAGAACCTGTGTAAACCCAGTGTTGACGAATCAACTCGTGCAACTCCTTACGGTAAGCGTTTTCCTCCACAAGACTGAGTTCCACCATATCCATGTTACAGAAATAGTCGAAGTGACGGTTCTTATCCCAAACGTAAGCCACACCACCAGACATACCAGCACCGAAGTTTCTTCCTGTTTCGCCCAAGACAACCACACGACCGCCAGTCATATACTCACAACAGTGGTCACCCGCACCTTCGATCACGGCAATGGCACCTGAGTTACGGACACCGAAACGCTCACCTACCCGACCGTTTACATACAACTCACCTGTTGTCGCTCCATACAAACCTGTATTTCCTGCGATGATATTGTCTTCAGGAACGAAATTACTACGGACAGGAGGCAAGATAGCGATACGACCGCCACTCAAACCTTTGGCAAAATAGTCGTTGGTCTCACCCTCCAAACGGAAATTCACACCCTTCATCAAGAAGGCTCCGAAACTCTGTCCTGCAGAACCCTTGAACTTGACATTGATCGTAGAGTCAGGCAAACCAGCCTCCCCATATTTTGATGCGATGACACCTGACAACATCGTACCACAAGCACGATCCGTATTCTTCACCGTACAATCAATCGTAATCTCTTGTTTAGCGTCTATCGCATTCTTAACCTGAGACAAAATCTCCGCATCCTTCGCATTGACAGCCTTCGTATAAGGTCTTCCATCATAATGCAAAACACCGACACCCTTCGTAAGCAAACGGGTGAAATCCAACGTCGATGCCTTTGAATCAGCCTCAACAGGCTTCTTCTCAATCAAATCGGTACGACCGATAATATCGTTTAGACTACGGAAGCCCATCTCAGCCAAGTACTCACGAACCTCACGAGCCAAGAAAGTGAAGTAATTGACAATATATTCAGAATGTCCACGGAAACGAGCACGCAACTTAGGATCTTGTGTTGCGACACCCACAGGACATGTATTCGTATTACACTTACGCATCATGACACAACCCAAAACAATCAGCGGCAAGGTTCCGAAACTAAACTCATCGGCTCCCAACATTGCCATCAAGATCACGTCACGACCTGTCTTCAACTGACCATCCGTCTGCAAGCGGACTTGCGCACGCAAACCATTCAACGCCAACGTCTGCTGAGACTCTGCCAAACCTATTTCAGGAGAGATACCGGCAAAACGCATAGAAGAGGCAGGAGAAGCTCCCGTACCACCCTCGGCACCAGAGATGACAATCAAATCGGCCTTTGCCTTAGCCACACCAGCGGCAATAGTACCAACACCACTCTCGGCCACCAACTTGACAGAGACTGCTGCCGTTGGATTGATGTTCTTCATATCGAAGATCAACTGAGCCAAATCCTCGATGGAATAGATATCGTGGTGAGGCGGAGGTGAAATAAGGGAGATACCTGGAATTGAGTTAAGTGTCTTCGCAATAATCTCGTTCACCTTAAAGCCTGGCAACGGACCACCCTCGCCGGGTTTTGCTCCTTGGGCCACCTTGATCTGAATTTCCTCGGCATTCACCAAATATTCAGCCGTAACACCGAAACGACCGGATGCAATTTGCTTCGTCTTTGAACTCAAAGAGACACCGTCAACTTTCGTATGGTAACGGGCATTATCCTCACCACCTTCACCCGTGTTGCTTCGTGAACCCAATTTGTTCATGGCAAGGGCAATTGCCTCATGCGCCTCAGAAGACAACGCACCGAAAGACATGGCACCCGTTACGAAATGCTTGACGATGGACTCAACTGGCTCCACCTCTTCAATCGGAATAGGGGTAGCCGCACGCTTATAATCGAAGAAGTCTCTGATGAAGATTGGCTTAGACTTGAAGTCTACCAATTTCGTAAACTCTTTGTACTTATTGTAATTGCCCGTACGGGTTGCAATCTGCAATGTTGCAATCGTCTCAGGATTCCAAGCATGGAGAATACCATCCTTACGATAAGAGAACAAACCGTTGTTTGGAAGGAACTCGTTCATTTCAGCCGGACGGAAGGCCTCGTCATGCAACTTCACCGCATCGGCAGCCAAATGCTTCAACCCAACACCACCGATCGTTGAGATCTCCGTACCGAAATAGGTCTTCAACAAATCCTCGCTCAAACCGATGCTCTCAAATATCTTGGCACCACGATAAGAACGGATGGTAGAGATACCCATCTTAGACATGATCTTGAGCAATCCCTTGCAAACGGCCTTGATGTAGTTATGTTCCGCCGTCTCATAATCCTCTTGAATCTTGCCCTTCTTCACCAAATCATCAATTACGGCAAATGTCATATAAGGACAGATGGCTGAAGCACCGTAACCCAACAAGAGAGCTGCATGCATCACCTCACGGATTTCACCAGACTCGACGATCAAAGCTGTCTGGACACGCTTGCCGACCTTAATCAAATAGTGGTGAACCGCACTCACTGCAAGGAGGGAAGGGATGACCGCATGAGCCTCATCCAAGCCACGGTCGCTCAAAATAATATAGTTGATGCCACTATCTACGGAAGCTTCCGCTTGCTTGCACAAATCATCCAAAGCAACCTTCAAGCCTGCCTCGCCTTTCGTAACATCAAACAACAAAGGCAACTTAGTCGTATTGAATCCCTTATAGCGGATATTACAAAGAATATCCAACTGGGCGTTCGTCAAAACCGGATGAGGGAGGCGAACCATCTTACAATTGCTCTCGTCTGGTGTCAAAATGTTCGTTCCGACAGCACCGATATACTCCGTCAAAGACATCACCAACTCCTCACGAATAGGGTCGATAGCCGGATTGGTCACCTGGGCAAACTGCTGACGGAAATAGTTGAAGAATATCTGAGGACGGTCGGAAATGACAGCCAACGGCGTATCGTTACCCATGGCGGCAACCGGCTCAGATCCCGTCGTACACATAGGAACGATTGTCTTGTCTATATCTTCTTGACCAAAACCGAAGTTCAACAACTTACGATCGTAGTTCTCTACGCTGTTAGCCACCTTACGGCCGCTCTTCAACTTCTCCAATTGGATACGGTTGGTGCTCAACCACTCCTTGTAAGGATGCTCGGCAGCCAACTGCGCTTTCAAGTCGCCGTCGTAATAAATCTTACCTTCCTCCGTATCGACCATCAAAATCTTACCCGGTTGCAAACGACCCTTTTGCTTGATCTGCTTAGGATCGAAATCCATCACACCCACCTCGGATGCGACCAACATCATATCATTGTTTGTGATAAGATAACGGGAAGGACGCAGACCGTTACGATCCAATAGACCACCAGCGAAACGTCCGTCACTGAACAACAAAGCTGCAGGTCCGTCCCATGGCTCCATCAAGATGGAATGGTATTCGTAGAAGGCCTTCAAATCATCGCTGATAGGGTTCTTATCGTTGAATGACTCAGGGACGAGGACTGCCATTGCGTGAGGCAAGCTCATACCCGACATGACAAAGAACTCGAAGACATTGTCAAGAGAGGCTGAGTCGCTCATATTAGGTTGAACGATAGGAGAAATCTCCTTCACGTCGCCCAAAGCCGCAGAAGAGAGGACACTCTCACGAGCCCTCATCCAGTTACGATTACCACGCACCGTGTTGATCTCTCCGTTATGGCACAAATAGCGGAAAGGCTGCGCCAAACTCCATGTTGGGAAGGTATTCGTACTGAAACGAGAATGAACCAAAGCCAAACCACTTGTCAAATAATCATTGGACAAGTCGGCGAAATACTCCCGCACCTGCATGGAAGAGAGCATTCCCTTATAGATTATCGTCTTGCTAGAAAGAGAGACGATATAAAAGTCAGGGTGAGAAACCCTATTTTCGATCTTCTTTCTAATCTTATATAATTTACGTTCGAATTCAGGTAGAGCCTCATCGGTTATGCCCGTAACAAAGATTTGCTTAATGCTTGGCTCCGTTGCCAAGGCTCCCTCTCCCAAGCAGGAAGGGTTAGTCGGAACGTTGCGCAAATGCATCAATGTCAGATTTTCTTTCTCAATCTCCTCAAGCATAATTCTTAATATCTCATCCTGCTCTTTTTGCTCCTTTGGCAAGAAGACCAAACCTGTACCATACTTACCTTTTTCAGGAACAGGTATTCCTTGAAGCAAGATGAATTCGTGAGGTATTTGAATCAAGATACCAGCACCATCTCCTGTTTTCCCATCACTTCCTTCGGCTCCACGGTGACTCATGTTCTCTAACACCTTGAGTGCCGAATTAACCAATTCATGTGACTTGTTGCCGTGAATATTGACTATCATGCCCACACCGCAAGCATCATGCTCATTGTCTCTTGAATAGAGACCATTTTGATTTACTAATTGCATTGTCAGTGGTATTTAATTTATAATATCTTACTTTTTACTTTCATTTTGTATTGCAAAACTACAACAACGCTATCATTCAGACACAAGAAGAAGCGATAAGTTTTCTTCCAAAATAAAACAGAAAACCACACAAATTACAAAATGATAGATTTTAATATAAAAATCAAACAAACTAAAACAAAACACTATCATAAAATAACAAAACAACAAAACGCAACCAACAGACGACCGAAACACTTTTTACATTTTGTCAATACTTAAAACAAAACAAAAGCCGAATGACACACAAAACGCATTATATAAAGCAAAAAGTAAGAAACGCAAGAAAAAAACATCAAAAACAAGATTTCCATATAAGATATTCTTCCTTATCTTTGTACCCGTAAAAAAAGAAACAATAAGCAATGGAGCCTTTGAAGCACGAATGTGGAGTCGCCATGATACGCCTCCTCAAACCTTTGGAATATTACGAAAAGAAATACGGCACTTGGATGTACGGCCTTAATAAGTTGTACCTGCTCATGGAGAAGCAGCACAACCGTGGACAAGAGGGTGCAGGTCTTGCCTGTGTGAAACTACAAGCCAACCCGGGAGAGGAATATATGTTCCGTGAACGAGCCATGGGAACAGGTGCCATCACCGAGATATTCGGTACCGTACACGAACATTTCAAAGACCTCACGCACGAACAACTGCACGACGCAACCTTCGCTTCGCAGTGTCTTCCATTCGCCGGAGAACTCTATATGGGACACCTCCGCTACTCCACCACGGGGAAAAGCGGAATCTCTTACGTCCACCCTTTCTTGAGAAGGAACAACTGGAGAGCCAAGAACTTGGCCCTCTGCGGCAACTTCAACTTGACCAACGTGGACGAAATATTCGCCGACATCACTTCCGACGGACAACATCCAAGGAAATATGCCGACACCTATATCATGCTCGAACAAGTGGGCCACCGCCTCGACCGTGAAGTGGAACGCCTCTATAATATATGTAGTCAAGAGGGGCTACAAGGCATGGATATCACCCACGCCATCGAAGATCGCATCGACCTCGTCAATGTCTTGAAACGTTCTTCAGAGACTTGGGACGGCGGCTACGTCATCTGCGGACTGACCGGTAGCGGTGAAAGTTTCGCCATCCGCGACCCTTGGGGCATCCGTCCGGGCTTCTGG
>JAGCWQ010000194.1 GCA_017961765.1 Paludibacteraceae bacterium | reverse complement strand
TGTTCCGGTCTTAACATTCTTTATTGTAAGTTTAGCGATACGAGGAATGTGACCAATATGTCCTACATGTTCAAAAACTGTAAAAAGTTAACCAAATTGGATTTGTATAGTTTTTACGTACAGAATGTGGATAGTATGTTCAGTATGTTTGAGAATTGCTCTGATTTGGAAACAATCTATACGGACCAGGACTGGAAGTCAACCAGCAAGACCACTTCCGCCAAATCGGCAAAGATGTTCTCCGGTTGCGAAAAACTCACCGGAGGGTTCGGCACGAAATACGATGCGGGCAAGACAGACATCACCTACGCCCGGCCTGACAAAGATGGTGTGAAGGGCTACTTCACGGACATTACGGAAACACATGAGATATATGGTGTGTTAAGCGCAGACGGAAAGACGTTCACACTCCGTTATGACGAGGACAGAGTAGCCAACAAAGGTGTCCTGCCCGATGAGTGGGGGGCATATGAGTATATGGAAAAGCGTGAAAATGTGGAGACAATAGTCTTTGATGAGTCGATGGATGTCGCCCGGCCTGCCACTATCGCATACTGGTTTGATGATTTCTGGAGTGCCGCTTCTATTGAGGGCATACAATATCTCCACACGGACAATGTGACCGACATGACGTGGTTGTTTAACGATTGTTCGCGACTTGAATCCATTGACCTCAGCGGTTTCAATACATCCAAAGTTACCAAAATGAAAGGTATGTTCAAAGGTTGCAAGGCGCTCAAGGAACTGGATGTCAATACCTTCGACATGGCAAAAGTGAAGGATACACAGGATATGTTCAACGGATGTAGCGAACTGACTACCATCAGGTGTATCAAGGACTGGAGTAGCCTCAGTATTACCCAAAACACGAACATGTTCAAGAATTGCAAGAAGCTGGTGGGCTCTAATGGAACCGCTTATGACGAAGCGCATTGGGATGTTGAATATGCGCGGCCTGATGGTAAGAACGGCAAAAAAGGCTATTTCACGATAGCCAAATACGAAGTCACCTTCGTCGATTATAACGACGACGTGCTGCTCGTAGAGACAGTCATGGAAGGAGATAATGCCAAAGGACCGGACACCGACCCGGAACGTGAGGGATACGACTTCAACGGATGGGATCAGTCGATAGAGAACATCACCTCAGACCTCACCGTCACTGCTACCTATACACTGAAAACATACGTCGTCACCATCGAGAAACCCGAACACGGAGAGATCACCGTGCTGACGGAAGATATTAACTTAAACAGCGTGGAAAGAGGAACAGTCATCTTCTTGGAGGCGGTGCCGGATGAAGGATACGGATTAGTCGGTTGGACCAATTATGATCCGGAAACAGGACTGGAAGTGACTTCCGACATAACCATTACTGCTACGTTCGATGTGTTCACGTATGTCGTTACTATCGATGAGGAAATCGAGCACGGAGTAATTCATGTGCTGGAAGATGAAATTGACTTGGCGAATGTGCTGATTGGGACTACCCTGCATTTCGAAGCCGTACCAGACGAGGGATATGAACTCGACCACTGGATTAACTATGATGAAGAAAAAGGTCTCAAAGTGACATCCGACGTCACCGTTTCCGCTGTTTTCAAGCCCCTGACCTTTGTCGTTACACTCGATGCTGCTGAGCATGGACATATAGAACTGGATGAAAAAGATATTGACTTGGAGCATGTACCCTATGGAACCGTTCTGCATTTCACGGCTGTGCCTGACGAGGGATATGAATTCGCCGGCTGGGATGAATATGACCCCGATAACGGATTGAAAGTGACTGAAGATGTGACTGTCTCCGTTTACTTCAAAGAGGAGACCATTACCTACATGATAACCGCTGTTTCTTCCAATGAGGCGTTAGGAGATGTGACGCTGACCTTCGAAGACGAGGATGTGATTGACAAAGGCGAGGAGCCCTGCAACTTTACCGTAAAGAAAGATGCGGTGGGACACCTCGTGGCGACACCGAAAGACAAGTACACGGAGTTCGTTATATGGAACGATGACAAGGAAGACATCTATCAAGCCGAACGCGACATCACCGTCACCGGCGACTTCGACTATATCGCCACCTTCCATAAGGACAGTTTCAACGTCGTTGTCACCGTCGAGGGCATCGACCCCGAATTGGTTGTTATCAATGGAGCCGGCAAGTACGGTCGCGGCGACAACGTGACGCTGACGTTCAAAATGGAAGACGAGCACTACGATTTCGAGGAG
>JAGCWQ010000193.1 GCA_017961765.1 Paludibacteraceae bacterium | reverse complement strand
CGCCTGAGGTACCAATTACATGGTATGCTTGTAAGAAATTTGCGAAAATAGCTCAGTTGGTAGAGCACAACCTTGCCAAGGTTGGGGTCGCGGGTTCGAGTCCCGTTTTTCGCTCTAAAATTTGAAATTCGATAGCGTTGGGCTGTCGAATTTTTTTTTTGCCCTTTCCTCCCTTTTTATGTTGTATAACCATAAAAAGGGGTGTGAAAAATAAATCGGATAGCCTATCTTTGTATAGATTAAAGTTAGTGTAACAAAATGGAGGAATCTAACAATTGTTTTAGGACTAGGAGCCTCCGCTAAAATAGATTGAAAACCGTGGAATATAATGTATTAGTTAATGTCGGACTTGTATCTCGTAGTTTGTTCGGTAGTGAGGAGAATGAGTTCAACACATCCATATTGCCTTATGCGGCAATTTCTTGCTTCTCGGAAGCTTCTGATTATAAGGTCTCTCGTAGTAGTTTCTCTTGCCGGATCAAGACGGACTTGTCCAAGAGTCAGGCAGCCAAGGCTTTGGCGGATAAAATTGCAGAGCTGACTCCAGACCAGAAATTCGATATCTCCGTTTCGGAATCGGAAGGGAAGGCTATCTGTAAGATAGGTGATGAATCGACCATCACGGTCTCTTCTGTCGATTCTGACGATGAAAACGTGGCGGAGAGTGATAGTTCTGAAGAGAAGAAGAGTTCCTATAACCAAACTTCTTTGGATAATCTTGCCCGCAACGATAACAATAATTTGATAGGTTGGGATTCTTTTAAGCAATATCTCTCGGGCATTGCCAAGATTGCTCCTCTATTGAACAAGACGAACACGTTGGATTCGTTGCGGTCGCAGTGCTATTTGCTTTCGATGAACGACGGTTGTGGCCTTACCCGTGCTATCAACGATTTGACGTTGTTGGGCTACTATTCGGGAGCCTATTCCGAGGATCGCTACTATGAGTATGTCTTGGCGGAGGAGACGGTGGGAAGACGCATCTCCTTGGACGATCTTATCCCGTATTTCAAGAAGGCGGACAACAAGGGATTGCTTATGTGCGTAGATGTCAGTGCCTATACGGGCAAGAGCACTAAGATGCAGCTTAAAAAACTATTGGATGAGGTGGTCCATAACGTCAAAAATATGAACTTCGTCTTCCGAATTCCATATCTTGAACCTAAGGAGTTGAAACGGATTGAGGATGTTCTTTCCGACGTGCTTTTGCTGAAGACGTTTGTCATGCCTCCTTACACAGATGACCAGTTGCTTCAGTTCGCTGCTAAATTCTTGAAGGATAGCGGCATGAAGATGGACGATGGGGCGAAGAAGGTCTTCTTGGCTAAGATTCGGGATGAGAAGATGGACGGTTGTTTCTACGGTATCCGGACGGTGAGAAAGGTGGTGGACGAAATCATCTTGATGAAGTTGCAGAAGGAGGCCGAGAAAGTCGTGGTAAAGGTGGACGGAAAAGAAGAAAAGGGAGACGAAGGCTTGATCGTAAAAGAGGAGATCGCTTCTTTGGCTGATATCTCGGAAAAGTCTAGTTCGTCGGATCCTTACAATGAGTTGTACGAACTGGTGGGCATGGAGAAGATAGCAGAACGGGTCAAGGAGATTGTGGCTCAGGTGAAGATGGCTCTTGCCAACGACAAGTTGGAAAAGCCTTGTATGCACATGCGTTTCCTCGGAGCTCCTGGTACTGGTAAGACGACGGTGGCTCGGATCATCGGTAAGATATTTGCGCAGAACGGAATCTTGACCAATGGCCATTTCTTTGAGTATGCGGGTCGTGACCTTTGCGGACAGTATGTGGGACAGACGGCCCCGAAGACGCTTTCGATCTGTCGTGATGCCTACGGTTCCGTTTTGTTCCTTGATGAGGCCTACGAACTCTATCGTTCGGAGAAGGATGACCTCGACTATGGTCATGAGGCGCTTGCTACGTTGATCGCCGAAATGGAGAATCACAGGGACAATTTTGTCGTGATCATGGCGGGCTATAAGAAGCCGATGGAGTTCCTCATGAAGGGTAATGTGGGATTGAGTAGCCGTATGCCGTTCGTGATTGAGTTCCCTTCCTATAATCGTGAGCAGCTCGTTGCTATTTTCATGTCCATGTTGAAAAAGCATTTTAAATATGAGAAGGGCATTGAAGGTGTGGTGAAAACTTATTTCGACGGGTTGTCGGACGCTTTCTTGAATTCGGAGGATTTCGCCAATGCCCGTTTCGTTCGAAACCTATATGAGCGTACCTGGTCAAAGGCTGCCATGAGGACTCAAATGGAGGGATTGACGGATGTCTTGATTAAAAAGTGCGATTTCATCACGGCTTCCCAAGAACAGGAGTTCGTAGAGAAGTTGGCTGTCGCTCGAAATAGAGTGGGATATTAATGAATTGAGAATTATACTTCCGCAAGGAAAGGGATGTGCTTTGGGCACGTCCCGATGCGGAGGTGTATGATAGGGCGGCGGCTCCTTTTAGAAAAATCATGAAGATTGAGCCTATGAATGAGAAAGATATGGAAGATGTAAAAGTGTATCGTTCTATAAGGGGAAATGCCCCAACTATCTTAGGCTGTTTTTTGTTTGCCTCTATTGGCGGAATCTTTTTCTATCAAAAAAATGAGTATTTTATGGCAGCGTTGGCTCTCTTTTTTTTCGGTGGAGGAGGAGTCTTCCTTCTATTCTTGCTAATATGGGAGAGGGTATTGAAACGACCTTATTTGGTCATTTCGGAAAAGACGGTGAGGGTGAACGGTTTGAGAAAAGTATTGGAGATCCGATTTTCCGATGTTGATGCCTTTTCTTTTGTGAGTAAGTGGATGATCGGGGTCCGGTATAAGGATGATGTGGAACTTCGAAAAATTGAGAAATCATCTCGATTATATGATTCAATTCTGAAATGGAATAAGCAACAATATGGTAGTCTGGAATATATATCGGCAGATGGCCTGACTCTCACTCCCCGGGAATTATATGAATTGTTGAACGGGCGATTGGCTTTGCATGAATTTTTTGCGAGGGGTGCAAGGGAGTTGGAGCATTCAAGTGCGAGTCGTGTCGGACACTCGATACAAAAATAGCCCCATCTTAATGAAAAAATGCGCGGGCATTGATGTTCACACACAAATGCCCGCAAAGTGATCACGTAAAACGAATTGAAATTAGTTTATCTATTTTATTTAGTTTTTTTTGATCTTTTTGCTGATAAATTAAGGGGTCGCAGAATGGATTTCCTTGATTGAAAGCGAATTACTAAATTATGAAGAGAAAAATCCTCTGACGAATAAAGCATTGAACCCTTTGTCCAACAACGTTTTTCAACAGATGCCGAGTCTAAAAAATAGCAACTTCGTCCAATGGTCTTCTATCCTTGAAATCGAAAATCCTATAATCGCACTTTATTAAGATACATCGAAATAGATTTTAGGTATATTGCATACCTGCCTCAATAATTACGAATCTCCTTAATGTATTATCTTATCTTTATTGGTTAAAAAGAGAAAAGTCCATCGAAATCAAAACGTCAAAAAAGACTATTTTGGAATAACTTGATTTCTTTTGAATTCCCAGTTTACCGTACTGCAAATATCGGAAATATAACTTATATTACAAAGAAAAATACATTAAAATAACAAGTGTTTAATAAAAATTGCATCTAACGAGGTGGTATATAGTTGTTTGGTTTGGTGGTTTGATAAAAAATTGCATATGTAAGTGTGTTGATGAGAAGTTTTTGCTTGTTTGGAGATGAGAAAAACTCGTAATTTGCCTTTTCTTAATCCGTTATTTTATTTAACTTCGCTAAAAACACAAAACAGACGATATATGAGTGAAACGATATGTGCCATTTCTACGGCGGCAGGCATGGGAGCCATCGCTATTGTGCGTGTTTCTGGTGACGAGGCCATAAGCATGGCTGACAAAATTTTTAAAAGTGGCAAGTCGGGGAAGTTGTTGTCCGATTTTCCTCCACGGAAAGCCCTCTATGGCAATGTTTTGAATGCAGATGGATCTATCCTCGACGAAGTGGTGTGCACCCTCTTTTCTGGCCCTCATTCCTATACGGGCGAGGATTTAGTGGAGATTGCTTGCCACGGTTCCCAGTTCATTCAGCAGGGCATTCTCCAGCGTCTTTTGGATTGTGGATGTCGGTTGGCTACGCCGGGTGAGTTTACGCAGCGTGCCTTTGCCAATGGAAAGATGGACCTCTCGCAGGCAGAGGCGGTGGCCGATTTGATTGCGTCCAATTCCGAGGCTTCACATCGGTTGGCCATCAGTCAGATGCGGGGAGGGTTCTCTCGGGAGTTGGCTAAACTGCGCCAGTCGCTGCTCGATTTCGTTTCGCTCATCGAGTTGGAGTTGGATTTCAGCGAAGAGGAGTTGGAGTTTGCCGACCGTCAGAAGTTGGTGACAATCGTGGATGAAATCCGCTATAAAATCAAGACGCTGGCCGATTCGTTCAAGTTTGGCAATGCAGTGAAAAACGGTATTCCGGTGGCCATAGTCGGCGAGACGAACGTGGGAAAGTCCACCTTGCTCAACTGGCTCCTTAACGAGGAGAAGGCCATCGTGAGCGATGTCCATGGAACAACCCGTGACGTGATTGAGGATACGGTCTTGTTGGGCGGTTTCCTCTTCCGTTTCATCGACACGGCGGGCATCCGAGAGACGCACGACGAGGTGGAGAGTTTGGGTATTGAGCGCACGTTTCGGAAGATGAAGGAGGCTTCGATTGTCTTGTTGACGATAGATTCTTCTTATGTCATCGGAGAAATCAAGGATTTCATCAGCACCTATCTTCCTCGTATCAAGGATAAGCAGGTGGCGGTTGTCTTCAATAAGACAGATATCATCACATCGGCCAAGCGTGCCGAGTTGGAAACCTTGGAATTGCCGGCAGGGGCGCGGCGTATCTTTATTTCTGCTAAGCAGAACCAGAATAAGCAGAGTTTGATTGATTTGTTGCTTCAATTTGCGAAGGAGGAGCAGCAGGAGGATAGGAATGTGGTGGTGACCAATATGCGCCATTATGAGGCTCTTAAAAAGGCCTTGGATGCGATTAACAGAGTGGATGAAGGTCTTCACAGCAACCTTTCTGGAGATTTGCTCAGCCGTGACATCCGCGATTGTATGCATTTCTTGGGTGAGATTACCGGTGAGATTACGAATGACAATGTCTTGCAAAACATCTTCTCTAAGTTCTGTATAGGAAAGTAGGCGGAATAGGTCGGAAGGTGCCTTGTGTGCCACCCATGGAATTGTGTCTGAAAACAGAACGCCTAACGGAAAATAGGATTGTAAATTTTGATATTCAGTTTGTTTAATTGATTTTGTCCAAGTCTAAACTCCAACTTTAGGTTTGGACAAAATTTGTTTATATGCCTGTCGGTTAGATTGTCCTTTGCCTAAAATTGGGTGGGGCTTTCCCTCAAATCTTATGTGTCTTATATTGATTTGTGGACTGTCAAGGCAGATGAGTTGGTTTGATTGGAGCTCTATATTTTGAGGTGGTGTAGGGTAGAACTCTTCCTCGTCTTCTTTGCAATGTACAAAAAAAGATTGTTGCAAGAGAATTCCTGCAACAATCTTCTAAAACTAACTTTGCCTGTTTAAACCGAAACGGTTTAGGTCATTATTTCTCTACAACAAGTTTCTTTACTGTTACACCGTTTTCTGTAACGATACGGATGATGTAGTTGCCGTTTTGCAAGTCAGCAACGGAGATAACCTTTTCGTTGCTCTTCTTCACTACAACGCCCTCCATTGAGATGATCTCGATACTGATAGGAGAGATACCATAAACCTCAACAGTTGAAGAGGCTGGATTTGGTCCGATAGCGATTGGTGCGTTGATGGATTCGTCCAAACCAACTTCGCCCACTTTCTCAAACTTGATCCAGTCAATGTCGATCCAGCTTCCTGTGTTCTTGATAATCATCGTCTGCTCGCCCTTCTTAAGGTTGATTGACTTGCTCAATTTCACATCTTCAAAAGTGCCCCAGTCTCCTAATTTCTTAACACTCACGTCGAATGATACGTTTGACTCGTCGAATTCTACAGACAAGGAACCAGAATCGTTACCTTCGCCCAAACGCAAGGTCACATTGTATTCTCCCTCCTTTTCTACATTAACGGTGTAGGCCATCCACTCGTCACCTTCGAATGAGCCGACTGCCACTCCGTCAGAAATTTTCTTGAGGTCAACATCGTCTTTACGATAATGGTTCGTGAAATCATCACATTTGTTGCCTTCTGATTTATCATAGTATGCCAAGCCAGAAGCACCTTCGTCGTAATTCTCCGCCTCAATCTTTCCTGGAATGACGGCTGCCGTTCCTCCGTAAGGTTTGTTTGGCTCCACTACCGTAATCGTCGTAGATCCTTTTACTGTCTCATTTCCATTTGTAACAACCTCTACGTTAATCTTATGGCTGCCAGCGGTCTCTGGCGTCCATGTGATAGACTCACCTTCGCCGATTTTAGTGTCGCCATCGTAGAAGGTTACGCTTTTAATGCCACCTTCAACATTATTTACTTTGACGTTCAAATCGATACTTTTGCCAAGAACAACCGTGGACTTGCTTGCCTCGATGCTTGCCGATGGACCAGCAGGGCCTCCAGCTTCTTTACCGCAGAATTTTGCAGTTGCCTTCTTGGCATTCTCTGATTGCATATATTTACGCAACCATTTTATACCGCTACGATCGCCACCAGTATTAGTAAATAATCCGGTGTTGGATCTCCACGTTTTACCATTGATGTATCCCCAAATAGTAATACCAGAGACGAAGTCGGCCTCCCACATCGGCTTGAATGTTTTTTCCATGATTGTCTCGTAAGTGCTCTCATTGCCTTGTGAGATGTCATATTCGGTGATGTAGCACTGCAACTCTCTACCGCCTTTTTGCGTGATGCTGTTGTGGATTTCCTTCAACGTGTTACCAAAGTTGTTGATTTGAAATTTCTCGTAGTAATCATCCAAGTCATGACTTTGGTGTCCGTAAGCATCAATCGGAGCTCCTTGTTTTACCAAAGAGGAAACGAGGTTGATGAACTCGTCTTTCTGCCAAGTGAAGGTGTTGAAGTCATTATAGATCAATACGGCGTTCGGGAATCTCTTACGAGCCATTCGGAAGGCTTCTGCAATCCATTTATAGTCGTAAGGGTTTGAACTATTACCCAAGGCCTGGCTCAAAAGATTTTTGAACTCTTTGGATGATTTTCCGTTCTCCGTTCCTTCGGCATGTCCTTGTATGGCCTCATTCACAACATCGATTACTGTCAAATCAGGGTACTTGATGGCAACAGCGTCAAACCAATATTCAACCTGTTGTCTCAATTCGGATGGTGAACAATCCGCCAATTTTGTTGGCCACTGGCTTGTCCAAAGGAGGGCATGGAATTTGAATTGAACGCCATGTTCTTTGCACCATTTGTAATGGGCATCAGCAGTTTTCCAATTCCAATTACGAACGCCCTCTTCAGCACTGCTTACCTTGCTATTAACGATTGATCCCCATTTGGTTTCGTTCTCGCAAGTGAGCTGATCCCACAAATCTTCATACTTCAAGTTGCCAACCCCTGGCTGTATATTGTATGACGTGGTGATGTTTCCCAAAAACTTGCATGTGTTTTGGTTTAATTGTGCGTTTGCCATGCCCATGGACATAAGCGTGGTCGCAATAAATGTAGTAATTCTTTTATTCATATTTTCTGTGTTTTGTGAATGGTATTATATAATTAAAAAAATTCATTATAAAAGAGGCTAAAGTTTGGCTGTTGATGGATTACTGTCTCATAAATGTCACAAAACAAACTGATATAACCTACTTTAACAAAGGCAAAAATAGATAAATACTTTGGAACTCCAAGAGATTTCCCAAATATCTAGTAAAATTGTTGTGCAAACTTGTTTTTCCCTTGTGAAATCTCTTCTTTTCGTTGAAAAATCTATGATTTCCCGAAAATTTTGTTACTCTTTTTCGGAGAGTGTCTTATTGTAGAGGTTCACGAGACCATGATGCCACAGTTTGGTATCTATACAAGATGGCACACAAGATCTCTGGTAAAACAAAGAAGGGTCGAGTAACGGATGTAAAATAATCTACTCAGAAAACCCTTGAAAAAAGTAAGACTATGGTATAGGAAGTAAGATGCAGAGCGAGGTGAAGGGGAGGATTTGTTTATCTTACAACTCCTCCGGCTCGGTGGTTTCGTCTTCATCTGCCATGTTTGCATCAAAGCCTAAAAAAACATCAAGGAATGCTGTTGGAGCATAAAAATAAGACGAATCGGAGAGAACTTTATCTTCGATGAAGTCCAACCCCCAGTTAATGTATTCTTCCATGGTATCCATCAATATGTCCACTGCTTTACGAAGATTTATCTCGTCCTTATCTAAAGCGATAAAATCAATATCGGATTTAGCTACCAAGGCAATAAACATATAATCACGAATTTTGGGATATGCCTTCCTATCTTTCCCCGAATCATGATTACCCCAATACTGAATTGGTTGTCCTAAAGATTTACGTTTTGTGGAATCTGCTATCAATTTTTTACGCTGATTATAATACAAACCTATGAAAAAGGCAATGATAATTATCTCATAACCTGCACCAAACAGTTTGCCTCTGCCTTCTTTGAAACTACTTTCGCCTTTGCCATAATCGGTGAATTTTTTGATTACCGATTCTTCGTAACGCTTTTCCCAATATGGATTGCGTTTTGCCCATTCTTCGTATAATAATGCCGCTGCCATAATTATTTGATTTTTGTTATTGTTGTCTGAATGGTTGACAAATCATGTTCGTTAAAACCATCTACTTTTTGTATTCTATAAACTGAACACGACAACTGATTGATTTTGTCGATGTTCAATTCTTTTATTCCATTGCCTTTATTTACAAGCAAATCTTTGGTGGCTATTATGCACTGCTTTTCGATTTTGTCGATAACATTGTAAAATACTTCTTCCTTGACATCTTCAAATGATGATGTGGGTGCGTCGAATATCAATGGGTAACCCTTGTCGCGCTTTAATGTTGTGATTTTGGAAACCGCAAACAACACCGACATATACATCGTGGTTTTTAATGCTCCGTTTGGATTTGTTATCAACGAACCGTTGGAACTCTCTAACAATATCTCTGCGCTGCCGTTTGGTTGGCGTTGAAGTTTGATTATACCGTGAAAATCATTGATGTTCAGTTTTTGGAGATACTCGTTTGCATTGTCTTGCAAAAGGGTAATGAATGATTCGATGTTGTTTTCTTTGGCTTTTTCTACTGCTGAGAGAATGGTATTGAATACATTGTGTATTTTTTGATACAGTTTTGACATCGAGCTTGTGGGTTCGAGATGATTGTATTCAGAAAGATAGCCTTCCTTTTTACCCTTCCACACTTTTAGGTCGGCGTTGAGTTCGGCAAGACGAACATTAGCGGATTCTTTTGCCTCATAGTTGCCACGGTAGTCGCTAAACGATTTGTCTAAGGCTTCGGCGGTAAGTCCGGGCGATTGAATCAAAAGATTGTCGCGTTCGGTCATTGCATCTTGCAAATCCATTTTTACCTGCTCCAAACGTTCTTTTTGTTTGTTTACAAAGTCAATAGTTTCGTAAATGTCGGGAGTGAGTTTGGCAATCCAACTTTCTGCCTCGCTATCGCAAAAACGAATTTTGCGATAGTTGAGTTCCTCAATATATGATTTAGAAAACAGCGGAGGTTCTTCATCGGAATTCTCTTTTTCGGTTTTTATGATTTGTTGCTGTTTGATATGGTTTACATAACCCTCTAACTTTTGAAGCATAAAATTGTAAGCCTCAGAACCTTTCGGGGCTGGACGTCCGCACACTTTGCAAACCTCGTCGTTGATCATATCCAACATTGTTTCGCGGTCGGGAAGATTCCAAGGCAATGGTTCTGCTCCATTGGCAAGTTGCTGAATGCCTTCAATTATTTCGTGTTTAGCTTTTTCCTCTGCTCTACGGCGGTCTTCTTCGCGCTCTTGACGGCGTTTTTCTGTGCTTAATTTAGTTACTTTGTTGCTATATTCGTTAAGAATATTGCCAAAGGGTTTAAGAATCCAATATTCGTCCAACAACATTGTGTTGTAGTCTATTTTTGCACCAGTAGAATATTTTGTCTTTTTTTCTTCGAGCGAAGCAATTCGTTTTTTGATGTCTTGCCATTTTTCGGATGTTTCCTGAATGGTTTCTATTTGATTGATAATATCGGTATAGGTGTGGATATTGTGTTCGAGAGTGTGAATATCCTCGATAATTTTGTTGATTTTATCGTCGGTGTAACGAATATTGTTGTTGAGTTCTTTGGCTTTGTCGGCGGTCTTTTTGTCGTTTTGCATTTCACGTGCAACCACACTTTGCGATTTGCTTTCGCAAGTTATCGACAAGGTTTCCAAATCGTCGAACTGCTTGATGTCAGAAAAAGTTTCAACTAATTTTTTGATAGCGGTTTCTTCGCGGGCAAAAATATTGAGATTGCTTTCACCCTTGAACATACAATAACGGCGGATTTCGCTTTCAAAACAATTATCGAGCATTGACGCTCCGTTTTGGCGAATGCGTTCCGCGCCGTTGTTGTAACCAACAAACTCATAATCATTGAGCGAAACCGAACCGTCTTGGTTTTTGTAAAAGCGGAAACGTTTTACAAGTTCCTTGTCGCCGTCGTGCTCAAAAACCATCGAAACACTTGTTTCGTCAGATTCGCCCGGTAGAAGTTCTGATTTGCGCTTTTCGGATATATTTTCAGCCCTTTTACCATCGACAGTGGTGTTCATCAGCCATTCTAACGATTCAAAAAACGTGGTTTTACCGTCGCCGTTACCACCAATTATCAGCGTAAGACCATCCGAAAAATCCACGTGGTTGTTGCCGTAGTAACTACGGAAGTTTTTTATGTTGATGCTCTTGATTATCATAGCGATTCTCCCTTTAAATAGTTAAACACTTGGTTGTAAATCTGATTATCAGATAGTTTTTGCGACAATCCGCTAACCATCAGGGCGACAGTCCTGATAACTGCATTATCGGAAAATAGAGCATCGTCTAATGTGCCTATTTCTTGGGGCTTATATTTGCCTATTTCTATCAGTTTGGCATCGTTAAGCACCACTTGCAAAATTTTATCACTATTTTTTAGATACTTTGTTGCCATATTGTTGATTTAAAAGATTGATAGATTGTATTTTGATATTACCTCGTCTAATTCTGTCTCGGTGTCGGCTAAATTTTCCGATAGGAGAGCAAAATCGCGTACACGGCGGAGTTCGCTGCTTACAAGAGATTTTTCTAACTGAAAATGTTCATTGTCAGCACCATAATCGTCGGGAATCACAATCAAATCGTGAATCACCGCTTTGCGTTTGTCTGGATGAGTGCGAAGCACACGTCCGCGACGCTGTATAAACTGACGGGGATTGCCTGTGCTTGCACAAAATATCGCAAGTTCGGAACGCGGAACGTCAACACCCTCGTCGAGACATTTCATCGAAACAAGAACATCGGTTTTGCCTGTTGAAAAATCTTTCAACATTTGCTCACGGTCTTTTGAATCGGAAGTAAACTTCCTTACTACCAAATGATTGTCGATGTTGGTGACAATTTTGGTGGTATTCGTTGATCATACGCTCAGCTTCTTCGTCATCGTCAAAAATATCGGTGCTGTTGAAAATGTCGGCATCGTCGGTGTCGGGTTTGTTGCCTTCGGGAACATAAACCAATGTGTATTTGAGATTTCCACGTTTGGCAAATGCCTGTTGTATAATGCTTTCAAACACTTTCTTTTTGTTTGTTGCCTTATGAATTATGCGCTTGCGTTTGAGCATTAGCGTGGTTAAAATTTCTTGACTTTGAGCATCGGTGCGCCCCATCATTTTTACTATTTTATGTGTAACTTCAACATAATCAGACATTTCTAATTGAGTAAGTTTTACGATGTGCGGATAATAGTAATAGCGGCAAAGCGCACCGTTTTGGATTGCCTCGCGCATCGAATACTCAAAAGTGTAACCGCCATTGCAACCAAAAAAATCTAAAACTTTTTGATTGGATTCGCTATTGTATTGACGTTCGGGCGTTGCCGAGAGACCAATGCGGCGTGCATATTTAATGTCGGGCAAACGGCGGAGCATAAGTCCGCCGCCTATGTTGTGCGCTTCGTCGGCAATCAGAAGCAACTTGCTTGCAGAAAAACTGTTGAGTTCCCTAAAAACATCTGACCGCACAAACGATGCGTAAGTGGATATTATGATGTACGACCGTTGCGATTGTTTGTCGAGCAACTCCATGGTTTTGAGCCGCGAAATATCTGATCGCCATTCAGGATATTTGGAGCAAACTTTTATTATATTATTGAAATTAAACTTGTTACATTCTTTTTCCCATTGTTCAACAAGTGTAATGGTAGGCACAAGGATAATGGCTTTGTAATATCCTTTGCGTTTGTAAATTTCCAAAAGGCAATTGAGCGAGGTGATAGTTTTGCCCGTACCTGTAGCCATGGCAAACAAACCTTTCTGTTTGTTTTTCCAATTCTCAAAAGCTTTTTTTTGATACTCACGTGGACCAGAATCATAAGGGAAACGAGGTTTTCCAAAATCCATTGGTTTAACTGTTTCTCCTTGTTTCTTTATTTTCTCTATCTCTATTTCAACTTTGTTTTTAGCCTTATCCAATGCCTTAATCACAGATTTAGGCAATGATTTGTTTGCAATATCTTGTTGAATAAATCTGTATTCATCTTCAAGTAAATCCTTCAGTTCCTTGTTTTGAAACGATTCTACAATATGAGTTTTTACTTTGTCCGCAGGGACAAAGACTACATTCTCATCCTTACCTGAAAAAACAAGATCAAACTCATTTTTGATTTCATTGATAGTGGCAGCTGACGTGTTGCCATCCCAATCGCAAGAAACAATAAGGCTTTCAATGTTATCAATCAATGCCGAACGAGAAAAATTACAAGAT
>JAGCWQ010000192.1 GCA_017961765.1 Paludibacteraceae bacterium | reverse complement strand
TATCGCTCACAAATTTTTCATCTTTGAGAGTGTAAATCTTACCCATTCCTTTATAATCCTCCACCTTCTCATACTCAGACATGTCCGGCAAATCAAAATCGTTTGGGAAATAGAGTATCCAGCCGGGATGAAGCGTCAATTCCTGATGCTCTTTGAGTTTCATTCTAAAATACCATGGATAAATACCCGCATATTTAAGCTTGAAATAATCTATCAGGTCATTCATCACTTCAGGTCCCCATTCAAAGACGTTTTCATCTATTTCTGGAACTACTATTCTTATTCCACTATCATCTGATGGACATCCGAGATCGAAGATTATCTCATATTCTACATCTTTACTCTCTTTGTACACATACCAATATATATAACCTGCCCAATCAGAAGAATCTTCGGTTACGACCTTTACATCTTTGTTGTACTTTCGGACATCTTTGCCATTCTTTTTTATGAATTTTTCTGATATGGAATGTGCTAATTCTGTCTCGCTATTGAACTTTTCAAGGTCTATGATTTTCTCTTCTTTTTTCAAATAAGAAACATACTCCCATTTTTTTAGACGCTTGCTCTGCTTGGCAATGGTCAACAACACGTGCGCCACATCCAAACTTGCTTCTCCTATTGTTTTTGCACAATTGGACATTCTAAATCTAAGTTCAATATTTTTCATAACTACTTAATCATCTATTTTGATTGGAGGAGTATGGATATCGAACAATTTTCGAATGCCTTATGCCCAATTCGGTTGACACATGCCATTCGATTTCAACTTTATCTTTACACCCTTATAGGAGAATCACAATTCGCTTTCCTTCAATCGTTCGGCATTCTCCGCAATGATCAATTTATCGATAATTTCCTGAATATCGCCCCCTACAATGGCTTGCAAGTTATAGAGCGTCAGATTGATACGGTGATCCGTCACCCTGCCCTGCGGATAGTTATAGGTACGAATTTTAGCAGAACGGTCGCCCGTGGAGACCATCGTCTTTCTCTTGGACGCGATGTTGTCCAAATACTTCTGATACTCCATATTATAGATACGCGTACGCAATTCGACCATCGCCTTCGCCTTGTTCTTCAACTGCGACTTCTCGTCCTGACACTGAACTGTAATTCCCGTAGGTATATGCACCAAACGGATAGCCGAGTAGGTCGTATTGACAGACTGTCCACCATGACCCGAAGCACAGAAAATATCCGTACGGATATCGGACTCCTTCAAATCGATGTCGAACTCGTCCGCCTCAGGAAGGACAGCCACCGTCGCTGCCGAAGTATGCACACGGCCTTGCGTCTCCGTCGCAGGCACACGCTGTACACGATGGACACCCGACTCATATTTTAACGTGCCGTAAACATTCTCACCCGTGACCGTAAAGATGATCTCCTTATAGCCGCCCGAAGTACCTTCGTTGAAGCTAGTCACCTCAATACGCCAGCCTTTCGACTCACAATACTTCGAATACATACGGAACAAATCGCCCGCAAAAATAGCGGCCTCGTCGCCACCCGTACCGCCACGGATTTCCATGATGGCATTCTTACCGTCCTCAGGATCGGCAGGAATCAGCAACAACTTGATCTCTTCCTCTTTAGCCGGAATTTTAGGTTCGAGCTCATCCAACTCCATCTTTGCCATCTCACGCATCTCAGGATCCGACTCCGTTTCCAGAATCTCTTTTGCCTCCGCAATATGACCCAGCATCGTCACATACTCTTGACGAGCCTTCATAATCTGCTCCAAATCGCTATACTCCTTGTTCAGCTTAACAAAGCGTTTCATATCTGCGATTACAGCCGGATCCGTAATCAACGTGGAGATTTCCTTGAACTTGTTCTCCAATCCATCCAATTTAGCCAGCAAAGTGGTTTCCGACATACTGATTGTCCCTAATCTATAATGAGTAAATTATTAATATCTAAATGTTCCGAATTCACTTTCGATAAGCAATTCCTTCTTGTCAGAAGCCTCGATACGACCGATAATCTTCGCATCGATACCAAACTCCTTCGAAATAGCGATGACCTCCTCGGCATGTTCAGGAGAGAGGTAAATCTCCATACGGTGTCCCATATTGAAGACCTTGTACATCTCCTGCCAATCGGTACCCGACTGCTCCTTAATCGTCTTGAACAAAGGAGGAACTGGGAACAAGTTATCCTTTACCACCTTCACATTATCCACAAAATGGAGCACCTTCGTCTGTGCGCCACCCGAGCAATGCACCATACCATGGATTTGAGGACGCAAGTTGTCCAAAATCTTCTTGATGACCGGAGCATAAGTCCTTGTCGGAGAGAGCACCATCTTTCCCGCATTGAGTGGACAGTCTGCCACTGCATCCAACAACTTCAAGCCACCCGAATAGACCAAATCAGATGGAACAGCAGCATCGAAACTCTCAGGATATTTCTCAGCCAAATATTTAGAGAAGACATCATGGCGGGCAGAAGTCAAACCATTGCTACCCATTCCGCCGTTATACTCTTTCTCGTAGGTGGCCTTTCCGTAAGAGGCAAGACCCACAATCACGTCACCAGGACGGATATTGGCATTATTCACAACATCCGCACGCTTCATACGGCAAGTCACCGTACTATCGACAATGATGGTACGAACCAAATCGCCCACATCAGCCGTCTCTCCGCCCGTAGCGTAAACACCGACACCCATCTCACGCAACTCGGCAAGTAATTCGTCCGTTCCATTGATGATAGCAGAAATAACCTCACCAGGAACTAACAATTTGTTACGTCCGATTGTGGAAGAGACCAAGATATTATCCGTCGCACCGACACACAAAAGGTCGTCAATGTTCATAATAAGCGCATCTTGGGCGATTCCCTTCCAAACAGAAAGGTCTCCCGTCTCTTTCCAATAAATATAAGCAAGGGATGATTTCGTACCCGCACCATCGGCGTGCATGATGTTACAATATTCAGGATCACCGCCTAAAATATCAGGGATGATTTTACAAAATGCTTTGGGGAAAATACCCTTGTCAATGTTCTTTATCGCATTGTGAACATCCTCTTTGCCCGCTGAGACTCCGCGCAAATTATACCTTTGATCGCTCATATCTAACTTACTGTTTTATCAAGAATTAGGTCATTCCATCGCTTAGAACGGAACTTGAATGCAAAATTAATGCAAAAAAAACGCAATGGCAAATTTTACTGAACTCTTTCAGCAACTCCCAATAGGAATAAAGCAGGACAAAAAACAGGGAATACAAGCCTATAAACGAAAAGGGACCGCCTTTACAGACAGTCCCTCTCCCATTCTATTTCAAAGGTATTAACCCAAGAACTTAATCAAGATACCAGCAGCGACAGCCGAACCGATCACACCAGCCACGTTACTTGACATACAGTAGTTCAACACGTGGTTACGTGAGTCATACTTCAAGGCAATGTCATTAGCAACACGGGAAGCCATTGGCACAGCACTCAAACCAGTTGCACCCACCAATGGATTGATCTGCTTCTTGGAGAAGAAATTCATAATCTTCACCAACATAATACCACCGAAGATGGAGAAGCCGAATGCACAGAAGCCACCAGCTACGATACCGATTGTGTTCCAATTCAAGAAGGCATCCACCGTCATAGTAGCACCTACAGACAAGCCCAAGAAGATAGTAGCCGCATTCATGATACCGTTGGAAGCGGCATCAAACAAACGGGAAGTATTATTACCGATCTCCTTAATCAAGTTACCGAACATCAACATACCTACCAATGAGATAGCATCTGGAACGATGATAGCCACGATAACAGACACAGCGATAGGGAATATAATCTTCAAGGCAGCCATGTTCTTGAACTCTTGCTTTGAAGGATACATCTTATCTTGTTGCTTCATATTGATCTTCAACTCCTTCTCAGAGCAAGTCAAACGAACCACCAAAGGAACGATGACAGGCACCAAAGCCATGTAGGAGTAAGCTGCGATAGCGATAGGACCCAACATGTGAGGAGCCAACTTCAACGTAGTGAAGATAGCAGTCGGACCATCCGCACCACCAATGATAGCCAAAGAACCAGCTTCTTTCATTGTAAAGAATTGGCTTGCTACCAACAAGACTGCGAAGATACCGAATTGTGCACCTGCACCGAAGATAGCCAACTTCAAGTTACGCAACATAGGGCCAAAGTCAGTCAACGCACCCACACCCATGAAGATGATAGGAGGAAGCAAACCTGACTTAATCAACGCATAGTAGATGTAGTTCATGATACCGAACTCGTGCGCAATATCATGCAAAGGCATTGACCAGATCTCATAGATCTTGATTTGCGACGTAAGCTCTGGATTTTGAAGAATTTCATTACCCTTCACAGTCGGATCATAGAACAACTTACCGAATTGGACAAGACCATCAGACATCTGTTCGACACCGCCGACCAAATTAACAGTCTGATAACCATCTCCAAGTCCGTTACCCAAAGCCTCGTTAGAGATTCGGAAAATCTCACCGACACCATTGACGGCAAGGACACCCATATCACCGCCAGGGAAGTTGGCAATCAACACACCGAAAGCGATAGGAATCAACAACAAAGGCTCATATTGCTTCTTGATACCCAAATAGAGCAAGAAGAAAGCCAATAGAATCATGACAAGGTATGAGGGATCGTAAACCAAGTTATCGATCGCCGTCATACGATATATTTTCTCTAATACACTATCCATGACACAAATTATTTAATTTTCATCAACACATCATCTTCCGATACAGAAGATCCGCTTGTTAAACAAATCTGTGTAATGACACCATCACACTCAGCAGCAATAGCGTTGAACGTCTTCATGGCCTCTACGTAGCAAACCACTTGACCCTTCTTTACCGCATCACCCACTTTTACTGGCGTATCGCCTGAATTCTTCACCAAATAGAACTTACCTTCCAATGGAGAAGTCAAGTCATTGCCCTCACCTGGAGCTGCAGCAGCAGCAGGAGCGCTGGCAGAAGCAGCAGGAGCGCCATTGTTTGCACCGATTGTTACATTGTACTTCACACCGTTTACGTCAACCGTAACTGTTTGAGGAAGAGCAACTCCGCCCTTGCCTGCAGCCTTCTTAGCCTTACGATCTTCAAGGTCAGCCAAGAAATCAGCCTTAGCCTTACCTGACTTATAAGCACGATATTGTTGTGGGTGCATAGCCAACTCGAACAACTCCTCGTCGTCTTGACCAAAGTCCCAACCCTCTTTCTTCATCTCCTCACGGAAAGTATCGAGTGCGTCAGGATAGTTGCTTTGAGGATCCTCCGTATGGAATTCACGGCCTTGATCTTTTGCCTTAGCCACCAACTCAGGAGCCAATTCGCCAGGCAACTTACCAGACTTGCCCAACATCATATCCCAGATATCGTCAGCAATCATAGACCAACGCTCCTTGCCCTTCTCCATTTGCATAACGTTCATCAACGCCATGTTCTTCACATATTGAGAGAATGGAGTAACCAAGCAAGGGTAACCCATCATAGGCCATACATATTTTACCTCGTCGAACAACTTGATCAACAATTCGTCTTGGCTCATCTTAGGCTTGCCGTTCTTCTCCTTCCACTTGTTGATAGACTCAAGGTTCGTCTCCAAGTCAGTCATCAAAGAACCCATCATACCGCCCGGCAATCCAGGACCGATCAACAAAGAGTTCATCATACGGTTACGAGGTGGGATATAGTAACCCAAGAAGTCGTCCATCATCTCTTTGATTAAGGTACGAGCCTCCATATAAGCCTCCATATTGATCTCCTTCACCTTGAAACCAGCGTCTTTCAACATAGCTTGAACGGCAATCACGTCAGCGTGGCCAGTACCCCAAGAGAGAGGCTCCATACCAACATCGACATAGTCGCAACCAGCCTTGCAGACCTCCAAGATGGATGCCATGTTGAAGCCAGGACCTGCGTGGCTGTGATATTGAATCGTGATATCCTTGATTGCCTTGATGTTGCGGGTCAACTCACCCAAGAATGCAGGACGGCCGATACCAGCCATATCCTTCAAACAGATTTCGTCGCAACCAGCCTCGATCAACTCCTTTGCCATCTTAGTATAATACTCTACAGTATGGATTGGAGAATAGGTGATACAAAGACAACATTGAGAAATCATGCCACCAGCATGAGCATATCCGATAGAAGGAATGATGTTACGCGTATCGTTCAAACCACAGAACGTACGGGTAATATCTGTTCCTTGCTTTTTCTTTACTACATAGAATAATTTGCGGACATCGGCAGGGACAGGGCTCATACGGAGTCCGTTCAATGCACGGTCCAACATGTGGGTTTGGATGCCCGCTTCGTGGAATGGCTTCGTCCACTCACGAACAGCCTTGTTTGGGTTTTCTCCATAGAGGAGGTTTACTTGTTCGAAACCACCACCATTGGTTTCTACTCGGTCGAAGCATCCCATCTTAATGATTGCAGGAGCTACTTTTGTCAATTGGTCAACGCGAGGCACATACTTGCCTGCTGCTTGCCACATATCTCTAAATACGAGACTGAATTTTACTTCTTTAGCCATTTTTGATTTTATTCTGTTTTTATATTTTCTCTATTTTCTCTGCTTTTGACTTTCCGCCAGTCAATTTGCCGATAGCAAGATTGATTGCCATGACCACGTTAGGATCAACCGCTGAAGATGCGGGTACGCCAGCTGCGCCCTGCTTAGGTTCTTCCTCCGGCATATACTTGTTAATCACCGAAATTAACAGATTGCCCAGGAATATAATCAGTAGCAACACGGCAAATACGGTTGCAATACCCACTCCCATCAAAGTGAGAGATTCTATGAAATTATCGAAATTAAACTGCATAAAAATACATTTTAAAACATTTTATTCTACATTTTGCAAAAATAATAAAAAAAACAGGAGAAGGAAAAGTCTCTCAATTTTTTTGAAGACGAAGAGGTGTTTTTAAAACGTGGAAATAACAAATCCGCACAAAACCATAGGCAATCAGTCATAAATCATCACGATTCACGACAAAATAGTTTAACCCAACCAATATTCAATAAATATACCATAGCCCTGAGAACGGGATTGCATAGAAGATTGTCTCAACAAAAACAGATGAATTCGATAGTTACGTTGCATCTAATTATTTAGGTTTCGCAAATTGGTGTGAGAGGTTGTTTTCACATCGACGGTTAGGCAGAAAGCCTACCCTACTAGCAACCGATTGCACCGCAAGTGCTGTCGGATGGCTGCCAAAGACTAGAAGTCCACACTTTCTGCAAAACTATACCCTGCCTACAAATCCGAACGCCCTTATCGAACGTCCAATCATAGGCAGGGTTATATCCTCCGATAATCAATAGGTCAAGATCTCCAGACCCGTCTCCGTCATCAAGAACGTATGTTCCCACTGAGCAGAAGGAAGACCATCGCAAGTGGTAACCGTCCAACCGTCGATACGGCTGAAACGAACATCCTTCTTTCCCATGTTAATCATCGGCTCGATGGTAAAGACCATGCCCGGAACTAAAAGCATACCTGTCTTCGGCTTACCGAAATGCTCCACTTGTGGTTCTTCATGGAATGCAAGTCCCACCCCATGTCCACAAAGGTCACGGACAACCGAATAACCGTTCTTCTTAGCGTGCGCCTCGATGGCGGAACCGATATCTCCCACAAATCCGAAAGGCTTTGCAGCCTCCATTCCAATCTTCAAGCACTCCTTCGTCACATCAACCAATCGTTGCTTTTCTGGAGAGATCTCTCCTATACAGAACATACGTGACGCATCTGAATAGTAGCCGTCCAAAATGGTCGAAACATCCACATTCACAATATCGCCCTCCTTCAAAAAGACATTCGGACTAGGAATACCGTGGCAAACCACCTCATTGATGGAGACACAGACACTTTTGGGGAAACCTTCGTAATTCAACGGAGCAGGAACTGCACCATGCGATACGGTGTAATCATAGACCAAACGGTCAATCTGTTCCGTAGTCATGCCTGCCTTGATTTCACTCGTCAACATATCGAGAATACCCGTGTTGACCACCCCACTACGTCTGATTCCTTCTATCTGTTCTGGTGTCTTAATCAGTTTTCGGCTGGGTACAATGAAACCTCTACTTTCATAAAACATCATCTTTTTTTCAAATTCCGTTGGTGTTTCATCCTTGCGGACATACCACTTTCTTACTCCTTTTCCCATATTGTTTTTCCTCTTAAAAATCTATAATCAAATGATTGCCATCCACTTATACATCAACCTTTTTCTATCTGGAAGAAATGCAATCTAAAACACTACAAAATTAATCCATTTTTCAAAAACTCATGGAGAAACAGCCTCTCAAACAACAAATTTCCCGTTGACTCGTTTCGACAAAGCCCAGGCCGTGTCTCGGGCCGACTTCAACGCTATTGGCAAACCGCCTCCTGCTTCCATCCAATGTCCTGCTAAATAGAGATTGTCAACCCCCTCTACTCGATTGGAGATCGGCAAGCGTAGCAAGACATTATTTTGAGGTGTCCACCCTTGCGAACTTCCCCTATAATTACGGGTATAGCGATAGTAGGTCGCTGGCGTTGTCATGTCCGACATCTCCACATGGGACGGGAAATCGTCGCCCAACTTCCTCGACAAGAGCGAAATCACTTTCTGTTCAAATTGGCGTTTCTGCCGTTTATACTCCTCGTAATCGTTCTGACGTAAGGAGATCCAATAGTCGCCTTCGCGAGTCTGGAAATCGATGGCCAAGAGCGATTTGCCCGACGGAGCCATGGAGGAATCATAATTGTAGATGTGCACCTCCAAACGTTCGTACTCCGTTCCGTCCGGAGATTGGAACTTTTCGCCCATATCATAGCGAATAAAATGAGGAAGATTCCCCATATCGTAATCCACGCCCAAATAGAGGATGCAGAAAGAATAGAAAATCTGCTCCTTTTTCGGAACACGCAACTGTTCCTGCCCTTTCGAGAGATAACGTCCCCCCAAGGCACTGAAAATGGTCCAATTCCAATCGCCCGCAGAGACCACATAATCGCAAGCCTCCAGCGTTCCATCCTTCAACCGTAGTGCCTGAGCCTTCCCGTTTTCGACTTCTATACGCTCCACCTCTGTTCCAAGACGGAGTTTTCCGCCCTTCTGCAGATAGGATTCCGTCAACTTCTGGGCAAAAGGCAAAGAGCCTCCCTGTGGATAACCCGCCACGCCCTCGTTCGCATAACTCTGCACGAAAAAGAGTATCGTGAGTGGCATCTCCTTCTCATACAATAACACGATGGCCTTGCGCAAGAAAGGATTCTTAAAGCGCTCGGCAAATTGCCAATTCGTCAGTTTACGCCAACGAAGCATGAAAAAAAGCATGGGGAACAAGCTGGACAACTGCATCTTATGCAAAAGTCCTTTCCACCACGGTTCGTCATAAAAGACAGGTGGCAAACGATCCAAGTATTTTCCGACAAAGCGGACTTGGTTCATCCACAACCGAATGGACGATTCGTCCTCCGGAGCTATGTCCAAAAGATATTTCTCGAAAACGTCTATATCATTGTAAAAATGGAAAACGGTATTTCCATGGCGATCCTGCAAACCCGGCACATCAAAAAGCACCCGCTCCTCATGGTAGAGGAATTCGATAGAATCCAAATCGATGATTTCACGCCAAAAAGTGTTGAACGAAATACCTTCATTACTACCCAACAGCCAATGCATGCAGCCATTGATCAGGTAATCGCCACGACGCCAGCCTGCACAGAGTCCACCCGCCACCGTATGTTGTTCAAAAATCTCAGTCTGAATACCGTTCTTCTGCAAATAAATACCAGTCGCCAATCCTGCAACACCCGCTCCAATAATATTAACCTTCATAGATTCAGTCTCTTTTTTAATGAATGTTGCGCTCGTCCAACGATTTGCGATATTTCGTGGCATTTCCCTTATGCTCATCGAAAGTGACGGTAAAATCATGGTAACCCGAACGGTCGGACTTGGCGCACATGAAGAGATAATCATGCCGAGCATAGTTGAGAACCGCATCAATTGCATTCATGGATGGAATACGGATAGGGCCAGGAGGCAATCCGAAATTTTGATACGTATTATATGGGGAATTCACGGACAAATGTCCCGACAGCAAACGACGCAAAGCGAAATTGCCCAAAGCAAATTTCACCGTCGGATCGGCCTGCAACTTCATGCCCTTACGCAGGCGGTTCAGATAGAGTCCTGCTACCATGGGACGTTCTTCCAACTTGTTCGTTTCCTCCTCCACGATGGATGCCAACGTACTGACCTCCAGCTGAGAGATTCCGACCTCCGCCAATTTATTCATCCGCTCCTTCGTCCAAAACTTATCGTACTCCTTCTTCATCCTACAAAGCAAGTCGTTCGGGGTGACCGTCCAATAAACCTCGTAGGAGTTAGGAATGAACAAGGCAACCGACGACTCAGGAGAGACACCGAACTCCGACAACGCAACAGGATCGTTCAAGAGATCCAGCAAATCCGCTTCCTTCATCATCAACTGCTCGGACAAACGTTGCGCCAACTGTTTTTTCGTACGGATATTATTGAACGTAATGGACAACGGAGCTTGTCGATTATTTATCAAACGGTGAACCAATAAATAGTTGCTCATGCCGTCCTCCAACTTATAACGTCCGGGGCATATCTGTTCAGGATAGCCGTTACGCTTTGCCGTACGGATAAAAGAATCCATATCCTTCATTGCACCCAATTTCTTCAGGTGCTTAACTACATCATCAAAGGTATCCTCCTCGTAAACCAAAAGATATTTCGGTTCGCCCTTCACCACGACATTGGGGCTCAGCATAGTCCTATAGTAGATAAACCCCACGACAGCCAAGATCGAAACCAAGACCCCAGCCGTTATCCAAATCGTCTTTTTCAGGGTGGACATACCCTCTCCTTTCTTTTTTCCTTTTCCCATCTCAACGAAGAAATATAAAATCAGATTGCATCGGCAAGATCAACATAGCCGATAAAATCAATCACAAATCAAAATTAGTCATTTTTTTCAGACTACCACCAAACCTACCGTTTTTATGAAAAAAAAGCAGCACAATTTCATTTACCAAAATAAGAGCTCCACAAACCTTTTCTAGGCTCAATTCCAAGAAGAAGAACCTCTATTGAGACATTGTACACAATGAGACTCTACCGATTGCCACTGCATTTCGCATTACCCTGCCTTTCATCAAGAAAAAAAAGAATATTTTAATACAATAGAAGCCAACCATTTAGCATTTCACGCTTACTATTTTCACAAAAAACTCTCTCAAATGTTTTGCAATTATGAAAAAACAGACTACATTTGCAACGCAAAACCGAAAGGGGTTTGGTGAGATGGGTGAGTGGCTGAAACCACCAGTTTGCTAAACTGACGTACGGGTTACCGTACCGGGGGTTCGAATCCCCCTCTCACCGCAGAGAGGAAAACAGATGACAAGTCTGCTTTCCTCTTTGTGTTTTTATAAGAATAGAAACGGGAATCCTCATAATCCAAAGAGACACATGCATAACACATCTCCACGTTTTTAAGGACAACCTACTATTGTTTAGATTATTTCTCAATTCATAATTACAAAAATCCTTTCAATTTCACTATTTTTTTTGTTGTTTTGTAATATAAACGCTTCCCATTCAATCGGGAGCCAAGCTATTTAAAGTATGAGAGTGTTATTTATCGGTGGAACAGGTACCATCAGTACCGCCATCACCAAGCAATTGGCAGAAACTACCCATGAGTTGTATCTGCTTAACAGGGGAAACCGAAACTCGGAAACGCCCCCCAATGTGAAGACGATAACAGCAGACATACACGATGAGGCCGCCGTTTCCAAGCTATTGGAAGGCAAATCTTTTGATGTGGTATGCGACTTTATTGGATTCACGACAGAAGATGTCAAGCGCGACTACCGCCTTTTCAATGGCAAGACTCGGCAATACATCTTCATCAGCTCAGCCTCGGCCTACCACAAACCGCTCGGCGACTACCACATCACGGAGGGGACTACGCTCTCCAATCCCTATTGGAAGTATTCCCGCGACAAAATCGCCTGCGAAGAGTTCTTACTAAGGATGTATAGTGAAAACGGTTTTCCTGTCACGATTGTCCGTCCCAGCCACACCTACGACGAACGATCCATCCCATTGGGCGTACACGGGAAAAACGGAAGTTGGCAAGTAGCCAAACGAATGATGGAAGGCAAACCAGTCATTATCCATGGAGACGGCACCTCGCTATGGACCATGACCCACAACAGTGACTTTGCGAAAGGGTTCATCGGCTTGATGGGCAACCCTCATGCTATCGGAGAGGCTTTTCAAATCACCTCGGACGAAACGCTAACATGGAACCAGATTTACCAATCCATTGCCCAAGCGTTGAACGTGGAGCTAAAGCCCCACTACGTTCCTTCCGAATTTCTGCACCAAGTGGGTGACCAATATGATTTCGAAGGAAGCCTAATCGGGGACAAGGCCAACTCAGTCGTTTTCGACAACTCAAAAATCAAACGTATCGTCCCTGATTTTCAATGCACCATTCGATTCGACCAAGGAATCCAGAAAACAATCAGCAATGTTCTATCCAACAAGAACTTGCAAAGAGAAGACCCTGAATTCGACCAATGGTGCGACGAAGTAATAGAGGCATTGGAGAATGCCAAACAAACCATTTTAAAATCAAACAAAAACAAATAAATATCATGCTAAACGTTAAAGGAAAATGGGCATTCATCACGGGTGCCAGCAGAGGAATCGGTTATCTAAGTGCACTTTTCATGGCAAGCCAAGGGTGCAACCTAGTATTGCACAGCCGTAAGGAAGAACATGCCAAAAAAGTCTTGGATGAAGTAAAAGCAAAAGGTGTAGAGGCCCACATTGTAGCTGCGGAACTATCCGACTTCGGACAAGTGGAAAACATGTTGAAGAAGATCGACAGCCTCGGTGTACAAATCGACATCGTACTCAACAACGCCGGACTCCAAATCGGCTACCGCACCGAATACCTCAAGACGCCTATCAACGACTATTTGGAGAGTTTCAAAATCAACACCGTGGCTCCTGCCCTAATTTGCTACCACTTCCTTCCAAAGATGATGGAGCGAGGTTTCGGCCGCATCGTCAACACGTCAAGCGGCATCCGTCTGGAACCGGAGCAAGCAGGCTACTCTGCCAGCAAAGCCGCCTTGGATAAAATCACCATCGACCTCGGTTCCAAGTTGAACGGAACGGACGTGACCATCAACCTTGCAGACCCAGGCTGGTGCCGCACGGATTTAGGCGGCCCCAACGCACCGAATGCACCAGAAAGCACCATTCCAGGAATATTGGTGGGAGCCTTCATCGACGACAAGAAATCTGGTCGTTGGTTCCCTGCACAAGACTTCTGTGGCATGACGCTTGCCGATGCCGTGGCAAAAGCCGAGAAGGAGTATGCCTCACCCTATTGATTTGTTAAACCATAAAACAATAACATATAAAAAACACTAATTATGGCTACAAAGTATTCAGGAACACAAACAGAAAAGAACTTGGAAGCCGCATTTGCAGGTGAAAGCCAAGCACGTAACAAGTACACCTATTTCGCTTCCAAGGCAAAGAAAGAGGGATTCGAGCAGATTGCGGAGCTCTTTCTCAAAACGGCAGAGAACGAGAAAGAGCATGCAAAACTCTGGTTCAAGGAGTTGAACGGTATCGGATCCACAGCAGAGAACTTAGCAGAGGCTGCTGCTGGAGAAAACTACGAATGGACAGACATGTACGAGGGTTTTGCAAAGACTGCAGAAGAGGAAGGTTTTCCAGAACTTGCTAGAAAATTCCGTTTGGTCGCTGCCATCGAGAAACGTCACGAAGAGCGTTATCGCGCTCTTTTGAAGAACATCGAGACAGCGCAAGTCTTCGAGAAATCAGAGGTTAAAGTATGGGAGTGCCGCAACTGCGGACATATCGTAGTGGGGACAAAAGCTCCAAGCGTTTGCCCAACTTGTGCACATCCACAATCCTACTTCGAAATACACATCGATAATTTCTGATAAAACCAAAGGG
Source organism: Paludibacteraceae bacterium (assembly GCA_017961765.1). Classification (GTDB taxonomy): domain Bacteria; phylum Bacteroidota; class Bacteroidia; order Bacteroidales; family Paludibacteraceae; genus RGIG10190. The sequence continues at coordinate 6,339 of JAGCWQ010000192.1, read as the reverse complement.
GAGATGCGACGTCTCCCCTTTTCCATATCTATCTATTTCAAAAACAAGCCAATACAACAAAAGGCTCACTTTTTTTCAACCAAGAAAAGTATCAATCTCATAAAGAATCAAAAAAACCTTCAAAGACACTTCCTATAAAGTTCGAAGCCGATTCAACCACCGAGTTTGAGACTGCTTCGCCAACCGCATCCGAAGCAGCTTCCGAAACAGAATCAGAAACAGAGTCCGAAAGCGTGTCCGCACCCAAATCAGTCGGAACAAGCGAAGCCGCATCCGATCCCGATTCAGAGACAGACGCTTCATTCTCCTCCTTCCCCACGAAATCACCCATCGATTCAAATACCGATTCGACGAATCGGCTTCCTGGTGAGTTATCCTCTACTAACTCCTCTTTCTTATCCTCCAGCATAGCACATCGTTTTGGTTTGATTCTCAAAGGTAATAAAAAAAAGAAAGGGACTGTTTCTCCAAGAGAAACAATCCCCTCCCTTATTTTATTAAAAAATCTTATTCCTCCTTATTAGATGAAGCAGCCTTCATTTCAGCCAACTTCTTAGAGTTCTCAGCAATCTTCGCATTGTCGATTGTGTAGAATACCAAAGAAAGGATACCCAACGCAGCACCTACCAATGGAACGAGAACAAAGATTGTCTTTACAGAATCCTTGATGTCAGCCGTGATGTTCACATCATTAGCGATAAAGCCAACCATAGCGAGGCCGAACAAAGGAAGTGAATTTGCAATCGCATAACCCAATTTTTGAGCCATTGTAGCAGAGGTATAAATCAAACCTGTTGCACGACGACCCGTCTCCACCTCAGCATTATCAGCAACGTCTGCATACATACTCCACATGATGAAACCAGTAGGTCCGATGACAAGCGTAAAGAGACAGTTCAACAAGATAATTGCAGAAAGACCATCTTTAGGGATAAACAAGAACAACAATGAAATCAAGGCTGACAACAAGAAGCAACCGATCCATACATTCTTCTTACCGAACTTAGAAACAATTGGCTTGATGAGCATCGTACCGAGGATTGTAAACAAAGTTCCCAAAGAAGCGAACAATGCATAGAACAACTCCCAGTCAACCTTCATGCCAAAGCAAGTACCCGAGATCTTATATTTGAAGAAACTCAAATTATCGCCCACCTGAGGTTCAGCAGATTCGCCTCTTGCAGATTTATCCTTAATATTGACAGACTTACCATCAGCAGTAAGCGTCTCGAAACATCTCTCAATAGCGATAGTATCTCCAGCAACCACGATAACACCTACAGAAGCAGTATCCACTCTTCCGCTCTCCAAAGTATAGATAGGAGTCTTTTTGTTGTCTTGAGTTGCTGAAATCTCCACGATTTTGCTACCTGGCTCTACCACCTCAATATCAGCCAAGAAATACTTTGCATAGAAAGTAGCAGCCGTATTATGACATGCCGTAAACAAAATCAAAGCGATACCAGCAAGAGAGAGGCACCACCATTGACGGTTCTTTACAAGGTCGCTGAGGTCATCCTTCAAGCTGTTGTTTTGCTCCTTAACTGGAGTAACACGCTCCTTTGTGAAATAGAACGTGCAAAAGAGCAAACACATAGCAACAACACCATATATCAATATCACATAGAAGAATGATGTAGAAGTTGCAGCACCGGTCAAATCCTTCATGCCTTGAGCGAACTTCATCACCATGGCAAAGCTCAACCAGAAACCTATTTGAGCACCGATATTTCTATAAGCAGAAACAGAGTCTCTCTCCTCTGGATCCTCAGAAAGAACGCCAAGCAACGCACCATAAGGCACATTTACAACTGCGTAAAGGATTCTGAACAAGAAGAATGAAATATAGGCATAAACCAACTTACCACCCATTGAGAAGTCTGGTGTAAAGAAAGCGAAAATACCTGCGACACAGAACGGAATCATTCCATAAAGGATCCAAGGACGGAATTTTCCGTATTTTGTATTACATCTGTCTGATGCTCCACCGATAAAAATATCTATGACGATATCCAAATATCCAATAATCATCATCATTAATCCTGCATCTGATGGATTCAATCCAAAGATGTCAGAATAGAACATGCCGGCAATACATACAATACCCCAAAAGAGGTTGCAGGCCAAGTCTCCCGCACCATAGGAGAGCTTCTCTAGAACTGAAAGTTTTTGTTTGTTTTCCATTTTATTAAATTAAAAATTTTACTTTAATTCTTCACGATTCAATCTCACAGGAGATTTGCCTACGAACGGAATCTCACCACACAAAGCCCTGACTACCGCCTTTTGCGTGAAGGCATCAATGCTATAGGCATTAATCTTCACTGGGGATAGAGCTTCATAGATATCCAACGTATATGGGTTGGCATACGAGATGGAAATCCGCTTGTTAGGATCAGTCATATTGGCTGTCCATACAGCGAACGACTCCTTGTTCTTCAACAAACAAGTACCCAATGGATGGAAGTAACGGTTCTCAAAGCAGACCAAAATCTTATCGTAGGTATTCAAAGAATCGATACGATAGCCCCACTGATAGAAATGAGGGTTGTTCATGACCGTCACCTCGAAGCCACGGCTCTGAAGTTCATTTTTCGTCACGTCCATCTTGCTCTCGCTCATCTCCTCACCGACCTCAATGACAAGAATCTTCTTGCCGTTGTCAGCTTTCAAAGGGAGTGATCCGTTTCTATCTTCAACCAAAGTCACCGCCTTCTCTGCAATGGCCGTACCTGTTTTTTGAACCAATTGCTTAGCCTCCTCCGTTAGAAGGGTTGACAACGAATCCGTCTTCACGTTCAAACCGAAACGCTCACGCATAGCCCAGACACGGGAAACGGCGTCATCCAAACGAGACATAGGAATCTCGCCACGGTTGATACGAGCCTCCACCGTATCCATGTAAGCCAAATCAGGCCAAAGAACCACATCGGCTCCGGCAGCGAAACATTGAACAGAGACCTCCAACTCGTTCTTATAATAACCAGCACAACCGCCCATATTCAAAGCATCCGTGATGATTACACCTTGGTAGTTGAGCTTGTTTTTCAACAAATCAACCATCAACTCCTTGGAAAGAGTGGCAGGAGGCAACTGACCGTTGATGGAATCCTTCTGGTAGGCAGGCAATTGAATATGTCCCACCATGATAGAAGCCGCGCCATTGTCAATCAATCCTGAGAACAACTTACCGAACGTAGCGTTCCACTCCTCTTTCGACAAAGAGTTGGCCGTCGTCACGATATGTTGGTTACGCATCGTAACACCGTCGCCAGGGAAATGTTTCACCGTAGAGATGACACCTTGCTTGTGGAGACCGTTCATTTGGCTCTTCAAAATCGGCAAAGCCTTCTCCGCATCATCCGATACGGAACGCTCGACCACTAACTCCTGTAAAGGATTCATGTTCAAGTCACAAACAGGATGGAGCAACCAGTTGAAGCCCATCTCTTTCGCCTCCAATGCGATGGATTGACCCAAATCGTAGGCCAAGGCCGTGTCGCCAGCCGCACCCAACGCCATTCCCACGGGAAGATGCGTATATTTCGAATAAGTCTCTCCTATTCCACGCTCAAAATCCTCACATACGAGCAACGGCGCCTTCGCACTCGCATTATACTCTTTCAAAAGGGAAGACAACAACTGCAAAGGATCTTCTCCGTGAGACTTCTCCTTCAAATACCAATCGGCGATAAAGAGACTTCCTACTGGATATTTTTCCATGAAGGACTTGATTGTTCCGTCAGCAGCAGCCTTATGATCCTCATATTTGGCAACCACCATCATTGTCTGACCGATTTTCTCACGAAGAGACAAGGATTTCCAAGAAGTGTCCACAGCAGCATATCCGTAAGTCGGCCTAACAATATCGGATTTTTGTTGTTTTTGTTGTTGCGAACAGGAAGAGAACGCAATCGCAGCTGAAGCCAACACAAAAAGGTTTTTTGCTATTTTCATGCCTTTCCAAATTAAAAAAGGGGGAAGCGAAAAGAATCCACCTCCCCCTAAATGAGATTACTTAGTGTAAATATTCTTAGCTTTCAACACAGTAGTGTCAACCACGTTGTTATTAACCACAGCCAACACTTTCTTGATATACTCGCCAGCAGGAGTAACGTTGTTCCACTCCTGTTTTTCACAAGCACCTGGTTGAAGCACAGAAGACGATCTAAAGTTGTCCGAGAAACTCCAGTTACAGAAGCTGACGACCTGTTTTCCGTCGTTATTTCCCTTGAACATCAACAACCAAGTGTCCGTCCAATCAAAAGCGACAGGTCCGTTACCATCCGCATTCGTAGGTCCGAACTCAGAACAGAAGACAGGCAATTTGCCCAAGACATCATACATATACGAATACATGTTATAGTAGTCTGGCTTTCCGTCCTTTTCGAATCCCGAATTGTGCTCGTTCGCATAGAAATGGAACGTGTACATCACGTTGTCATGCTTAAGGCGGGCATCGCGGGCAGGATAATCGTCACAGAGATCCTTTCCGTTGCCTTGGCACATACCGTCCTTCAAACAAGCATCCACCAACTGGTCCCATTGAGGAGTACCCACGATAACGATAGGGTGTTGTGCGCCAACGACATCATACTCCGTATGGATGACAGGGATGATACGGTTAGCATACTCCGCAATCATATCCCAAGTCACGTTCGACTCGCGCGTACAAACCCAAGGTTTCGTCGTGTCTGCCTTCTCTTGGCAGTTGTTCGGCTCGTTACAGATTTCATACAACAAATGCGACTTATCCGCATATTTGTTTGCGATGAAATGGAAAAACTCGTCAGCTCCCGAATATTTAGGATCCAACGGATTTCCTGGAGTCAGAATATGCCAATCCACAATACAATAGATACCGAGTTCACCGCAGATGTCGATATACTCGCACATCTTCTCACGGAATCCCTCAGGATCTGTATTATAGCCTTCTTCTTCAACATACATTGCAAGGCGCAACACGTTGATATTCCACTCCTTGGCCAAGGTCTCGATAGACTCCTTGCTGTAGCAATCGCCACACCATTGCCAGCCCATCGTACTCATACCAGCCAATTGAACAGGCTCTCCCGCTTCATCACAAAGTTGGAGTCCCTTTACTTGTAACCTACCATGCTTAGCGACAGGAGAACCCTCCGGATAAACGGGTCTAGTGTCCACAGTAGTGACTGATTCGGGCTTTGAGGCACATCCGCCACAAGAGCACAAGCCCAAAGAAGCGAGCAACAAAGCACCAATGAAAACTTTTTTCATTCTCTAAATTATTAATTATGGATTTAAGGGGAAGTGCATCCTCGTCGGACTCCCCTCCCCTTATTTTTTAGATTATCCCATGATAACCTCTACTGTATTCTTAGAGCCAGCAGGTTGCATAGGAACGATGTTACCAGCGATTTCCTTACCGTTAACAACCAACTTCTTAACGCCCTTCTGAACACCACTTGGGTTAGTCACCTTGATGCTATACTCTGCATCACGGAAGATACGGTTAACCGAGTATCCCTTGATGTCTGCTGGCAAGCAAGGGTTGATTTCCAAACCTGTATAAGCAGGCTTGATACCCAAAAGGTATTGGCTCACTGTCAACCACATCCAAGCAGCCGTACCAGTCAACCAAGAGTTCTTACCCTCACCTGGCTTAGCGGCATCCTTACCAGCTACCATCTGGCAGTTTACGTAAGGCTCAACCTTATGAAGCGCTTGATCCTTCAAATACATAGGAGCGATCTTGCGGAAGAGTTCCCAAGCATCGTTACCACGTCCGGCAACCGTCTCACCGATGATCACCCATGGGTTGTTGTGACAGAAGATACCTGCATTCTCCTTGTATCCTGCAGGATAAGAACTGATCTCACCCATCTCAACATGATATGTTGTATAAGCAGGGTTGTTAAGAACCATACCGTGCTCGCAATCGAGGTATTTCTTACAAGAATCGATGGCCTTGTCAACCATACCCTCTTCCAAACCGATACCTGCCATCGTACAGAAACCTTGGCTCTCGATGAAGATCTTACCTTCCTCACACTCCTTAGAACCAATCTTGTTTCCATAGAAGTCGTATGCACGAAGATACCAATCACCATCCCAACCATGCTTCTTAACTGCCTCTACCATAGAGTCGATGCACTTTTGAGCACGAGCAGCCTCGTCAGCCTTGCCCAATTGCTTACAAAGCTCTACATAGTCCTTACCAGTTACTACGAACAAACCAGCAATCATCAAAGACTCAGCCTTGCTACCTACTGAATTATTCTCTGTTGTTTGGAATGACTCGTTTGGATCCCAAGAGAAGCAGTTCAAGTTCAAGCAGTCGTTCCAGTCAGCACGACCGAT
>JAGCWQ010000191.1 GCA_017961765.1 Paludibacteraceae bacterium | reverse complement strand
TAATTTCAAAAAAATGAATTGATTCGCTATTCCTCTGTTGGGGGAATAATCCTCGTGTTCTCTGTCTCCCAATACCACTCTTCTACAGAGCCGTCAGGATGCCATTCACAGACACGAGGATACCCCATGATTTCCCCATCGGAGTATAAGGACGATTCAACATATCCGTCCAGGTTTTCCATAATTATGGAGACTACGAAGACCTTGAACAATCTTATTATGTTGTTCTTGTTTTTACGCCCCCATTCAATGAGGTCTGTCTCATCGAAGTCGGCTTCAATGAGGTTGTCGACGTCGTTTGACAACTCGTCGTCGTCGGGAATGTCTTCGCAGCGGTCTTCATTGAAGCCGTACTTGCGGATGTTTTTATCTATGCTTTCCCAAAATTTAAGAAGAAGGTCATTGACAATATGAGCCACCATGGAGGCCTCCCTTTCCGATTCCGGGGGAATATTCGGATGTCGGAATGGAGTCCTCGTTATTGTAGTGGGAACGGAACAGACTCCCATCCTTTTTGTATGCAGTTATTTTTAACATATTTTAAAAAAATGAATCTGTCGCTACTCGAAGTAGCTTCGAGAGCCTCCACGATGTTTGTCGTAGAGGGTCTTATACCCTTTAGGAGTATTAAGATACTCTAGCGTATAGAGCACATCCTGAATAGTACAGCCCCTTACCCTATTCTGTAAAGGGAGTACTCCACGGAAGCAGCTCCTATGCCAACCGTCCTCCAACCCTTTTGGGTCGAAGCAGAATTCTGCATGGACCGTTTTAGGTTCATACCATCTCTTGGAAGGAGTCCAAGTGAGTGTATCTCCCTCTTTAAGGACGGACAGGCTAAAGACCATGAATTTCGTTGTGATATGGAAGCCCATTGCCTCAATACCCGTATATCCATGTCCCCATAAGCTTTGGGCGTTGTTAAGCCAACCCTTGCTGTCTAGGAACTCGATGAGAGTGATGACATCACCGTGGGCGTTGGAAAGGTCATCCACCTTTTTGAAAACATCAAGGATTTTCTTTTTGTTTTCTTTGAAAAAGGCGGACGGCCTGCGGTCAGTGTAGCATTTCCAATCTTGGTTATTGCCGCAGCAGTCCACCGTCTCCGGGGAGATGTATGTGGCAATAGGGTTCGCCAACAATTCGGCGATTGAGAAGGTGTCCTTCTCAAAGGTCGGCCAGGGGACGTCGTCACCATCCAATAAACTGTTGATAGTGGCGAAGAATGTCGCCATATTCTGTTCATGGATGGTCTTGACGACAACCTTGTCGCTAACCATCAGAGATAAGAATTTGTCTTCGGTCATAGTCTTAAAAAATGAAATTGTATTGTTACCAATTAAGGTTTGAAGTTGGCAACAATTTCTATCATGCCGCATGCAAGAAGCATACTCAGCAATTCGCCTACAGTGCGGGCATGATAGTCAGAAACAACTTTTACTCCGTGAGAGAAATAAGTAAGCCTTAACGTAGAGTCGATAACAATCAGTTGATTGTTACATTCGATAAGGAACTCATCGTCGTGGGCGTCGTAGGCATAGAAGCCGTTTGTAGTTCCGAAATTC
>JAGCWQ010000190.1 GCA_017961765.1 Paludibacteraceae bacterium | reverse complement strand
GGTTTATGTTGTAAAACATAAAAATGGGGGGGTAATTTGGACTAATTACTTTACTTTTGCATCATAGTAATTGTTTGGGCTGTAAAACGTGACCTCTACAGCCTAAACAATTCGATAAAGTGAATTTATAGAGGTCACCTACAAATGGAGTGGTGGAAGAAGTGAAAAATCACTGACTAAGTATTGCGTGGATAGCCTCTATGGACGAGTTGATGACAAGAGGGTGTTGGATACGGAAGATGACATGGCTACTGCCCATTGGGGAGAACGATGGAGGATGCCTACAAACGAGGAGGCAAAGGAACTGCAGGAGTCCTGCTCTTGGGAATATACTGGAAATTTCAATGACACAAAAGTGGCAGGCCTTGTGGGTACTTCTAAATTAAATGGGAATGTAATCTTTTTGCCCAATCATGTCTATTGGACTTCTTCTCTTTCTGATATGCCGAGCATGTCCTTTACTTTTGCTGTCTGCGCCCACTTCGGGTACAAACCTTACTTTGGGAGGGCAAGTAGCTATCGAGTCTATTGTCATGTTGTGCGGGCTGTCGTTAATAATTAAGGGAAGTAGAGCCAAATTCAAGGTTTTCGAAGGCTTGGGCTTGGCCGCTAATGTGGGTCGAGGTATGTTGCGTACCTATGGCTTTTATGTCCGTGCTGTTGTAAAATAGTTGATTGTAAGTATTTTGTTTGTAGATTGTTATAGTCGTTTGCTTCCTCTTCGGGATTCAAAATTCATAATTCAAAATTCATAATTCGCAATATATTCCCTAATTTTGCATTCGATTTAATCATAAATAAAAAGAGAGTTATGGCTCATTTGATTGCTCCCTCTTTGTTGTCGGCTGATTTTGCCAATTTGCGCAAGGATGTGGAGATGATAAACAACAGTGAGGCGGATTGGCTTCACTTGGATATTATGGATGGTGTCTTTGTTCCTAACATTTCATTCGGTATGCCTGTCATTGCAAGCGTCGGCAAGTATTGTACGAAGCCGTTGGACGTGCATCTGATGATCGTGGAGCCCGATAAGTTTATCGACGAGTTCCATAAGTTGGGTGCGTATGTTTTGAATGTCCATTATGAGGCATGTACCCACCTGCATCGTTCCATCCAACGAATTAAGGCGTTGGGCATGAAGGCAGGCGTGACGTTGAATCCGCATACGCCAGTTTCTGTTTTGGAGGAGATCATCGTTGATGTCGATTTGGTGATGTTGATGTCCGTGAATCCTGGTTTCGGAGGACAGAAATTTATTGAGAACACCATCGATAAGACTCGTCGCTTGAAGGAGTTGATTTTGAAACGTAATTCAAAGGCAATCATCGAGATAGACGGTGGAGTGAACTACGAGACGGGCAAGCGTCTGTTGGATGCGGGAGCCGATGCTTTGGTGGCTGGCAGTTTTGTCTTTGGGGCAGAAAACCCTACGGATACAATCGCCAAACTGAAAGCCCTTTGATCCAGATCTTATTTTTTGATGGGGTGCAACCTTCCATTCAAAAATCTTAATTACTAATTAGCATAGGGGGACGGATGGACTCCATCCGTCCCTTTTTTCTCTTCTTGGGTTGTTTTGCCCTGTTTTGTTATGAATAAAGCTGTTTTGTTGTTTAGGCGGATGCCTTTTCTCCGTTTGCTTTTCCCTTTGGTGGCGGGCATAGTGGTCGGTCGCTATCTTCTTCCTTATGATGGGTATGGCACATTGTCTCTCTTCTTTTTAGGAGGGATGGTTGTGATTGCTGCTATACCGTTCTTCTCTAGGAGTTATCGTTGCCGATGGCTCTTTGGTTCTTTTCTCTTCCTCCAACTTTTCACCTTGGGTGCCTATCGTATGGTTAGCGCTCGAAGCGCCTTGAAGGAGCTATCGCCTCAGGATTCAACCATTTTATTGGCGGAATTACTGGAAAAACCTTTGGAGAAGGCCAATTCCTATGCGGTGGAGGTGGAAGTGAAGAGGGTGGAGGCTACCCGATGTAGCTATCGGTTGTTTCTTTATGTGGAAAAAGATACCCTCTCTTCTTCCTTGACCCGTGGCGATGAGATTCTCTTTCCATCTGCCCTTTATCGGAAGAAGGCATTGAATCCTGGTGAGTTTGACTACGAGGCTTTCTTGCAGTTGAAGGGAATCTCAGGCAGTTGTTATCTTCCCAAGGGAAAGTGGCGAAGGTCGGGGCACACGGAGCGCTTCTCCTTGAGAGCCTTGGCGTTGGATTTTCAACATGCCTTGATTGATAAACTAACACGCTATGGGGTGGAAGGTCAGGAGTTGGCACTCGTTTCAGCGATGGTGTTGGGCAATCGGGACAATATGGATACGGAGTTGCGAAACAGTTATTCGGCCACGGGGGCAAGCCATATCTTGGCGGTCAGCGGGTTACATGTGGGAGTGGTGTTTTTTGTCCTCGATTTCGTTTTGAAGTTTCTCTTCCGTTCTCGTTTCCGTTCCCTCCGCATACTCTTGTTGTTGACTGCTTTATGGATGTATGCTTTCGTTACGGGGTTGCCGGCTTCGGTGGTGAGGGCTTCCTTTATGCTGTCGTTGGTGTGCGTGGGGAAATGGTTGGACCGATCCTCCTCCGTTTTTAATACGGTCTCCATTTCTGCTTTTTTCATGTTGTTGTACAACCCGTTCTATCTTTTTGATGTGGGCTTCCAACTGAGCTATGCGGCGGTCTTCTCCATTTTGTTTTTCCAGCCTAAGATAAAAGCTTTTTATACTTCCGACCATAAGAGGGTGGAGGCTGTCTGGTCGTTGACTACCGTCTCGTTGGCTGCCCAATTGGGGACGATGCCCATTGCGTTGTATCATTTCCATCAATTTTCCTCTTACTTTTGGCTCTCGGGATTGTGGGTAGTTCCGCTCTCCTCGGTGGTGATCTATTTGACCCTATTTTTCTTCCTCCTTCCCGAGGTGGAGCTCCTTTGTGTAGCGGTAGCCAATTTGCTCTCTGGGGTGGCGTGGCTGATGAACGCAGGCGTCTCTTGGATGGAGAAATTGCCCTATGCGCTGTTTGAGGGGATAAGGTTTGGCGGGGTGGAGGTCTTTGTCTCGTATGTGTTGATAGGTGTGTTGGCCTTGCTTCTTTTAAAGCAGAACTTTCGTTGGATGCGTATTTTCTTATTCTCTTTGGCTCTCTTGGTCTGGGTATGGAGCATCAATGGAGTTTGGGTCTCCCGAAGGGAAGGAGTTGCTGTCTATAACATCAAGGGGGTGTCGGCAGTTAACCGTTATGGAATGGGGCGAAATGAATTGTCTTGTCGGGGAGATTATGAATTGGTTCGCAAGTCTGTCGCTCCGTTTTGGGTGGAGCATAATTTCCCACCTGTGACCCTCTCGCAACGCTCCTTTTTTCGTGTGGGGGATTTTTCGCTTTATTGTCTTCGTGACACCTTTTGGAATGGTCGGGTGGGGCAGGTTCCGTTCCCAGTGGATGTCTTGGTGTTAGGAAACGATGCGGTCTCTTCCTTGGAGAATTTGACGGACCTCTTCTCCTTCCGTTTGTTGGTTCTTGACAGTTCCAACTCTCGGCGTTTCCGCAAACGGATTTACCAAGCCTGTAGCGCCAACAATGTTGCTTGTTGGGATGTGGCGGAGCAGGGAGCTTGGGTTATGGAGCCCTAAGGGCGTACCTTGTGCCGGTTGGCTACCTTTAGTGGTTTATTCCTTCTCCTTGATCTTCAATAGCTTGAATCGGTCTTCAAATCGGAGATAGAAGCCAAAGGAGAAGTCGGTGCTGTTCTCGTCGAGATCGTGGTATGCCTGAGTCTCAAAGCCAACGCCCAAGCCTTGGTAGCGGTGTTCGTAGAATAGTTTGGCGGTTATCATCTTTCTGTCTGCCCTTTCGAAGGCCTCGTCGAAGTAGGCTACTGATTGGAAGAGGTAGCTTCCCCGAGCTCCCACGAACTGGTGAGCCATCCAGTAGCCAGTCTGCAATTTCCAAGCTTTGGTCTGCAGGGTCAAGTTAGGGTAGAAGCCCCAACCCTCTTTGAAGTGGGTGTGGATATGCTCTTCGTTGGAGTTGTTTTTGAATCCGAAGAGGGAGAGGTCGAGCGTACTCTTCTTTATTGTTTTGTCGGGCGTGTTGATACTGTTGGTTAGTCCGACCATGGCATTGGCTAAGGTCTCGATGCAAGTGTCTTGTAAGGAGGTGAATTGACCTCCCCGATGGGTGGCTAGGATATGGACGGGGATAGAGAGTTGGAAAGCATCGTTGCCATTCTTCTCTCCGATGGCGTAGAGTCGGTTGGTCCATCCGAAAGTGAACCGTTCTTGAAAGTCGTCGCCTGGCTCGATGAATGTTTCCCAATTGCACCAGAGGTCGGCCTCCCAACGGCGGGTGTTGGTCAAGATTTGGAGACCTTTCTCGTCGAAGGCGTAGAAGTATCGGTCGAAATCGTACATTGGCTCATAGAGGCGGTGGTTGAGGTTGCCGTAGAGCGAACCTCCGACGATGGAAATCCAATTTTTCGGTTGGTATTCGATTCGGAAAAGGGGCTGCACGTCGCGCAGTCCGTCGGTTCCCGCTATGCCCATTAGGTGGACACCAGCCGAGACGGCCGCTTTATCGTTGATGTGGTAGGCTAGCGTGGGGTCTAAATAGAATCCGAAAGCCGTGTAACCCTTTGTGTAGGGGAGGAAGTATTCTGCATTGCGGATGAATACGTTGCTGTTGATTCCCAGATAGAGGTTGTGGCTCTCCTCTGAGGTGATTGGGTGATGCTTTTCCAGAAGGATTCCGAACGATTCCGTTTCCAATTGGGTGGCTTGTAGTTCCTCGTTTCCTGTTGCCGATAGGATGCTCGTGGCAATCAAGAGGATCGTTATGAATATGTTTTTTCTCATTGTTCTAAACTTATAGGGCAAAGGTAGTTATTTGAATTAAGAATTAAGAGATAAGAATTAAGAATTGTAGGCTCAGACTATTGTTTATTCGCAAAAAAGAAGGGAGAGAAATTGGCTTCCCCTCCCCGCTGTTTTAGTGCTTTTTCGGTTTACTCCCAAATGATGTTTGGTTCGCTTTCACTTTCGTCGAGAAGTCTTGAGATGATATAGCTCCTTCTTGCTTGTTCAAAGAACTTATTCACTTCTGACTTTTTGATGTATTCGTTTCCGTAGGTTATGCTAAGCGTTCTTCCGTTCCTTTCGTGGCTGAGATAGTTGTTTGCCTTGAATGTGCCGTTCTCATCTTCGATGATGGATTGTTCGGCTGATATGGCGGTCTCTTCTGAAAGGTACGTTGAGGTGGCGATGACATGTTCGGAGGTTTCTCCCTTGAATGTCACTTTGTATTCGATGTATTCCATACCTTGAGGATAAAAGATATCCTTTGCGACGCTGGTGCTTGCATCCTCTTTTCCCTTGTTATTGTTGCTTTTTTCGATAGGAAATCCGTAGATCCAGCAGAAGCCATATCCGTTGGAGGATGAATTGTGCGACCATGTGCTCATGCTTGAACATTTTACAGTGTAGGTGCCGGCTGGAACCTCGACCAAAGGGAAAGAGAGCCAATTGGCTTTTGCCTTGCGCCCTTGTCCGTATTGCCAATGGGTAGGAGCCTCTTTGCCGTAAGCTTTGCCGTTGCTATCCTCTATCCAAGAATAGACTGTCTCGTCAGGGTTTTCCGAATAGATGTAGTCCCAGTGATATGTCCATACGCAGAAGATCAACATTGGAGTGTTGAAGGTGACCGTCGGACATTTAGCTGAGCCGTAGGTAACACCGCTAGGGTTGGTGTTGTCGAAGATAGCGTCGGTGGCATTCTTGGTTTTCAAGAAGTCGAACATCTTTGTCGTCAGGCTGTCATGGTTGACATCCTCTTCGATCCAATCGTTTACCATCGATTCGTAGGAAGATGTGTTGTTGCCTCCGTTGTTTGGAGTATCATCGTCATCATCATTTTCGCATCCGACACAGAGGAATGAAAAGATGGGAAGAAGGAGAAGTAATACTTTTTTCATACTCATACTAAATTTAAGTGAATGATAATCAGCCCAACCGCTTTGTTGGGTAATTGTAAATGTAGTGAAAAAATTGATTTGTGCAACTTCGGACGGCTGGATTTTTAGTGCCGTCTGAGAGAATTACTTCATAAAAATTGGCTTGAGATCGACTGTTTCCTCCTATGGTAGAATGGGAAGAGTTCTTGGCTTCGGCTGATGTGTTCATTATAGTGAACATAATTTGCTTGTTTGTGTTTATTGTAATGAACATATTTTAAATATTTGTGTTTTTTGTAAAAAACATATTCTTTTGTTTTGTGTTCATTATGGAAAACACTATTTTTGCGAAAAAGAGCAACTATATGGAGAAACTGTTTGAATATCATGACAATTACATGTCCTTAGTGCCGATGGATTTCATTCGTGGATTGATAGATGAAATCGATTGGTCTTCCCGTTTGTTGGTGATAAAGGGTCCGAAGGGAGTCGGAAAGTCAACGTTGATGTTGCAATATATAAAGAAGAACTATTCTCCTAACGATCGTCATGTGCTATATTGTTCGGCAGATACGAGCTACTTTTCAACCCATACCCTTGTGGAGGTGGCGGATAGGTTTGTAAAGATGGGAGGTGTGCAGCTTTTTATTGATGAGGTTCATAAGTATCCGAATTGGAGTCGTGAAATAAAGGAGATTTATGACCTTTACCGAAATTTACGTGTTGTGTTGAGTGGTTCTTCCCTTATCCAAATTAATGACGGCGGTGCGGATTTGTCGAGAAGAATGATGGAGTACAATATGCCGGGGCTCTCCTATAGGGAGTATCTTTGGTTGGAGGCGGGGATCCATTTGCCGAAGATCTCTTTAGGAGAACTTCTTTCTGCACCGAATGATTATTGTATGGAGGTGAAGTCACAATGTAGACCGTTGGAATTCTTTTCGAATTATTTGCAACGAGGCTATTATCCTTTCTATTTCGAAAACAAGAAGACCTATCCTTTTCAAGTGGAAAATGTGGTTAACTATATAGTTAATACGGAGTTGACTGTAAATAGAAGGCTGGAGGTGGGAAATGCAAGGAAGGTAAAGGCATTGCTACAAATCATATCACAGATGGTGCCGTATGAGGTTGATATAAAGAAACTCTCCACAGCGGTTACCCTCCAACGTTTGACGGTCTTGAATTATCTGAGGTATCTGGAGGAGGCCAATTTGCTTCGTCGTCTGTTCGTTAATTTATCGACAATCACAGACTTGCAGAAGCCTGATAAGATATTGATGGACAATCCGAATTTGCTATATGTCTTATCTAACGAGAAGCCTCAGATAGGAACGGTGAGGGAGTGCTTTTTTTGTAATCAACTTGCCTCGGCTGGTCACCTTGTTGAATATGGAGGTATAAAGACTGGTGATTATAAGATTGATGGCAAGGTGATTGTGGAGGTAGGAGGCTTGGATAAGGGCTTTTCTCAAGTGAAGAATGAGGAGAATGCCTATGTGGCCGCCGACGATATTGAAACGGCTCTCTTTAGAAAAATCCCGTTGTGGGCGTTTGGGTGTTTGTATTGAAAGAAACGCTATAGGTAAGAAAAAAGGATGTACCGCATGAAAACGATACATCCTATAGTAGTTTTGATTTTGTGATCTTTTAGTAAGCTCTTGCAAAAAGCACCCTGCATTTAGAAGGCTTGCCTGTCACCATACATTTTCCTGGCTCTTTGTCGCCTTCGAGGTAGGAGTCGAATGGAACGCAACGGATGGTTGCTTTGGTGTCCTCTTTGACTTTTGCCTCTGTTTCTGGTGTTCCGTCCCAGTGGGCGAGGATGAAACCACCCTTCTCGATCTCCACCTTGAACTCCTCGTAGGTGTCCACTTTCTTGATCATGGAGTTGCGGTAGTTGAGGGCTTTTTGGAAGATGTTCTTTTGGATTTCGTCCAAGAGGTTCTTCACATAGTTCTCGATGCCTTCCATCTTGACATTCTCTTTCGTGAGCGTGTCACGGCGAGCCACCTCGATTGTTCCGTTCTCGAAGTCACGAGGACCGACAGTTAAGCGGACAGGTACACCCTTCAATTCATATTCTGCGAATTTCCAACCTGGTGTCTTAGAGTCTGCGTCGTCATATTTTACGGAGATGCCCAATGCTTTCAAATTGGCAATCATGGCGTCGATCTTAGACTTCATGTCGTCAGTCAATTTCTTGGCTGCGATAGGGATGATGACTACTTGGATAGGAGCCAAGTTCGGAGGAAGAACCAATCCGTTGTCGTCGGAGTGTGACATGATGAGCGCACCCATCAAACGAGTAGAAACACCCCATGACGTAGCCCAAACGTAGTCGAGCTTGCCTTCCCTTGTTTGGAATTGTACATCGAATGCCTTGGCAAAGTTTTGACCCAAGAAGTGGGAAGTACCAGACTGGAGTGCCTTACCGTCTTGCATCAAAGCCTCGATGGTGTAGGTGTCAACTGCACCGGCAAAACGCTCCGTAGCTGATTTTACACCCTTAATGACAGGCACAGCCATGAAGTTCTCGACGAAATCGCCATAAACCCTCAACATCTTTTGTGCTTCTGCCTCGGCCTCTTCGTAGGTCTCGTGGGCTGTGTGTCCTTCTTGCCACAAGAACTCCGCAGTACGGAGGAAAAGGCGGGTTCGCATCTCCCAACGGACAACGTTAGCCCATTGGTTGCAAAGGATAGGAAGGTCACGGTAGGACTGGATCCAATTCTTGTAAGTGTTCCAAATGATGGTCTCTGAAGTAGGGCGGACGATAAGTTCCTCTTCCAATTTTGCTTCAGGGTCAACTACCACGCCTGAACCGTCCGGGTTTGTCTTCAAACGGTAGTGGGTTACAACGGCACACTCCTTAGCGAAACCTTCCACGTGGTCGGCCTCCTTGCTTAGGAATGATTTAGGAATGAATAGTGGGAAGTAAGCGTTGACGTGTCCCGTCTCTTTGAACATGCGGTCCAATTCGCGTTGCATCTTCTCCCAAATTGCGTAACCGTAAGGTTTGATAACCATACAACCTCTGACGGCAGAGTTCTCTGCCAAATCTGCCTTGATTACCAGGTCGTTGTACCATTGTGAGTAGTCCTCACTGCGTGGTGTTAATTCTTTTGCCATTTATTATTGAATGTTTTGTCTTCGAAAAATATGTGCAAAGATAGTAAATTATGGTGGCTTCTATAAATTGATTTCGAGGGATTTTTGATTTTATTTCGAGGAAGTACATGCTCTACCTATTTTGCAACTCCCATCTTTTCTGCTCTGTCAATTAAAAGGATAGCCCCACACCGAAGTGCAGGGCTATTCTCGTTATGGATACTCTTTTCGCTTATTTGTTTCCAATGACCACCTTTTGTCGAGTGCCACCCACTTTCACTATGTAAACTCCTGCATTTGCGACTGGAATCTCCGTGTAGTTAACTGGTTGTGCTACTTGGGCTATCAAAGATCCAGCCGTGTTGTAAACGAAGATTTCTGCATCGGCATTTTCAATGGTGATAGTGTTGTCGTAAGCATAAATCTTGACTGGAATGGTTTCTGTTTCGGAATCGGATATCCAAGTCTCTTCGTCCTGCTCGAAGATGGCAGTGAGTTCGAGGGTTGAATTGTTCTCCACTAGGTTGGCCGTGATAGCTATCGTACGAGGATTCTCTTTGTTCTCGTCGCTCCAACGAACGAAGTGGTAGCCACTGTCGGCAGTTGCGGTAAGGGTGGCGATTGTTCCGAATTCGTAGGTTGCGTCGCCCGAGACCGTTCCATTCTCTGCCGTGACAATAATGGTGCAGGTCTTGATTGTAAACGATCCCTTGATGATGATATCCTTATCAGGCATGGTTTCGTATTCGCTTTTCCATCCGTTGAATGTGTAGCCTTTCTTGATAGGATCCTCAGCCAATTCGATTTTTGAACCGAAAGGTACATTCTCGATGACTTGGTAAGTGGTTCCGTCAAGTTGGAAAGTGATGGAATGCGTGTTTATCTTGAACTCTCCCGTGACGATGACATCCCTATCGGGCATGGTGTCGTACTCGCAAACCCAACCGCTGAAGGTATGACCCTCTTTGACAGGCTCTTCCATCAAATTGATGGCTATTCCGAACGGCACGTCGTCGGTGATCTGGTAGAGCTCTCCATCAACTAGGTAAGTGATGGAGTGTTGGTTCACTTCAAACGAACCTGTGATGGTGATGTTCTTATCAGGCATGGTCTCATATCCACAGACCCAACCACTGAAGGTATGGCCCTCTTTGGTAGGCGCCTCCATCAATTCGATTTTGGTTCCGAAAGGCACGTCTGCGATCATTTGGTAAGGCTCACCGTCAAGGAGGTAGGTGATGGTGTACAAGTTCATCTTAAGCGAGCCTGTGATGGTGATGTCCTCATCCGGCATGGTGGTATATGTACAGTTCCAGCCAATGAAGGAGTAGCCTTCTTTTTCAGGAGCCTCAAGGAGGGTTATCTCAGAACCGAATTCCACTTTCTCGATGGTCTGATAAATCTCTCCGTTCAGGACATAAGTAATGGTGTGCCTGTTTATTTCAAATGAACCTGCAATTTCGATGTCCTCATCCGGCATGTTCTTGTATTGGCAGTTCCAACCGCTGAAGGTATAGCCCGTTTTTGTTGGCTCAGGCAAGAGCGGCACGATGGAGTCGAACGGCACGTCTGCTATGCTACCATAGAGTTCTCCATCCACCATGAAGTTGATGTTGTGTCGGTTGGCGGAGAGGAAGCCAGTGATTTCGATGTCCTCGTCCGGCATATTCTTGTATTGACAGTTCCAACCGCTGAAGGTATAGCCCGTTTTTGTTGGCTCAGGCAAGAACGGCACGATGGAGTCGAACGGCACGTCTGCTATACTGCCAAAGAGTTCTCCATCCACCATGAAGTTGATGTTGTGACGGTTGGCGGAGAGGAAGCCAGTGATTTCGATGTCCTCATCCGGCATGTTCTTGTATTGGCAGTTCCAACCG
>JAGCWQ010000189.1 GCA_017961765.1 Paludibacteraceae bacterium | reverse complement strand
CCAATTTAATCCTTCTTCTTTTGCTTTATCTTCTTCATAGACATCGTATGTGCCTATATCCTTAATATCTTCTGAAATGTAAACAGGTATATCGATGTACTGAACGGTTTCGCCCGAATCTGAGTTCAGTACGCTGCAAGCTTCGTCGATAGTTTCGTACTGCTCGAAAAACGCATTGCTGTCGCCGTTCACAAACACCACCATTCCGTCAACACATTCTTCAATGTCAGCAAGTGCATCCTGTTCGGTAGCGTATATCCCGTATGCTGAACAGAACCACCCAATCATTATGTCAAGCACTTCCGAAAACGTTTCCGCATCGTTATATGCTTGATCATATTTTCTTGCGCTGATAAGACGAAGTGTGCCTTCCCTGTTCACCACCGTATAAATCTTGGACTCTATGATGAACTTAATCAGCCACATCTTCTGTCGCCCGTAACTATCAGGAAAAAAATCCGATATGTTTACCTTTCTCTTATAGATTTCCATTTTGAAAAGTTTGGGGCTTCACTACCCCGAGAGACGCTATGTTTATTGTTATTTTGTACATTATTAGAGAGATTTGCTTGAATGAATTATCTTATGTAATTCAGTAGTGTAAGGTATATCTCCTTCATTTGTATCTATATAGACGATTCCTGTATATTGAGTTCCATTATGTGTGTATTTGACTTGCCTTCTCACAAAATTATTCGTCATATCGTAATACTGTTGCGCGATTCTCATTCCTGACGGCATGTCAATTACATATCCTTCATTCCCATTAACGGTTGCCTTGAACGGGCCCATTACCATCATCCCACCACCAAACATAAACTGTCTCTCATAGTCGAAGAACTCTGTTTCAAGATCCATACGGTTACTTACCGCGGTCATTCCGCTAGTTCCTGGCTTATATAGGGTATCTATATCTCCGCTTAACGTAATCGTTCCGTTTTCAGTATCTGGAACGGTGATTCCGTCAGCCAACGCGCCGAAAAGTGCTATCCTGTCAAGTGCAGCATAGTTGAAGTTAAGGCTTGACTCATTAGAAGGTTTTCTCCATACGGACGTAGTGTATTGAACATCTTCCAATACGTCGTAACTTATTTCAATAGCACTATCAGGTATTTCATACGCTGTATTACCAACCATCACATAAGGTGCGGGAACCACTTCTACTTGTTCAACGATACCATTTGTTGGGCCGCAACTCAGTTGGAACTGGTCGCCGGTATTTGTAATCGTAGAATTTCCAACAACGTTTCCATTAAGTTTGAAAGTAACGGGATATTCAATGTTTGAATTTCTTGCATCCAAATATGCGGTTACCCACCAACTCCCATTCGGCTTTGAACTCAACCTAACTTTAAGTCCGATATTTTCAACTTCAGCACCAGCAGGCGGAGTTACAGAAGGATCGTCATTGCCGCTAGGGGTGTCTGAACCGCCATTTTCAAACATTGAACAAGGCAATCCCCACCTGTTGTTTTTTGCCTGTAAATACAAGTTTGGATATATTCCGTGATCTTCGTCATCGTTGAAGAGAACTATCTTTAAAATATTATCAGAATATAACGGTGTTGTTATATGGTGGTTTCCGAGTGTGTTCCAATTTGTTTTTCCTTTGTATTTCGTATCTTCCACGCGAACTACATGCTCACCATTATCAATTCTAACACGCACAAACGGTTTTCTTGTAGAATTTACCTGAACATCATCAATATAAACAACGCCACTGGCTGGACTATAAGATGTTGACGCCTCTGAATATGACGGTACGCAGCAAACTGTGAGAACGGATGAATTGCTTTCAACTCCGCTATAAAGTTCATTGTTAACTATAACCGTGTCTTTCAAATCGGGAACTCTGATATCAAGGACCTGAGTTCCTTGGTTGTTTTTCATATAGCCATGACATGTCACGCCGTTTTTCCTACCTTCTTCGTTAATTACTTGTGTCATCAACGACGATTTTTCCCAATCTTTTGCTTTTCCGTATCTGCTGTTCGCTTCAATTAAAACAGGGCCAAAATAAAGCGAGCCATAAGACAAAACACCGGCTTTTGTTAGTAAAAAGCCACTACTTACAAGAGAACCGTACTGCTCCGCAAATTCTGCGTCAGTATAATGTGTTTCATTGTAACTCGTATGCCTGATATCGTAGGATCTATCGTAGAAAAATTTAGTCGGATCTTCTTTAATAAGCCTTGTTCGCTCAGTGTAATTTTTTGCATTATGTGCCGCCACAATAGCGTCCCAATTATTTGCCAAACTATCGTCGCAAGTCGGTTCGGTAATCGTTGAAGGGTCTCGATGGCTCATTTCATCCTCCACTTCTTCACTTGCTGTGTCCGGGCCAGCATCAATGCCAATATTCACGGAATTTATCTTATAGACATCATTTCCATCTTGGTATTGAACTTCGCTGATTTTTATTTTCTCAGCGTCAATTCCGTCCGCACCTATGTTCCAATTAGACAACGTAACGTCCTGTTCGCTGTCTCTCATGTTAACTGAAATTTCAGGAAAATTCGTGTTCGGATCATCGTACTTCAAATGCAACGGCAATACTTTTCCGCTAACATTGTGCTTTATTTTTATCTTGAGTGCCATAGTTGTTGTTTTTATTATCCTTCTTCGATTATTGTTCCATCGATGTCAACGCCTGTTTCATTTAACGAACTTCCTCCACCATCTTGATAAGGGGTTATTTGCAATGATTTTAAATTGTAAATAGCACCATTATATGTTACCCTCGTGTTGACAAACGCAATTTTCGTGGAATCAAGGGTATCAGCTTCCCACCCTGTAAGCGGGAATACCTGACTTGAACTTGTCACGTCGAGTGATATTGTAGGAAAACTGCTGTTTCCCGTGTATTTCAGCTCAACAGGTATAATTTTCCCTGCCAAATTGTGTCTGAGTGTTAGTTTCCAAGTTGCCATATTTGTTAATTATTTTATTCATTGTTATCGAATATTCCGCCTTCTTTGCATATATAGAACGTAGTCCCTAATTCTGCGCCCTGCCTTCCTAAAAAAACAGTTGCGGCGTGAGTTTGCTGCGTTGCTACCGTTCCATCGTCATTGTAGGTATAATCATAATATTCTATGTTTGCATGCCAGAACAATTCTGTTACGTCGGACATATTTTCGTCAAGAATTTTGATTCCCGTTCCGTTTTGCTTTAATATGCACTTTCCTTCAAAAGCCCCTGTTTGTGTTCTTGCGTTTGGAGATTCTATACAAACAATGATAGCAGGGGAAGAAGGCAACACAAGTCGCTTAAATCCAAATTCCCTTTCTTCAATATCCACATTACTTAACGGATACGAAGC
Source organism: Paludibacteraceae bacterium (assembly GCA_017961765.1). Classification (GTDB taxonomy): domain Bacteria; phylum Bacteroidota; class Bacteroidia; order Bacteroidales; family Paludibacteraceae; genus RGIG10190. The sequence goes on along the minus strand of JAGCWQ010000189.1, from coordinate 27,814 downwards.
GATATCTCTCCTGTTTTCGCTAACAAGTTTTGTCAGATCAAAATCTGCATCATTTATTATTGTTCTTGGTGAGTAAGAATTTCTGGTTATTCTTGTTCGTGCTAATTCTGTTCCAGCGCCGAACATAAAAAACACGTCATCAAGTTGGCTGTAGTCATATATCATACCGCCTACATACATACTATACCCATCGGCTTCATATTTTCTGTTAGCCCCTGCGGGAAGTGTATCATAACTAACTTTAATATCATCGACAGTATAATATTTTGTTCCTGCCTGATTGTACTGCGTTGAATCGCAGACAACAACAAACGGCCTTGCATATTCCCTTTCAGCAATAAATAAATTTGGAATAACTGTTCCGTGGCCTGCTCCGCTTGCCGTCCCCGTTTTAACGCTACCATCCGGCGCCGTAATTGCCAACGGAAACATAACGTTGTCTTCCGTATCAAGCCACGCATGCGCTTCCCAACGTCCAGTCTCCCTATAATCCGCACCTGACGGAAGTTCAGGATCACCGCTTTGCATAACAGTCTGCACATACCTAATCTTGAGCGTAAGGGGCACATGCTCACGGCCTTCCGTTGAAGGTTCTTCTTCGAATATTATTCTTATGCTATTAAACTTGTAAATGTACATACCTTGCTTAACGTCTGTTTCTACAACAGAAACCTTACTCGCATCAAGGGTACTGACAATAGCCTCCCAATCATACAACGGGACAACTTGGTATGAATCCGTCAAGTCAACTGAAATTTCAGGCAACTCATAATTTGAATCGTTGTATTTTAAGTGTATTGGCAATGTCTTGCCTTCAAAATCATGCTTAATTCTAATCTTATATGCCATAACAATTATTTTGTGCTATTGCTGCTCGTTATAAAAAACTCCGTCAATGTTTCCAATTACGATATCTCCGTCAATGAAAACAATACCGTCAATGTTTCCGTTTACAGTTACAGGATCAGGAACTTTAACAAGCCCGCCAGTAAAATCAGCGTCGTACTCTTCAACGGCTTTGTCTAAACTACCAAAGAAATCAACATCGTACGTTTCTGTCTGAGGCGTATCTTCAACTTTATCAAGACTTCCCGTGAAATAAGCGTCATATTCAACTTCGCCACCTTCTTTATCAAGACTGCCAACGAAATCAACGTCATATTCCCTAGTTTCCGGCGTATCCCCGCCGTTACATGTTCCCTTCTTATTTCTAGTATCAGCAACATAGGATATATCTAGTTTGAACGTTCCGCTTGTAAGAGTAATTGGCTCTGATATGCACAGCCACTTCATTCCAACCGTCATAGACTGACTATACCCAAGCACATATTTACGTGAGCCCGTGTTCTCAACCACAGTCACACGATCCCCGATATCTTCATAATTCCAAGGTGTGTTCGTATCGTCATTTATAGCCAATTCATTTCCTTGATAAGATAGTTTAATTGAGCCTTCTATGTAATGGTCAGAAGAATATATAGTACCATATACGGCATAGTATCTACCCGGCTCCAAGCCAAAATCTCCGCCAATAGATTGATTGTACCTGTATGTAACTTCATAATCGTTTCCATCGGCAGAAAGGTATTCGGTATGGGACATTGAGACGCACTTTGACAAATTGAAAGTGAGCGAATTTGTCTCACTGTTGAAAATAATCTCATTTTCATTGAACAAGTAACATGCTGCGGTATATTTCAAAAGCATGTCACAGTAGTTCACTTTAAACACGCCGGACGTTACGATTTGCCCGTTTACTATGGCAGCAAAACAATAGCCATTTGTGGAGTCAACATATTTTAGTTCAGGAGCATTCTCCGTGTATGTTATTGTACTGTTATCAGTCTTGCTGTCTTCGTACATTGTAACTTGCCTATAGCCGTAACTACTGTAAGTGGAAGGCTCGCAATACTTATATAGCCCGACGCCGTACTTTGTCCAATCGTTCGACGCTTCCCTGACACCTGTCGCATTATTCGTCTTATACAAGGTTGCAACGATTTCGTAGTTGGTATTTCTTCCTTCCTTAACTTCCTGAATATAGTTAGGAGTTATTGATGCTTCTATCGTATAGGTGTATCCATCAACGTCGGTACTGTGTCCTGCGTTCGTGTTCCCGCTTTGGATAACATCCATAACGGCGTATCTCTCATTATTGATTGCAAATTTTACCCATCCGCTTCTCTGAGTTGCACTTTCGTTTTCGGATACATTCAAATTGATGTAGTAAACATATCTATTGAAACCGTTCCAATTTTGCGTTTCATGCAAATCAACTGAATATGTGAAGAAATCATCATTAGCACTCGTAACTGAAAGACGGCTGTACTCCGTTCCACTAGTTAGTATGACACGCTTCGTGTTATGCTTGTAATCAATACGCGTAGGATTTGTGCTAAGTCCAATTTGTCCCCAAAGAGGCCACTGTCTGACAGTCAGTGTCTTGACTCTTTCTCCGCTAGGTGAACGAAGTTCAACATAGTAATAATGGACGTCCTCGCTTCTATTTTCTGAAAATGCTATAACCACATTCCTTGTTGAGCCGCTTACAGTTTGGGTTGAATGGTATGACACGCCATCGTATGCACCCCACCCATCAAACTTGTATCCCATATACAAGTTTTCAGGGCTCCTCGAGAACTTCATTATTACACTCCTATATTTGTTGTTTTTGATGTAGATAGTGTATCCCGCATTGTCAGAATTATAGTTCCTATCAACAATATCATAGCCATACGGCTTGCTTCTGGATAGTCCAAAAAACATGTCGATGGAAGTGTCTATGATACCCGAGCCGTCGGAAGGACAAGCGGGAATGTCGGACGTACAGTATGGAGTATCAGATTGACAGCTAGGATCATATTCTCCTTCGTCATACACATCTTTCGAACGTTGCTGCCTTTTCGTGCCGCTTCCATACGAGCCGTTAACCCTCGGCTCAACCAAATGTAGCGTGAGGGCGTTATCCCCATCAACGTTGAAATCAACGAACCCGTATTCGCTATCAGACTCTAAAAACTCCCACTCATATCTTCCGAGCCCTTCATTTTTCTTGATTATGACTTCGGAATATAAATCCTCATATAGAGCCTTCATATCGACGGAAGAACCACTTGAGCCAGTTACTATGTACCCTTCCCTAAATCCGTCCTTGAACAGCACGAGCGGTATCGTCTTCCCGTATTTTGCGTTGCTCAGTTCGAATTTTGCGTATATCTTCCCTTCTCCGTCCGTATTGAGGTTGCTTGGGAACAGATGCAGATAGAACCCTTCCGTAGAATGGTCGTAATCGTATTTGTGAGTGCAGACAAACTCAATCCCAATCCCTGACAGCGGGTTCTCTGATTCTTTAGCCACATTGTCAACGTACTGCCCGTACAAATCGGAAGAATTCAGATATATCTTCGCCGTGTATAGCAGTTTCTGCGTCCTCCTGTCACGATTGTTATAGAATGACACCCTGAGGAACGACATACCGACTTTTTTCTTCTGATAGTAGATATCTTCGTCATCGAACCCCATATATTCGACAGAATTGGCGTCCACGTCTTGATATGGGACGCCAACCCACCCAAGCGAGTCGTTTGTGTTCCAATCGTCGTCCCTTTCCCTCAAATGGATCTTGAACAGCAATTTCTGAATGTCTTTTCCGCCATAAACTGGTATAAACTGCTGTTTTTCATAATCCACGATTTTATTTACCGCGTTCTTGAGAATTTCTTCGGAATATTGGGCAACCGCCTCCATGTGAGACATAGAAGCGTCAAATACCTGCCCTATCGGGAGGCTCAACTTCATATCTCCAACCCTCAGGCGTACAGAAGTCCCTGTTTTAGCCCTGAGATAGAAATATTCGCCATCTACGCCGTCAAAAGACGACATCTGAGTGAAAAATCGCCCATCATTTCCGTAAAATGTGTATTTGAACGGGTTTAATGCTATTTCTTCCAAGATTTCGTCGTTACCGTAAATCAAAATCTCGTTGGTGTTGTCTTTTCCGCCTAAATTGCAAGGAATTATTACAGGAAAACGCACCGTTTCACCTTCATACTCGACAAAAACGTCAGTTTCGTAGTTTTCCATCCTCGATGACGGTATGTCTATGTTTCCATTTCTGACATCCATCAGCCTGTACAGGAAAATATCGTTATAAATCACGTAATCGCCCGGGCAAACGTTCTCATTCGTCAAGCCGGACAGCCCACTTTCGTCCTGAAATGAGCAATCGACGTATGCCTTCACTTTCACGGAATCACGATTAACGATATAGTTGTGTTTGTCCCTCAAAACAAGTCTGAGGAACTTTCTTGGCATATTTGGTACTATCTCAATCTCTTCCAACGTTGCGGAAGTGGCGTAAAGCGGTATGTCGCTAAACCTTACCACCGATGCACATTCGGGAATTGAACTGTCTTCCAACAATTTAATGCCGGAATCCATTACAACCCTGTCTTCTGAGAACTCTATGTTTTCTCCGTCTTTCCTGTAGAAAGAAATAACGTCGCCCGCACTGAGACTTGGCGTATCAAGATATGTTGGGATAAAAATATAGCCATCATTCTCGTACAACGTTCCGCTAACGAGATTGATTTGGACATATTTTATGGATATATCCCTTTTATTTGCCTGTATTTTTAGCATATGTCCTTTGTACCCTCCTCGAAAAATTCAGGATAACTTACGTCTTTCTGTTTGCCTTCAATTGAGACGAATCCCGCCAGGTCCCCAGGCTCGTTTCCTATACCGTACTCACCGTTAGGATCCTGCCTCTTTACATAAAACATAATGTTTTTGTGGAAATAGTGTGCACCATTCGTGAACAAGTCGTCATATAATTCATCATCAGGCGACATGTCTGAGTACGACATTACGTTTCTCCACAAATATCTTCCAGTGCCGTCTTCAAGTTCGAACGCATACTCAGGCTTCTCGGTGTTTTCCCTGAAAATCTTCCAACCGTCTTTCTTGATGTTGACGTTGCTGTCGAAATGCAGCGTAATTTCCCTGAAATCAGAACCACCAACCGATATGCAAGTACCTGTTATCGTCGAAATTTTACCGTCGTAATTTTTACAAGCGTAAACTTTGCTTCCGTCCCTGATAGGAAGTTCTTCCATACCGGCATGCTCTTCTTCGGGTGTATGTATTCCACCATCTGAATCCCTGTATACGCTATACGGGGCTTCGAAATAGTAATTCTTGGACGTAACGATATCCCAATTACCTCCGCCTGCATTAACTATGCTGCTGTATGCGATTTCCTTGTGCTCTCCTTGGTTTACCGTGCCCTCAAACTGACGTATCATCACCCTGTAATGAGGCTTGTAATAGTATCCTTCTGGTACGAGGTTGACTTTCTGGCCGGATACAAGCGTTTCGCCGCTTGACACCTCGAATTCTTCGTCAATATCGTAATCGTCATGCTTGAATTCGTCGAAATAAAGTTGGCTATAGTTGTTGTTTGACGTTTCCCTTTGTGCAGTATTGAACCTGTGGTAAACATCGGCAATGACGGTTTCCTGCATAGTAGCAGGAATGAACTCAACAATATCGCCATAGAACGTTTCGTTGTCTATCGTGATATTTTCTTCCAACTTTTCAGGTGACGGCGTAATGCCCCTGTCGGTTGCGGCGTCCGGATTTATCGAATGTATCCTCCTTACATTGTAGTCTCGACACTCATCATCCGTCGGCATATCAAAACCTGATGTAACCTCACCGAAACAGTGAGAAAATTCTATCCCGTCTCCGCCGAAAACGTTTCTATCGTACCAATCGCCCCAACCCTTGTTCCTTTTCACGATAGTAAGGAAAAGTTCGCTTATCGGGCGTCCGAGGTTGTCAACCTTTCCGCTCGTGTCAAAATCGTCGGTATAGACTATCTGTGCAACTTGATCGGAATAAATGTTCTGTGAGAACGAAAGTTTGTTCAAAGAACTCGTCTTACCTTCGAATTTCTTGAATATCCTGAGATAGTACCTTGCTTCGCCACCGTTAACGAACTTCCTGAACCTGATTTCTTCAAAATCACCAGGCGACATAAGGCTGACAAGTTTGGTGTCCACCGAACTGTTGCCGAACCTGCCTACTTCGTTTATTATCGCTGACAGTCTGACTGAGAAATAGTGCTCCGGGTCAGCACCGTTGTATCCGACGCCTTCAACTTTGACAGGATTGGCTGTTTTTCGCTCTTTTGAGCCACTTTCTACGAACGAAAGTATTACGTATCCACCGGGAGTGAGATTGTGCCTAAAAAACGATTTGAAGGTAACCATTGCACCCTCGTTCTCGAGATAGGTGTAGTTAATCTCGGTAATCATTTTGCACTTGAGCCCGTTTACTCCCGTATCCTGGTTCTGAACGAGGTCGTTTTCGGTGCTTGAACTGAACGGATATGTCACACAATAATCCCAGTTCTTTTCAGTCCTGCCCTTGAACTTGTTTATCTTTGGAACGAACGAGAACAGGCTCCTGTCGGGGTACATATCAATCTGTTCCCAAGCCTTGTTGTTGTTCATGCACTTGTTTACGGAATATTTTTCTCCATCCCCTCCCGTTAAATTGTTTATTGGAAGTGTTGTTGGATTGAGGAACCCGAACCAACCGTTCGTCTCGATAAGGTTTTCGAGTATAGCGTCGCTATACGGCATAACTGTATCGTATTGATAAAGGTGAACCTGTTTTTCACTAGTATCGACAACGCCGTTCTTTATCTGAAGAATTCTCTCTTTCGTTATCTCACCGGTGTTATCCCTAAGGTAATCGCTCAGTGTGTTGAAATCGGCATCGATTGTCCTTGCACTGTTTACCACATTGAACTCTTTCTTTCTTAGGAAATGGTTTGAGAATATGTCGTACCCGCAGTGATATACTATCGGGTATCCGTATCTGTTTGTTTTGGGGTGGGAAAAGCCTGTATCCCTAACCAAGTGAGCCCTTGTATAGTTGCTTATCGCCTTATACCTCTCAAAGCCTTCTATGGAAGTTTTTTGCCCTGTTACGGCAACGCAATCATTCGAGCCCTCTTTATAGACAGGCTCCGTCAGAACGTTGAAAAGTACGTTTGAACAGAAAGGAGTGATGGTAAAGGCAAGACGATACTTGTTAGATTCGTCTTTCTCCTTGAAATATTGGTTGTAAGCGTCAATATTGAGCGTGTCCTCGGTATTTGGGACTACCTTCTCGTATGACTGCAACTCAACGTCAATGAAGTTATCCTCATTGACGCCGAGTTTATGCCTTTTTTCGCCTAACAGTATCTTCGTACTTTCCATCGTTATGCTCTGTATATTACTTGAAGTTGGTTGTTGAGTATTTCAAATACGCCCGTAACGTCTTCTGACGGGAACCTTTCAATGGTTATCTTGTATTTTACCATAACCTTGTATTGGCCCGTTCCCATATCCCTTGCGTACAAATCTTCGGCAAGCGTAAGGAACATGCTGTACGCAATGTAGGTGTTGTCAATCCTGTCGCTGATACTTCCCTGTCCAACGTCCAACACATTCAGCACATGTTTGTTTGTATCAGGATCCCCGTTGCTCGTGTTTACAATATAAATTTGAGCCCTTACCCATAGCGGGTAGTTCGTAGGAGGAACCGCCTTGATATTGAACGCAGGAACGCTGATTATCTGCTGTTCAGACTTGATTTGGAACGAAGCCAACTCTCTTTCAGCCTCTATCACCTCGGTTATTATGTTTCCGGCAGCGTCAAAATCAGTGGCAATCATTTCAAATACCCTGTTCGTATTCACGACGAAACTATCTTGAAAATCGTTTTCTGAATCGCTTATGTCAGGATACAGGTTAGGGTTTTCAATGAGTTTCACGAAGTCGCTCGCCGTGTATAGTCTGAATATTGCAAGCATATCAGCATCCTTAGGAACGAGTTTGTACCTTATATCCGGATCTGAATTTGCGTTCTGTGCCGCTGAGAACTGCTCATCGTTCAGTTTCGTCCAAGGGTCACAAACACCAAGCACGAAGCAGTCGCTCGCCCTGAATTCTTCCTTCACGACGTTTACGTCGCCGGCAAACACCCTTGCCTGAGACAACTCGTTCTTCGGATTGAAAATAAGGTATCCTCCATCTGACAACGCTATCGTAAAGGCATTCGTGCAAGAGCCTTTCCAATAAATGTTGTTGGTGTCCTGACCTTCCACGAGGTGAGCAGTATCGTCAAAAGTCATTGCACTTACAAGTTTCTGCCTCAGCTCTTCCACATAATCGTTATTCACGTTTGCGGTTGGCTGTCTGTTGCCGTTTATCGTTGACCTGTACAGCAAGAAATATCTAACGGAAGCGTCAGGAACACCGCCGTCACCAAGGAACCTTACCGTATCAGAATAAATCTTGCTGTTAAGCACGGTTGAATCCATATCCGGCTCAGTTTCCTTTATCGAAATGTTATAGTTGACCACATCTTTTCTCAACAAACTCCCCCTATATGGATCAACTTTGAAATCGTATATGCTTCCGCCGGTATTTTTCCACCACTGTCCTTGGTCATAGACGTTCGGAGTAAGTGTTTGAGAACATACCTTAATCTCAGAGAACTTCTTGTCTCCATTCTCGTCTTCGAACAGGTTTCCGTTGACGATTGAGAGTGAGAATACGGAACCGTCGTTCGGAGTGAGCATATCTTTGAAGATAGCACACCTGAAGAAGAACGGTTTGTATATCGAAGGAAGTGTTATGTACTCATTTTCTCCCGGTATGATTTTCGCGTCCACGTCTCCGTCGTTGTCGGAATATCTTGCAACATAGTTATACTTCGCCTTAGGATTTCCGTTCTCATCGGTCATAGTATAGGCGACGTCTATGTCAGACGGAACATTCATCGTAGGAACCATAAAGTTTTCATACGACAAATCGTACCCTTCTTTTTCGCCGTTTGACAGGAACAGTTGTTTTCCATAAACCATATCACCGCCCAACTTTTCTCCTGCTCCATCTACCTCGTATACATACGGAGTGTTGCCATATATAGGTCTTACTACTATGGAGCCCGTTTCGTAGTTGAACACGGAATTTCTGAACGCAACTGCCCTTTCCGCATAGAATTTTTCAGTGCGGTTTCCGTTTGTGAGCAAGCCTTCCCACCAAGTTTCGTTAGGATATTTGCCTTTTATCGAACGGTTATAAGTCACCACGTTCGAATTGCCGATCGACAAGTCGAACTCCTGAGGCATATCTGGCGTGAACGTGTACATATTGAACGTCCTGCTATCGCTACCGCATTCATATTCCACCGTCAGTGTATATTCTTCATCAGTCCACAGGAAAAACTCCACCCCGTTAGTTACGGAAGAGAAATGTGTACCGGAAGCGTTGGATATAGTAACGTCACTTATTGAGAGTCCGCCTTCCAACTCAGAACTGTCAGGCCATGTGACTGTGACGCTGCCGCGGCCGTCCGTATCCGTCAAATCTTCGTTATATTTAGTCTTCTCGAAATCCTTGACATCAACGATTATCTGAGAAATGAACGGGGGTGCTGACCTACTAACGGTGAAAGTACGCCTAATATCCTCGAATTCAGGGCTACTTAGCGTCACACTGTATGAACCTTCGGAAAGCCCGCCGAAGTCGATATAAGAAGCACCGGCCGGATACGTACCCGAGTCTATTACGGTATCACCTTTCTTAAGGATGTACTCGAATATGAACGCTTCTGTATCTATACCACCGACAAACACCCTTGCAGAGCCACTGTTGTCTTCTCCGCAAGCCTCTATGTTCTGAACGGTAACCTTCACCACCGCCTCTCCTTCATGCAGGCTCGGGCATTCTGAATAGAACTCCTTATATAGTCTGTCAAGAGCGGTAGAGCCGTCCTTCAATCCGAAATAGAAGTAATATGAGTTGTTGTACATAGGAAGCGAAACCTTTCCGCCACCCTCAATCATATACTTATCCTCAACTTTTCTTCCATTCCTGAAAAAGTCATCGTTGTTCACGCCAAGCCTGAAATCATAGTAGTCTACACTCGTATCCTCTATCGTCCTCGTGAACGCAGTTGCGACGGGGTAGTTACTCCCATAAGGCTCAGGGCTTCCGTTTGTATTGTTATACGGCGTCCCGGCGGAAATGAGCGATTCAAACGAACCGTCGAAATTCTTAGGAAGCATCGAGATAAACTTATACTCATACCTTCCCGTATATTTGTTTGGTTCAGCAATCAATGAGTTATGGTTCAGCGTAGCGAACTCAGAACGGAACCCACTATCGGAAATCTCGTCTTTGGATATGAAACCGGTAGGTATAAGGAAGTTCTCGTCATCTATGAGCCTGTTGCCGTTTCTCTTGACGATAGGCTGTCTCTGAGACAGCATAGCGCCAACCTCGCAAACCCTTGAAAGATTGACACAAGACTTCACGTTCGACTCTGAGTTGAAGCAAGCAATTCCAAGGAAATGTCCACCGGGTTGATAGAACCCGTTATCAAAGTTGGCTTCCTTGTTGCCAACCATCATTTTTTGTCCGGGTCCTGTGTAGCCCCAGTCGATTCCTGCCGCCTCTGTAACCTCATACTCAACTCCATCATCGTCCTTGTCGCCTGACCAAGACTTGTAATTGGAGAAAGTGTTGTCCAACTTTGTTACACCGTTCTGTATGGTTGCCCCAACTTGCCCGTTGCTGCATATCGAGTTGCCATCGGAAGACTTACCGTACATGTACGCTATCGTTCCCATATTGGTTGCGGCAAGGTTTGTCGGCATTTGATATGATGACGACGTTAGTTCCTTGAACGTTTGCGGTATTCCGTCTATGTCGTATTTTGACAGTGAACCGAGAAGGATTATATCGGTTGCGAAGTAGTTCAGTTTCTTTCTTCCGTTGTACCAATCACAAGGTCTGAAATAATACACACTATCGCCCCTCAAAGTCTGTTGGCTATGTATAAATCCGCCACCTGGGTTGGTTGTGTTACCCATAATGGATACACCTTCCCTTCCCTTTCTCTTATGGCACTTCTGCTTCCTTTGGTCGCAACCCTTCGGAGACGCTATCTTCGAATATTTTCCATTTGACTTGCTGTAAGTCAGTGCACACTGCTGAACATATTTTCTCGTCAGGTTAACGTTTCCTTCCATACAGGCGTTAACCTTCTCTTTCACCTTTATCAATCCGAAAAGGAACGTCCTCTTTTTCCTGATGGATGCAAACCAACGAGGTATGTACAGCATACCGTTCATCCAATCGTTATAGAAGTCAAACTGTATAACCTCGTATTCCTGTGCAATCGCTATTTCAATGCACTGCATGAAGTAGTCGATTTTATTCGTCAGGCATATTGATGTCTCAAGGTTATCCTTGTTTTTAATTTCCGTTGACTCCTGATCTGAAAGATTTCTAGACTCTTCTGACGAAGATGAAGAGTTGTTCCCAAGTCTTGATTGGTAACTCATTGAACTGCCGCCTCCACGTGGGCCTCCTGATACGGATACCGGACTGCCGCTCCTATATCCTTCAATTCCCTCTTTTTCTTCAATCCAACCAAGCGTGTCCTTTAGAGGAGAATTGAATTTTCCAAATTCTTCACTGCTACATTTTGGAGCAAAATACCACCCTTCAAGGTCAGGGCAAGCACCGTCACCAACCGTAACGCACCCTTTGAAGCGGTCAATTGCGTCTTTTATTGCGCCCCTATAGCAGGAACCAAGCTCGTCACCCATACGGTACAACGCAGTAATAACAGTATTGACAACGCCCGCAATCCAAACGAGCATGTGCATAATAGCACACTGCAGGATAAACAAGAATGTAATGTCTATCCTCATATTATTGTATGGAATAGGGTTGTTTCCTACGTTAACATTGACTGCCTTGACTCCGCTGAACCTTTTCTCCCTGTCCCAGAAAATACGGTGCTGTATCCTCGGTATGTACCCCTTTACGGAATACACTTTGTTCCACATCAAATCCCTGAACTCGTTGGGCGGCGTATTTGTTCCGAAAACATAGGTATCGCCCATTTCCTCGGGTGACTCAGGGTTGTTAGGAACCAATATCTTCGTGAGGTGATTGTTCTGGTAATCGCTTGCGAAATCGTTCAATGAGAACCTGAAACGAACCCTCGCACGGGTAGGTAGCCCGTGTTCAATGTCATTCGTAGGAACAATATTGCCGTATTCGTCAGTTCTCACATAATCGAGGTTCATTGGAATCTGGTAGCACCACGTTCCGTTCCCGTCAATGAGCTGGTTGCCCATAATCGAGAATTCTTCGACGGTTCCGTCAGGAGTTTTCCTGATCATTTCAATCGTACCCTCTCCCGTGGTGAGCCTGTCCATCTTGCCCATTCTCTCGGTAGGGTTGCACCTCTTTGTGAAGCCGTTGCTTTTCTCGTCCGTTATGAGAGAGCCCATAAAGACGCACGTAGGTTCGAACTTGTAGTTGATATTGATATCTTTCCTCGTAATTCTTACACCCGTGCTGTCCACTTCGCCCATTTCGTCAACCTCACCCCAGAACGGGTGTACGTTCACGCTCTCATTCTGTGAGAACAACTGCGTAAGCGTGTTGAGGTTTTTATCTTTCTTGAAGATGTTCGAATTCTCGAACTGATTGACGTTATATCCTTTGTATATGAAGTCCCTTGGCTTCTGGCTAAGCAAATCGCCGATATCAGACAAGTCCACGTCCATGTGTAGGGTTTGACTTCCAACAGGGACGCCGAATATCATATAGTCACCGGCACTGTTGGTAGTCGTCGTGAACTTGTAGTATTTGTCGAATACCTCAAAAACGTTTGAATCGTCAAGAACCGTCCTTTTAAGCGGGAATGTTCCTACGTTCTGATGGCAGTCGAACAATTTTTCCTCAGGAAGAAGATTGTACCTAACCCCGTCGTCGTTTTTGTCGAGCGTACTGCTGTAAGGATACAGGTATGATAGGACGGAATCGGCTTTCGTCGCCTCATCCGCCTCGATGAAAATGGAAATCTTCACATTCGGGACACCTACGGCATTGTTGGCAAGCACACGTCCTGCCACACACCCGTAATTCGCCGTATGCAGCCTGTAAAAATTCTCAGAACCCATTTTCAGGCTAAGGAACTCGAACACATCAACATCCTGATTAAGGTTCAGGTTTATGTCAACGTGATCCTCGTTCTGTAAGTTAGCCTTTATCCTATATGATTTGTTATCCGACATATCCAGCAACCTTTTTCCTATCCAGCCTGAAGAATTTTGTCAAACTAATACGTTTGTCGTCATCACACACAGCCTTATAGAGCACATACAAAAAAAGGCATGGCACTATCGGTATCATCGCTATTACCACGCCCGTATAAACGACAACGTTCTTAGCCTTCTCCTTGAATGTCAGATTAGACTTCTTCCTGTCGCGTCCGTATCTTTTGTAAAGTTCATTTATTTGCTCCTGAGTAGCGCAATTGCAAGCCATTCTTCAAATGTTGGTTTAAATAAATTTTATAATCCTCGACTCCGATAAATTTGCTGACGGGTTCAGGCAATACGTTAAGGAACCACACCTTCAATCTCGACAGCAAGCGTATTCGCTTTGCCTTCCTAACGGTTAGCCTGTCCTTGGTACCGGGTTCGAACGTAACGAGATATATTACAGCCTGACATATCATTAAGATGAAAAGCAGGCAAAGTCTCGTTACGCCCCGAACGATATTGTATATTACTTTCGGTATTCCGCTCATCTCACCATTGAACGTATCCTAATGTCAACATCAGGACGCTTTATCTCAAACATTGCATCAGCATCGGTATTGAGCGTATAACTCGTAGCATCGATATCAATAAGTGACCTGTCTCCGTCTTCGCTCTCAGCAAATTCGTTAACAACTCCACAGGTGTTCACTTCGGAAACAACCGGATCAATGCTCTTTGACTGAGAATATCCGTTGCCGTATTCGTTGAACACCCTCAAATCCATAAGGTTGAGCACTCCGCTAACATTGCTGATTTCCTTCATAAGCATACTGAGGTAAATCATTTCCCCGAGTTGATGCTTATTGATATCGAAGAACGATTTTATAACGTCAATAACTTCTGAAACGACGTCGCCTGCCGAGTAGTTTTTGTCAATGAACAAATCCGCCTCAACCGACAGGTTGATAATTTTTCCGTTCTTGATTTCCACGAAATCATTTATCGTCCTGTATTTTGACAGATAGTCCGATACATTGCGTACAAGACGCTCAGGAAGTACGTCGGAAAGAGTGCCGTCTGCGTTCACGCCGAGCACATAGAGCATTACCTTGTTATTTTCCTCAACGGCGGACACCCTGAAAGGAGAACCGTACCTCGGAGGCATTAGCATAACCCTGTTCTCGTAGTCCTTCACCGTAACGCACCTGTTCTGTGCAGAATTGTTGTACTTAATCATAGCTTTGATTTCGTCAACGGTAGGTGCATCCTTACCTGTAACGGAAGGATATGGATTGGTGACGGAAATACTCTTCCTGACAGCCGCAATTTGCTTTACGTTTCTTGCGTTGTTACTGCAACCGATAACCGCATTCAGATACAGAATCTGATTGATTGAACCGGCGGCGACATTGGAAGCGGAACCTCCGCCGACACGGTAAAGTATGTACATTGTGGTACCCAACTTAGGCAGTCTTCCCAAGAAATTGTTCTTCACAATCTTGGAAATCTGGTACGCTGCAAACGTGTTGGTACCACCGGCATAGTCAGAGCCAATCTGAGAGCCACTTCCGAAAATAACTTTAAGATAGCCCTTATCCGTGAATTCTGTAATGAATTTCTGTGTAACAGGCTTCCACTCTCCACGTGTTACGCAATATATTTCATTTCCGTCGCTATCAGTGTATTTTTCAGTAATAGGCTGAGCGTCTACTTCGCCTGGTCCAACGCTGTCTCCCCACCTTACGGAATCTGAAAGCGAGTCAACCTCGAAGAACCTGTATAACGTTACGCTGCTGATTGTTTCGCTTACTTCCTTCTCCGTCATGAACTCACTTACGAACGGATCCTGTTGGAAATCCGTTCCGTCCTTAAAGATGATGCTTTCTACATTCATGACATTTGAGTCAGGGATAACGATTTCCATAAACGGACGAATATCGTTTGCGGAATTCATAACCTGACTGTATATCTTGCTCTCTCCTGCAACTACAATCTCACTCTTGGTGACTTTGTATGAATGTATCTTGCCGTTAACGTCCGTTACGGGGATTACCTTCCTGTTAGGGAAACCGTTATAGTCAAACTGTTCGGAAAAGTTAATGTCATGCATAACTTCGAAGACTTGGTTCCTCGAAGCCACCTTCGTACCCTTCTTGATAATGGGTGCGTAATCTTGGTAGTTAGGCATTCCCTGCCCGCCGGCCGGTGGGAGTTCGCAAGAGAACTCGCACAACGCAACTGAACCTTTCGGGCCAGGTACCCTGAGCCCGTTACTCCTTGCGATTGAATACACGGAACTGCGTTGGTTGGCAGTCTCGAGATTCGTCTCGTTGTATGCCTTGTCAATGTAGAAACTCAGGTTGTCAGCCACGGACGCAACCATATCGACAAGCCAGCTCCCTATGGAAGCATCGTTCAAGTCGGCAGCAATCTGCGGATAATACTGCCCGATATACTCTCTTAGGGACGCCTTGTAATCGTCGAATGTCCTGTTTAGATAAGATATTTTGTTGTTGCTCATAGTTTGACAACCATTCTGTTTGTTTCTTCTTTATTTCCTTTTGTCACCTTGTAACGCATATCGAGGTATATTGAGTGTTCTTCCTCCGGTGGGCTCACTATCTCTATGTTGGTGAGCGTAGTGTTTGCCACATACGTAGAAACCGCCTTCATAACCTCTTCTTTCACATCACCCCAAGTCCTGTCATCGCTCGGCTCGAAAATGTATTTTGCCAAATCGGTACCGAACTCAGGCTTACGTATCCTACTCCTTTTGGGAGTGAGTATAACATGGAGTATTTCACTGACAACCTTGTCCTCTATCTTCTCGTTCAGATCAAGAAAAAAGCCATCCAAGTTATTGGATGTGAAAGGGAATTTTATGCCGTAATACTGTTTCCTGTTTGCCATTGTTTATAAGTGATAATACCCTAATGATAAATACCAACCGGTGAACTTTTTCTCGTATTAAAACTATTGTTTAAAACGAAAAAGGCAAGCATCTCTGCTTGCCCTTTATCTTCGGTTTGTCCTCTATTTCAAATCGCCTCGTTTTCTTTCAACCTCAGTCCACGCCCTGAATGCCATATTGCCTTTCAAATAGGCTTCCGCTTCGAGATGAACAAGGTTTTTATCTTCCGTTATCTCATCGCCTGAATAGCCTGAATCGGCGAGGGCGCCGGTTTTCTGCTGTTTCCAATGAATGAGTTCGTGGGCGAGTGTCCTGAGGACGTCCTTAGGGTGCCTTCCATTGACAAACAGGCGTATTCCGTTGGAGTCCGGATCAAAATAGCCCGTTTTTACAAATACGCCATCACCCTGCGACTCGTTATCCAAAATTATTTTCGGAAACGGACGCACGGTATAGCCCCTGTCAGCCATAAACTTAGCAAGGGATTTTGCGTATGGAAGGTAGTTGAACATTATCCGAGATACTGCCTGAGTTTTTCAGAAACGATACGCTCGATAGATTCGGCAACCTGCCTGTACTGGTTCTGTGAAGCCTTTCTTGCTGCTGCCATCTGTGCTTTCTGAGCGGCGGCGTTGTTCTGAAGGTGTCCACCTTCGACACCCTGCCTGATAATGCCCTTAAGGTGATTTACAATGCCCTTGTATTCCTGAATCTTTGAAGCAATTGCCTGTGCTGCCTCCTGATTGCCGATATACTGCTTGTAGTTCTGGCAAATCTGCTCAACGTCGTTGTTAACCCTGTTCTTTCCGAAAATGTTTCCGAGGAAGCTTTCGCCGATTTCCTCTTCGTTCACCATCCAACTCTGGTTACCCTTTGCGGCGACTGCATTCTTCTGCGCTCTTGCGTTCTGCCTCTGCTGTGCATACTTGGTAGGGTCTACACCCGTACCGACGGCACGGTTCTGATAGGTAGGCGTGCTTCCGTCAACGCCGTTGTCCTTCTTCCACTGTGAGTTGAAAGCCCTTGTCTGAGCAGCCTTTGCCTTGCGCTCGTCGCTCCAACCCTGGGTTTGGTGATTGGTGATGATGTTGTAAACCCTCGTGAGCCTCTTGATTTCGTTCGTGTATGAACGGATAGCACCCTGCATTTCGTTTGCAGACTTCTCCCAGTCTCTCTGACCGTTGCTATCGTTTTTGGCTCCGAACATCTGCCTGAGCGAACCACCGAGACCGTCAAAACGCTGGTTCGTGGTATATCCGCCCTTGTGGTTCATGTAACTTTGAGCCGTCCTTACTGCATTTGGATCCAATGCTTCCTGTATGACGCTAGCGATAATTTCTCTTAGTTCCGATTCCTTAATCTTCATATCAAAAACATGTTTTGTTATAAATACCCAAAGAAACGGAAAAAGCCCGACTTTAGTCAGGCTTAATCTCTCCAAAATACGCTAGTTATTTCCTTCCAACCTTCGTTAGGGAACCTTTTATAAAACCGTTGGTTTGTCGTCCGTTTGTTCAACGGGCCGTACTCGTCAATGTACGGACCCGTTTTTACATAATCAAGGTTTTCCCAAAGATAAGGACTTACATTGTTGGCGCCAGTGTAAAGTCCTATCTTCATATTCTTTCTCCAAAGGTGTCGTATCAGTTCAATAAGATGAAACAAATGTTCTTCATCCTTTCCTTCTCCCATAAACAGGATACAGGTGACTCCTTTGTTTTTCTCGACAAGGTTTACCAATGTATCGCCATAAAGCGGCTCCCCGATATCGTCCCTTAAATATGGGCTGTGGCACCCTATACAATGGTGCGGGCAGTTGGATATGTTGATTGCAAGTGTTACCTCATCGGGTATTTCTTCAAAAACTATTTCTGCATCGGTGTATTTAAGCATTGTTCGTCGGCGTAAAATCTATCTTCTGCTTCATCCTGTCTCGGCTTACTGAAATCCTTGATTCTCTTGAGGTAGCCGATAATCCTCGTGAGATAATCCAAATCCGTACTTCCGCAATGCGGGCATTTGTCCAACGTGTGCTTGCTTATGTATCCGCATTTGTTGCACACCGTATTCTTTACGTTGAACGTGAAATAGTTGGTTCCGTTTTCCGCCGCAATCTTCAAGAGTTGCCTGTACTGAGCCTGCGTAAGATGCTCTTTGAGATTTACGTGGAGGGCTGAGCCGCCATCCAAATATTTCACATAACTCTTTCCATGCAGTTTGAACTTGTCGATTACTGAAAGAGAGTCGTCTTCCGGGTTGTAGAAATAAGAACTGTACAGCTTGTGCTTCTGAGAAACGAAATAGCCGTCTGCCTTGTCCCACTTGTGATGCTTTACCGCAAGGTTCTCTGCCGGAACAAACTCTGTATTGAACATGCAGTCGCGTGTCCTGTCCTTCTTGTTGCAGATATTGATTGTTTCGAGAATTACGTTCGTGAACTCTTCGTATTCCTCGTTCGGCCTTACGTCCAATCCAAGGAACTCTGCGGCGTCTGTCAAACCGTTTACACCAACTGTCAGGTACTGCTTCCTCAAATCAATAAAGCCTGCGGAATATATCGTAAGCATATTGTTCATGAAGAAATCCTTGAGGATATCGTTGAATGCAGAGAGATATTTATGCGTTCTCTCAGTCAGTTCGGTGAGGTACTTCCTGATATACTCGTAAATACCCTCCTTGTTCGCCTCGAAGTCGCCTTCATACAACGGCTTTCCTGGCTCCAACGTTACGTTGTAATTTTCCTCATAGTATTTGCGAACTGCATCCTGAACCGCCCTGTTGAGGTTGATTGTGATAACGCACTTCGAACCGGTAGCGACGGAAGCGGTACCCATTGAGAACTGGTGCGTAGTGTGGTTGTGTTCGTCGTCTTCCTGTCCGTCTTTGAGGGAATTCCTCAAACGGCAGCACGAACTAAGGCTATCGGGGCTATCGGAAAGATAGCAGAAGAAACTGTGCCCCTCGGCCCACATTTTTGCGGTGAAATCGGCGTAGTCCTTGTCAATGAAGTCGTCTTTTCCGTCCGTAAGGAGTGCCATAGTCTCGACAGGGAATGTCATGATATAAGACTCACGTTCCTTATTGAACCACTGCATGAATTTCTGCTGCAGCCACGAAAGCGTCTCCCAAACAGGCTTCGTTCCGTCAGGGAATACGAAATTACCGAACACGCCTTCGAAATAAGGCTTATCGAAGTAGCCTACGTTCCAGAACACAGTCTGATAGCCACGGTTTCCGGCCGGCATATTCATTGAGTGAACTACCTGTTGGAAACTGTTCTCGATTACCTGCTCGAGAGTCCTATGTTTCCTGCTAAGTTCAACCACATCGTTGAGTTTCGTAAGATAATCGTCTCCGTAGTCCTTGCGGATAAAGTAATCCATGTACATAAGGAACTCAGGAGTTGCTACTGCACCCATGAAACTCGAAGAAACCGAGTAAACAAGGTTAATGAACTCTCCGCAGAAGGATCGCAAGTCGGTAGGTGCCTTGGAAGGACCGCCGATACCCTTAAGTCCGTCGGTAAGGAACGGATACATGGTGATTGCAACACAATATGGGTATCCAGGCTTTCCACTCTCGTCATGACGATACAGGATATGGTGTTCAAGGTCGTAAATATACTGTTCGGCAAGTTTTTTCGAGAATTTGACCTTGATCTTGCTCTTCATCATATACCTGTTACGGTCGATGTTGGCTCCCTTGTCTATCTCCTGTCCGAGAGTGACGATATTTTTCATTGAAACGTTGGCGTTGGCGTCGTATTTCGAGCCTGTCGCCGCGTTTTGTGCCGATATGTAGTTATTGATAAAGTCAGTGTCCTTCTTGTTTCCCCTGTTTTGGCTGGCTTTCTCAATATAAGCACGGGCAACCTTCTTGTTAACTGACATCAGGGCTTCTGAAACCTGTCTGTCTATCTCCGAAGTCAATATTCCGTCGTAAATATAGAGACTTTTCTCTATTGAATCCAAAAGAAATTCGTTATACTCTTCACTCGTCGCACTGTACGCCTCTATAATGGCTTCCTTAATTTTCTCCGGGGTATATTCTTCTAATCGCCCGTCACTTTTTCTTACATCCATACATTTCAAATATTAGTGATGATAAATACAGTCCCTAGTACTGTAAGCATCAAAAAAATGGGGGAAATTTTCGCAAAAATTTTCACCCCAAATCTAACCGACTGAGTATCAGTTTTTGCCGGTTCTTATATCTTTCATTTTATACTTTCCTCGGCTACTACGCACCATTTCTTCCTGAATCTCCGCCTCCCTATCGGCAGCGTACTCATTGTAAACCAATGGGTTATCGAATTCTTCGGCTGTGTCGCTCGTAATGGTGCATGTACCGTTGTTGAAGATAATGCCGTTGAGCGTGAGACCGCCGAGACCGCTTCTGTTCTTCAGCAACGTAATAGTGGCAAGGTTCTCCTTGATATCGTCCACGCTTCTTGTGATTGAGAGAACAACCTGTGCGATTTGGTTCTTTGCAATGGAGCCGCCAATCTTATCGTTAGTGACAAGTTCTGCGGTGATACTGTCACGGTTTCCCTGAACAGGAATCCACATTGCGATATCGAGATCCGGTGCCATGTTCTCGAACTTTCGCATTGTCGCACTCTCCCTTTCGGTGATATCGCCCTTCGCCGTGCCGGGTTCAGGTGCAACGCAACCGAAATAGTCGACGATAACCAAGTCGGGCTTGAATCCCTCGTTGATTTTCTGCTTGATAATGCGTTCGATGTCGCTCGCCGACTTTTCGCCGGAATGGAGGCGGATAATCTTAACGTTATTGTTAATCATTTCCCTGTCGGGGAAATTGTTAAGAGCCTCCCTCACCCAATCGGTTGTCTCAGGATCCTTGTTAAGGTTTCTCGTTTCAACCTGGGTGGCTTTCGCCATGTATTTCCTGTGAATATCTCGGTGGCTGTCCTCGAAAACGATTTGGAGTACCTTATATCCTTCAAAATCGTTCTGTTCGCATTTGTGGGCGGCGGCGTTTGCGGCAAAACAGGTAGTCATCGACGTCTTACCGAAGCCCATAGAGCCGATAATGATACCGATTTTACCCTTGTCAAGTCCTCCGCCGAGGGCTTCATCGAGGCGTTTTATGCCCGTAGGAATAGATACGATACTTTCTTTCGACAAGTCATCGTCTATGTTTTCGAAAGGAGAAGACGTGTCAACGTCCCTTCTCTTGATTGCATTTATCCTCTCGAAAATCTTTACGCATTCATCGTACCTGTCAAGTTCTCCACTGCCCGCAATCTCCTTGAGTTTGTTGGCTGCTTTGATCATTTCCTGTTGCTTGAAAAATCTCTCGGCGATGTTACCGATTTCTTCAAGCCCTTCAATGGAAGAACGCCTGATTTTCTCAACCGTTTCCTCGTAGTATTGAAGGTCGTCATCAGTTACAGCCTTCTCCCTAAGTTTCGTCAGGAGCATACTGTATTTCGGTACGGTTCCGTATTGCCGGTAGTATTCTTTGATTACCCCGACAACCGTTTTCAGGTATGTTTCAGTGAATGCGTTCTGATTGATTATGGAACTGAAATCCACAAAATAATCAGGCTCCTCAATGAAAATTTTGATTAGTTTGAACTGGAAATCAACTCCGAGGTACCCTAAATTGTCCTTCTGAAGTTTCGCCATTGCATATTAAATTTAATCCGCTCGTTCCATTTCCGTCAGAAAAACGAATTTGCAGCGAGCGGATAGGAGTTCAAACTACTTCTTTTTCTTGAGTCCGATGAAAAGACGTTCGTTGTAAGCCTTTAGGTTCGTGTCGTAGTCTTTCTCTCCGTAATGCAGACGGGAGAAATACCTGACTGTCTCTCCGCTGCAGGCGTAACTGAGCCTGCGTTTGATAACGGGAGTCAGATCGCGACGGTCCTTGTTGAATTGGTTGACGATAAACGCTTCGTAAGGAGCGTATACGCCTTCCGCTTCGTACTTGTTATCCCTGTTGAGGATATCGATGTTAGTTCTTACGAACTTCGGGTACTTGTTACCGTCCCACTGAACAGAACGTATCTCTTCCCCGTTGTCAAGGAACGCGAATTTGAGAACACACGGCGTGTCGCTCGGTTCGCCCACGTAGTCTGAAGTGTTGAATGGCTTTGAGTATTCCCTCATCTTCTCGCCTGTCCACACATAAACCGTCTCGCTGTCTCTCAGTACCACAAATGAAGGTACGTCGATCTTGAACGTAGGTTTTGCAACCCAGGCGTTCATCTCCTGCTCGTTTTGAAATACCTGCGGAGCAGTAATTGAGTTGTAGATGTCCGTCTTTTCTTTGAGATCCTTGTCAATCATCTTGACACAATCCCAAACGGCATCCGTCAGGTGAACTGAGTAGAGGGATTTCTCCTGAAAGTTCTCGATTTCGAAATTCCTCTGACAGATAATATAGTCGTTCACGCTAAGAACAAACTCAAAACGTCCCTTTACAGGTGCTTCGATTGTTTTTTCTGCCATTTCAAATGGATTAAACGTTAAACAAAATTCTTTTTAGATGTCTTTGTCAAATATACAACTATTTTTGACTTTCCTCATACCGTTTGATCTCGCGCTGTGCAAAAGTTTTAAACGGTGCGAAGAATGACGCAAATCTCGTGTCGCCGGCCAGTTCTCGAATGTCGTCATCAATGATATACTGATAGAGGTTCTTGAAAGAACGCCCTTCCGGGTCCTGAGGAGCATACATCATTTCGTCCATAGTCTCCTTAGCCTCCTTAGATAGGAGAGGGTGCTTCAAATCTACAATTTTTGTGTTGATCTCATAAAAATCTCCGTTGTATTCCTTGTTTGATACACCTCCGACTATGTTTTCATGGACTTTCAACGGCTTTTTCTTCTCATCTATACGCTCTTGAATGAGTTTTTTGCACCTGTCTATTACTTCTTCCGCAGTAATTGCTCTGTTAAGAGCCTCAGGCATTAGTTTGAAGAACCCATCTTCCGAAAGCCCCTTGATATTGCCTATGTTGTCGCTGACATCGCCCGTGAACACCTTTTTTACGAGTATGTTACGGTAGTCGTATCCGAAATTTTCCTTGAAATTCTTTGTTGTAATGAATTTTTTGAGCCCCTGTTTCTGATTGTATATGCAAATATCGTCTGAAAGCAGTTGGGCCAGGTCCATATCGGCTGATATGATTACGATTTTCTCGTTTGGCTTCTTATGGAGGCAATAATAGGCGATTTGGTCGTCGCCTTCCGTGGTTTCGTCGATATTCCAACGGATATACATCTCGTTGAAGTACCTGCACAGCGTGTCACGTTCCCTGTCGAAGTTAGCATCAATGAATTTGTCCCAATCAGACTTCTTCTTGCTGTTGTTTTTCTCTGCAACCCCGTTTTTCTTGTTGAAATAAGACAACATTCCACGAACTTTCGCATTAACCTCCTTCATATAGTCGGAAACGCCGTAACTTCCGTAGTCCTTGTCTCTGTTAGCCTTGTATGGGTTGTAAATCTGCCAACGAAGATACCCTGAATACTCGTTGTCGAAGAAAACATAGATATATTGGAACTCACCCTTCGTAATCATCATCCGAAGTTGCAGGAGGAACTGAAAAATGCCTCCGTAGTGCAATCCATCCGAGTTAATTTTATCGTCCGCCATACAGGAGAACAATAGGCTGTTCCCGTCCACGAGAAGCGTCCTGAACGGAGGCTCCTGTATCATTTCAGGGTGAGTTTCCTTGATTATTTTCTTGACAGGTTGTGGCATATACACAAATATACAAAAAGGACGGCTGTTAACCGTCCTTATTGCTTGAAACCGTGAAAACGCCTACACAGTCTTGTTTGCGAGACTCTGAGACAGACTGCAACACCTGTCAAGACGCTTGTTAATGAGCGTGTCAGACACCTCACGCATAAGCATATTGACTTGCGCCGGGGAATAGTTACCGTTGTATCCCTTGGCACGGAGCAGTCTCTTCGCCTCGTTGAAAATGAACTTGTTTTCGAGAATGAACCGCTTCTTCGTGTCGAGTTCGTACGCAAGAGCGGAGATGCTGCAGTGTCCGGATTCGGAAATCTTCTTCCACACAAGGGCGTCCTCGTGAGGATACTGTCTCAACCGGCCAAGAAGCCCTTCCAAGCCGGCGTTTCCGATATACACCTTCCCGTCGTCTGTCTGAATTCGATAGACGACGTTCTGCGTACCACGGGTGCAGTTCTTGAAGGTACAAGAGAACGTACTCGTACCATCGTCAAAAAGTAGATGAGTGTTGTTGTTCATGTGCTATGCAACTTTTCTAGGAATTTCAAGCTTTACGCCCTTTTTGCCAAGTGCGTTGTCGCGATGGAACTTGGAGATGATGGGAGAAACCCCGTGCTTCTCGAAAGCCTCACGGATTTTGTACATGTTATCCGTAATGTTGTGGATTTTCTTTCCGTCGAAGAACCCGTCAATCAGATAGAGAATCTTGTTTGTGTAAATGGTAACTTTATCGTCGTCGAAAAAGTTAATGAACGGGTTAGGGCGACGAACCAAAGACACCGCCTTCATCATTTCACAGAACTCCTTCTCGACACCGCACGTCTTGCAGAGTTCGTAAACGTTCTCGAATGCGTACACGCTGTGGCAGGCTTTCATGATTTTCCTGTCTTCGGTGCGGTTGGAATCCATGACGTAAATCATTTCCAAGATAGCATCGACGTCACGAAGCCTTTCTTCGTTTCGCTCCATCGCGATAATGCGTTCAACATTTTCCTCCTTAGAGGAGCCCCTGATACAAGTCACGAGATCGGATACCAGGTTGGTGGCAGCGTTGTACTTCTTGGCCAAGTCACAGATGTCCCGGCAGAGAATGTTTCCGCTTCCGGCGTGTGCCTCGATAATGTCCGTGGCGGTATGCTTCTCCTGTGCATGAATGTTGGAGTGCTCAACTTTCTTCTGGGCCTCGTCGAAAGTGTACGGCTTGCCCGTCTCGGGATTGGTTCTCACTGAAAGATCAATCACGTCCCATTCAGGGTAATCAGGAAGAATCCCTTCCTCAACACACAGGTCCAAGGCCTTGCGTCTGTTGTTGCCGTCGAGAAGGACGTAGTAGCCCTTGTCGTTCTTGAAAGCATACACGACGTTATTCTGCCAGCCATCGGCACGAATTGAACGGATCAACTTCTTAACTCTCGATTCCGCCTTCTTCACGGACGAGACCGAGAAATAATCGTTGTTCTTGAAGTCTTCTCGAGAAACGGCACGGTTGTAGGGGTTTCTCACAAGAAGCCTGTACATTTCCTTGCCCGAAAAGGTGATAAATGAATTTTGTGCCATAAAATTGATTTAAAGTTTTTAAATTTTACGCCGCAAAGATAAAAACAATAATGTTCATTTCCAAAAAAACTATTTATTAAAAAGACAAAAACTTGAAAGAACGTTGAGGAAAGGCAAAAAAATATACCTTACGGAAGAGCAGTTTAAAACCATGCTATCTTGCGTGGTGGCAGAGGGTGTATATATCAACGGTATCTCCGGCAAAAAAGCAAACCTGACATACAAGAAAGGATCAAATTGGAACAAGGGTAGCCTTGTGAATTCGGATAACCTGAAAACCGACAAAATGGATACTGCGGGTTCCGACACTTACGAGGTTAAACTGAAAGGCGGGCTGACTTCTTATAATATAACCTCAATTAACGGCACCGCCGTAATGCACTATTTCAAGAAGTACTTTGACCATCAGAAAGCGGAAGTCTCAATCAAGGACAAATCCGGTGCACAGAAAACATACGAAATAGAAATGCTCCAAAACGAATTCAGGGAATTTATGAACCAATTCGTTACGAAGGTTGGGTTCGTGGTGAACTACGCACTCAAAAAAACGGGGGCAGAAGTCAATGCAGTTTCCATATATCCTGTCCCTTCTTCAAGCAGTTTCAACGAGAAAATGGCCGAAGAACTTACGAAAATGTCAATAAACGGCTTGCCTATACAAGTGATTGACAAGAATTTACTTGTAAAGGACCTCAGAAACATACAACGCGATCAGGAGTTTATCAACAACAACCAAGAATACTACAACGGACTCCTGTCAAATACGGGCACGCTGCAACAGCCAATCATACAGCACGTGGACAAAACCGTGTCAAAATATCAGGCAATTCTGCCGGCGGAAAAGAACATTGACGCCATGAATGATGCCGTCAAGAAACTGTTGGCTCAAATGAACAACATAAGAACCGCTGAGAAAGCCGGAAGAGAGCACGGAAGAATGATTGCAAGCCTCGTCGCAAACTATAAGAAGTATTACGACAACTATGCGGCTGTGCTCAAAATAAAATATGCAAATCCGACGTCAGTAAACGGAGAAACATCGGCGAGAATAGACGACATTGCAAAAGTTCTGAAATACTCAAAGGGTCCTTCAATCGAGGACAGAACGGATTACATTTGGGGCATCGTAAAGCAGAACATAACGCACGGGAAACGTATGGATATCTGCCCTGTCACAGGTAAAATTTACGGAAAACTCCCGTTGCAGTATTGGGAAAAAACCATGTTCCAAATAAAGGATCTTTCAAATCCGGAAAGGATGGCGTTGAAGAACATTTACAACCAAAACAGGGATCCTGAACTTGTACGTCAAGAATTGGAGAAAATAAAAGGCACCGCCTTCGTTATCTTCGACGACAACATTTCAGGCGGCGCTACTTTGTCTGACGTTTGCTATCAATGCAAGCAACTCGGCATAGAAAACATTATTCCGATTACGTTCGGAGTAATGGATGAAAAATGGACTTACGGAATTATGCCGGTGAACCGTCCTCAGGGCGGGTTCAAATACAATCAATAAAAAATTCCTCACCATCCTCGGGCACCTGGTCCGCATCGCTCTTATTGACGGCAACCATATAAGAGCAGTCGCAATCATACGTGGTACCACCGAGCAGGGTATTCTTGCTCTTGTCCAAGGTGTCAACCCCGACGTTGTGCTTCTGATAGACGAACACCTTATCGACGCCGTACTTGTCACAGATAGCCTTGACGACTGCGGAATCGGTGTTGCTGCGTTCCACAACCTTTTCAAAGACGTACATGCACTTGCTGTCGTATTCGATGTCGCTGCTGTTATGAACCACGGCCTCAACCTTGTCCCCACGAAAACATTCAACCCAAAGAAGG
This sequence comes from Paludibacteraceae bacterium, assembly GCA_017961765.1. Lineage (GTDB taxonomy): Bacteria > Bacteroidota > Bacteroidia > Bacteroidales > Paludibacteraceae > RGIG10190. The sequence continues at coordinate 635 of JAGCWQ010000189.1, read as the reverse complement.
GTTTTACCGCCGAGTTCTTTCTTGATTTCAGATAATTTCATGCTATGTGTTTTTCTTGATGCAAAGATAAGAAGAATTTCTGACAAATCCAAATTTTTCTAACAAAAAACGCCCGAGATTACTCTTGGGCGTTCGTCAGTTCTATCCTCCGCTTACTTATGTCGAAATATTTTTCGACTTTCTCTATCCCGATAAACTTTCGTCCATTGAGGACTGCCATTTTACCGGTGGTGCAACTGCCCATAAACGGGTCAAACACGATATCACCTTCGTTAGTCCACGTCTTGATATGGTCCTCTGCGAGCCCTTCGGGAAATATTGCAGGATGCTCGAAAGCAATCTTGTCCGATGCACTGTTTCCGCCGCCTATCGAGTAGTTCCATATATTGAAGCGTTTTCCGTATTTGTTGGACACCGTGGACTTGCCCTCGTTTCTCGTACCGTCACGCTTACGCCCGCTCGCACCCCTCGTGCAAATATACTTGTTCTCCCTGTCCATAATGAAATTCATTGTGTTGGGCTTACCCTTGGAAAACACGAACATATATTCGAACACTTGGTGATAGCAGTTCTTTGACGGGAAGGCGAAACTGCCCTTGTTCCAAATCATAGTGTCGTGGATATTGAACCCGATT
>JAGCWQ010000188.1 GCA_017961765.1 Paludibacteraceae bacterium | reverse complement strand
TTTTTGTTTTAAGGTAGTACATTTGCATTAATGGCTAGGGAGAGCAAGATAAGCAAGGCTTACCGGATTTTAGAGGGGTATGATGGCGATAACGCGCACATACTCTACCTCAAGAGGCTTCATGAAGGTTCTATGTTGATACTCACGGAGGATGGCTTCGACACGAAATACGTGTTGGACAATCATGACTATAAACCGGTCGTGCTTAACAGGACGTACCCAATATCGTCGATTTTCGGTGAAGAATTGAGGGAGAATCATAACCTCGATTTCACGCCATCCAAGCTGAAGATAATAAGCGTCATAGGGGAGATGGGCAAATCATACCATGTATGGGCGCAATACAGGAAGTCCGTCAAGCCGTCATTGATGTACGTTCGCAGGACGTATTTACTCACGCCGTTAATGACGATAGACTACGAATCCATCGACATAGACTTCTCCCCTTATAATGAGAGACTGTCCCTTTATGGGAGGAGGCTCAAGCCACACCAGGAAACGGCCGTCAAGTTCCTTGTAGCCAACAAGAAGTGCATACTCGCCGACAGCATGGGTTTGGGGAAAACGGCCTCTGCCATCGTCGCGTCGATGGCGTCGGGCTGCAAAAGAATACTTGTCATAACGACGGCATCGCTTAAGTCTACATGGAAGAGGGAACTTTCGTATTTTGTCGATGATGAGGACATAGCGATTGTCAGCGGCTCAAAATGGGACATGACGACAAGGAAGTTCACAGTGATAAATTACGATATTGTCAAAAACTATTACGAGATTGCCTATAAGAACGAATATAAGGACGAGGAAATTATCGGAAATGACGGTAAAATTACCACTATAAGGGTACCTGTACTTGTAAAGGACAAGAAAACAGGCGAAATGGTCAACAAAAAGGTCAAGTCGAGGAAAAAATCGGAGATAACAAAGTCCTTGTTATCGTCGCCCCTTTTCACGTCAGACTTCGACTGCGTCATTGTCGACGAAGCGCAGAAACTCTCGAATAATACGTCGACACGTTACAAGGTGATACAGGATTTCCTGTCCAAGTCGCAGATAAAACACGTTTTCCTTGTTACCGGCACACCGTTGACGAACACTCCCATGAATCTGTACCACATATTAAGGTTGATAAATGCAGACGTAACCGACGACTACGAGTTTTATGTTAGACGCTACTGTGACGGTAAAGAAATGAAACGGAACGGTGAATGGAACAGATGGCTATCGCGTTACGAGACGAGGCATGGCGTAAGTTGGGATGTTATGTCGCCGACGGAGAAAAGGGGTGCCGCTGCCTACATTTCCGAGAACGCGTCGACAATGGTGATACCACAGGGTTCGTCAAACCTTGATGAGCTTCGTGAGAGGATAAAGCACGTCTATATCAGAAGGCTATCGTCGGACATACCGGGAATGGTCAACAAACACATAGAGACAAGGCAATATGACCTCAACGCCACCCAAAAAGCCGAGTATGGTAGACTATGGGACGAATACGTGAAGGCACAAATCGAGAATGGAGACAATTCCAACGAGGAATACAGGCAGCTTGTTGAAGGTACGCTTGTCAGGCAGTTCCTCGCACGTGAGATGGTCGATAACACGATAAGCGTTGTCGACGACTACCTTGAGGACGGGGAAAAGGTGATAATCGTCTGCAATTTCACTAACGAGATTGAGGCGTTTAAAGAACACTACGGTAAGCAAGCAGTCACATATGACGGAAAGATGCTCCCAAAACAGAAAGATAAGGCTGAACGTGAATTCATGGAGAACCCGAAGATAAAGGTGTTCATAGGGCAGGAGGTCGCGGCAAGTGTTGGTCTCAGCCTAACGAGCAGCCACGTGATGGTGTTTAATTCGTACTCATGGAGTGAGAATGATAACCGTCAGATGCAGGACAGAATATACAGGATAACGCAAAAGGAAGACGCCTTGTGCATATACCAGCTATTCACCGATTCCGTGTCGCAGGACATGTTCGATAAAGTCATGAGGAAAGGGTTGATAATGGACGAGACAATCAAGGCGGAAAGGGATAAGTGATGGATAGGTTTGTGGCTTTGGATTTAGAGACGCTCGACACATGGCGCGGCTCCGTTATTTCGGTCGGATGCGTAGTGTTTGAGGGCGGAGAGGACGTTGTTGAGTATTATAGCCTTATCTGTCCGCCGTCGAAAAGCGAGAACTGGTATTGTTGTGAGACACACGGTTTACATTACGACGACGTCAAGGATAGCCCGTCGTTTCCTGATGTATGGGAGAAGGTGGACAGTATAATAGGTGATAGCCCCGTTGTGGCTCATAACGCCGGTTTCGAGAGGTCGTGTATAAATGAGTGTTCTGATTTTTTCTCTACAAAAAACACGTACAAGTACATAGACACGCTGGCGATGTCCAGAACGCTTTTGCCGCACCTCAACAACCATAAACTTGACACCGTGTGCAATGAACTTGGGATAAGACTACCACATCACCATAACGCGTTAGACGACGCAAGGGCGTGTGGGGAAATATATGCAATTTTAAGGGAAAAGAAACATGGATGACACATACGATCTTGATTTTGAGGACTTATCACATCTGAAGGTCGTTTACGTCCTTTATATCGGAACGGACACTGACAATAAACGTGTTTACCATTTTCTACTATCGGAAAACGACAACGATACATTTGCGGAAGGATGGTCAGAAAAACCGGCATGTAATGAGAAGCCGGAAGCGTTGATGATAGATGAGAGCATGTTTTCGCACGTAAAGGAACTCAAGACCGGCGTGAAGTTGGAACTTGCGCAGGACAACTGCTGCTTCTCGATGCAGGATTGCAGGGACAAAATCATAGCTTTGGCATGTGAAAGCCTTGATGGCGTCGACGAATATCCGGAACCGATAAGGATTGTCGTCCACTTTGGGGACTATATATGCGACGTCGAGAATATGTTGGCAAAAAGGGACATGAGACTCCGTTTCGTTTAGGGATTATATAACACTTGTCCGATATTTAGCCGATAAAATATGTATTGCTTTGATTTTTAATGGTTTGTCGCAAACTGGCAGTTAAAGTTACTTATCCGATTATCGGCTAATATTCATGATACATGTATTTTCTTAATAAATACCGGTGGAAGTAGGAAATTTATGGTCTACATTCGTCTAATATCCGCTGTCAATAACGACAATTCAGTCCTTCCCGTTGCGCCTTACTAATCCCCAGTTAGCCAATATCTGAAGTTCCCAAGGAAAAGCGTAGCCACGGGCTATGAAACGGTATAGGGACTGAAACCATCCCTTATCACTGAGTTTGTGCCCGTATTTGTTGAGCCATTCAACTGAACGGTGATCATAGACGTAATCTATGTAGTCGCATACGCTGAAACCGCAATATCCCCTTACGGAAGACACATCACCATATTGTTTGTACCTGTGAGAATCACTCCTCAATTCATTCGACTGCTCTTCACTATAGTTGTCGCAATGCTTCGTCTTGAAATTTACCCCGAGTATTTTCTTAAAGTCGTAGAGTGTCGCCGGTAAAACCCTTTCCATGACAATCCAGAACGGACGCATGTGTGCCTTGTCGTATGATAGGATGGTCGGTGACAAACTTCTCATTTCATCGTCCATTGAGCGGTAAGAACTGACTTCGTTCTCATTTTGGTCGCAATTATCGGTCGCCACTTTCAGCACCAAGGAATCATCCAAGGCATACACCTTCCTGCTCGTACCCTCACCGATGCAATGTAATCCGCAATAGTCGCAATAATCGCATATTTCCTGTGGTTTCGACCAATTATTGCCTTTCAACACGGAATAACTGAACTCATCCGGCATTGATAACAACGGGTCGTCGAATATGTCGTCGAATTGGGACTCGGTTAACTTGAAAACCCTCATGGCTAATGCACGTATATCTTAAGCGGTATCTTCTTCTGAATCCTCAACATGTCGTCCGACATGTCAGCCTCACGTTTCATTGTCTCCGCCGGGCTTATACTGTCAAGCCACTCCTTCAACTCGGTCTTAGCCTCCTTTATTTCGTCAGTCCCAAGGCTCATTAATTGGGCGTAATCCATCTGTAATGTGTTCCCAACCAATTGTATCTGACCGCTGAACTTACCCCTAATCAACGCCAGTGTCTGCGCCGCCCGTCCCGTCAATATTTGACGGACTATGTTCTTTGCAAGAGGGTTCATCAACTCGAAATCAGCCTTCTCAAGAGGGACTTGGTCAGGTGACAATATTACTTCCGGATTGTCCTTGCGGCATTGATCCACATTCGACGCGTTAGTATCGTAATACGTGTACCATACATAACACCCCTTAAGCGGATAATACCCCCTCATACCACCTGCGCCGAAAGTCAACTTGCTTCCTGGCGTTGACATGAGATGAACAAGATGCGTCCCATCAGGACCGGCCGTCACCTTGTACGCCAAGTCGCTTCTTATGTACTGTTGCTTATACGACAGGTCAGCGGACATCAAGCTCATGTCATATGCCGGCAAAGCCCAAAGCCCAACGCCGAGACCGTAGCCGCTGCTCATGCCACCGAACACGGCGGCACTTCCAAGACCTAACTGTCCCATTACGCCACCGCCAAATGCCGTAGAGAAACCTCCGTAGTTAGCCCATAAGGCGGCATCGGTGGTAGGAGGCGTCACCCAGAACACGTGGTTTAACTCACGTCCTGCCGGTATTAGGTAAACTTGCTTGCCTTCCTCTATCGTGAAGAAATCCTTTTTCAACTCCCATTTGCCGTGTTGCTGCAAGCCGACCTGCTTGCTGAACCAATCGGAGTAGTCCTTCGTCATGTCGAGACTTCTCATGGATAAGCTGAACGCAAGGTCGATGTTCGTCGAGTTCTTACCGTAAAGTTGCGCCCAGTTGTTCTTTATGACGTATTTCTGCACGTATACGGTGTAGTCGCCTATTGACAGCCTCAACAGGCTGCACATCTCCTCGTCTGTCAACTCCACCTTCCTGACATCGCAGCCAAGGAATTTCCTTATGTCGTCGAACATCTCCCTTATATCGTCACTCAAAACCATCACGAAAACCTTTTAAGATAAATAGCCGACGATATTTATTGGGAAACGGACAAACATTGCGATGTATTTCTACATGACAAAGGGAAGCACTCTCCCATACTTGAGGCTGGAACTGACAAAGGACGGTAGGAACAACTACCGCAAGGCTTATCTGGCATTACAGGCGGCAGATGTGACATTCACGATGACGGAACTGTCAACTGGAATAAAGAAAATAGCGAATGCGCCGGCCTATGTGGTCGAAAAGGAAGGCAACAGTTGCGAGGACGAATACTGCATAGAGTATAGGTGGCAGAAAAGGGACACATCACAGCCAGGCACCTATATAGGGCAGTTTAAAATTATCTTCGACAAGAACATAACAGCGGAAGGGTATAGTTTTCCTGAAGGGGAAATGACAGTCCCGATAACGGAAGACCTGGTAATTGTCGTTAACGATAGCATGATCAAGAAATAATAGGTTGGGAACTATATACCTGTTGTCCCCGCCCCGAAATTCGTCTTTAGTTGTCTTTAACATCCCTTTAGCTTTAGTTAAGGGGATTTTTTCGTTTTTCTCTGGACAATGTACTATGCTTTGTGCAAGGCTGGACATTGCGCATAATATAAGCGTCCCATTTGGGACACTTATATTATATGTAAAATCATCGAATCAACTATTAACCAATGACTCCACGAACAACAAGACCGGCATAGCGATGATTTTGACCAAGAAATCTTTCTAAATTTTCGTTAGTGAGTGTACGACCCCAAATTACGTCGTTATTCTTAAGAGATTGTGACCAAATCAAAGCTGACTCATTCCTGTAGTTAAATTCACCATCCGCGCAATATCTAGAAATAGGGAAGAATAGTGTTTGTGAATTGTCAACCACACTTGTATACAGTGTTCCTGACACACCGCTGCCTTGGTAGTTTGTGACCGATTGGTTCGTGACATAAGCAGTATTAAGCAATTCACTTATTTGTGTTGATGTTGGCATGTGCCATGCACCTCCCATGTTAACACTCGCTGCATCGTCAACCGCTTGCAGTGACGTCAAACCGTCAGTCGAATTGTACTTGGTCATCGCCGC
>JAGCWQ010000187.1 GCA_017961765.1 Paludibacteraceae bacterium | reverse complement strand
GCACGGGTTTGCACCCATGCTTGTGGCATGCCGTTCCTTCGGAACTGGGGGCACATCCGTGACGTGGCGACGCGAGCCCCAACGGGGCGCCCTATCGCAGGCAGGGGTGTGAACCCCTGTGAACATGGGATGGGCGACGCGGAGTCCTGTAGGGACGACATAATTTCATGCATGGGGTGTCACACGTCTGTGATGTGTTGTTCCTTCGGAACTGGGGACATTGCATTCTATTTTCATATAGAAAGAATCAGTCAATCCCAACAAAAAATAGCCTCCCTCGTAATCAAGGGAGGCTGAAATATTGCTTTTATTTGTTCTCCTGAGGGACAATAGAGTTGAGAAGAAGCATTGTTTCGCTAAAATAGCGGGGATCGACATCCGATATTTTTATTCCATCCTCCTCCTTGTCATAGTAGGCCGGCATGTCGCCTGCTTTAAAGAAGAGAAGTTTTCCCAAGGTTACCTCTTCTCCTTCATAATCGTAAACAACTATTGAGGCTCCTGAATGGGTTAGAATTGAACCCCATCCTTCTTGGGTCGTTGTGCCGTCTGCGTTAGGAGTGCGACTCTTCACGTCTTTGCGGTAGAAATAGTAGAAGTAGCCTGCGTCTTCGGCATCGCCCTTATACCAACCATTTTTAGTCATCTTGTTTACCAATGCAAGACTGTTGGTCGAGATGTTTTCAAAACGTATGATGTGATTGCATGGCAACTCTTTGTCTTCTGGCCTGAATACCATTCTTCCAAGTTGATCGAATGGCTGTGTGAGCTCGTAATCAGAAAGATGCTCTTTCCAAACAGCGATTTGATCTTCAGTGAGTTCAAGCGGATGAACAAGGCCAATTAGAGCATCCTTAGGAAATGTGTATTCGTCGCCGTCAGCGTTGGTAAAACTTCCGTCGTCCATATATCGGAAGGTCTCTTTGAGCGAACCGTTCTCATAAACACCCCAAATCAATCCGACTGCGAAACTGTGCATAACGGCATTGCCGACAAACAATTTTTCCCAGTTCTCGCTTGTCCATTTGCGGTCGCACATAAGGACATATTCGAGTCTTGCACGTTGTGCGGTCACAACGTTTTTGAGCTGCTTTTTCATCTCTTTGAACTCGTCGTATGCTGCATCTGCGGTATCCTTGTCGTCTGTAGTTCCTGGCTTAGGAAGTGCCTTAACTTGCTTGTCTCCTGCGAATATCTCCAACTCAAGTGAAGGCTTGAGATATACCTTGAACTGTCTCTTCCCATAATCGAACACACGGCAAAGATTGCTGTCAAATCCCAAGTCAGGCACGATTCTGTCTGCCAGTTCCTCTGTGGTGATTCCGAGTGTGTCGGCGGCGGCTGCCATGGCCTCTCCAGCGGCTGCACGCACCCTCTTGTTCTTGAATTTCCTTGACATATTATCAACGTTCATCAATGCCTCATTGCTGCCGTTGAGTGCCAAGGCCATAACGGTTTCGGCTGCGATAGCGCTACGCATGGCCTCTGACCACTCTTTGATGTTGTGTATCAGTTCCTCTACCATTTTGTGACCACCGTGAATAGCGCAGAAGTAAAGTACGGACTTGAACTTTGCTTGGGCACCGTTATCGAACCAGCGTGCGAAAATATCTGCGGAAAAATCTTCCAAATCCTTCTGGTTGAGATCTGCGGCAATACTATCGGCAAGCCCACTTCTTGCGGGGACCGTCATCCCTGCATAGCACATGACAAGAGCGACAACTGTATCTTCGCTTGCTTCTGAACCGTCAAGCTTATGAACAGTTCGAAGAGTGTCATTAAACAGGAAGCTGAGTTTGCTGCTCTTAGCGCTTTTGGCAAGTTTTGCAATCTGCTTGTCCTTATCAAGTTGTGTGATAGCATCAGTGGAAGAGGGTGAGTTGAGAAGAAAATCGATATATCCTTTGATTTTTGCTGATTTCTCCACCTCTAGTGCGGCGTTAAGCTCATCGGTATAAGCTTTTGCACCCTGCCTGCCAATAATCGCTACCGCCATTTCTCTTATTGTACCCTTCTTGTCTTTGAGCATAGCTGCAATATCATCATGCCAGTCTTGCTTTTCAAGCACTTCCGCAAGTTCATCACGGACTTTCTTGCTACTATCTGAGACGCAAGAAAGAAGCTTTGTTTTGAATCTTTCAGCATCGTTGCCCATAACTTTTATCGCTATTATCCTTGCAGTATCGGAAAGAAGAGAAAAATCCGTCTCAGCAAGTTCGTTGGGATAAGAGGAAAGAAGTTTTGTCGAACTACTGATGTGTTCTTGGTATATTATGCTAATACGGATACTGATTATATTTAGAGACTCTATAAATGATAATCCACAGCCACGAAGAATATCAAAAGTTTCCTTATACTCATCAACATCAAAGCCCGTTAATTTATTAATGTAGTGATGCCTTTCCCATGGCGATTCATAAGAACATAGAGACAAGATGGTAACTGCATGCGCAAGATATTCGTCTAAACCCCAAGCATTGTAATAGTCGCAAGTGGCATCTGCCTCCAAATTCCATCCTCCTCCAGTCGATGGACGGGCCTCCTCAAGAGAGGCTTCCCCTAGAATGTATTTCTCGACAATCTCGCAGTAAGGGTTGCCATTTATTGATTTAGAAAAACTTCTTCTTACTGCCTCCGCAAGTTTTTTACGGCTCATATCCCTAACTTCATCGACAATTGAAGCAGAGTTTGGGTCAACTCGTTGGAGTATCTCGCTCATATATTTAGCGAGTTGGATTTCATCTCCGAGAATTGAGATGGCCTCTTTGAATTGATTTGGATAAGTTTTGGCAAGGCGTTCTATCCACTCATCTCTGTCGGGCAGAATCTCTTTGTTTATGTATTCGCTTAGACTTTCTGTATTGAGGACTATAGAACTTATGTATTTGGGAGTAACATTATTCGTTTTGCCTGATTTGAAAAATTTCATAACTGGATTCAAAACTTTTATTGTGTTATTCTCCTCTTCGTTATTGGATTCAATGTATTTGAAAAGCTTGGCAAATGGGTTTGGAACCTTTATGGCAGCTTCTACAGCTTCCCTTGTGACTTTGGAATATATATGATTGAATTGTTCTCGTGCTTTGCTTGAATAGGGGGCAGCCTCTCCTAAAGCACAGGTCATATAAGCCAGTATTTCCAAAAGATATTGTTTGTCGTCATTACTTCTGTACTTCTGGCAAACAATAGTATTGTTTTCTTTCCACAGCTTTTCTGCAGTCTCAACGGCCCATTTCCCATCCTCGGAAAGTTCTTTGTCCTCCTGCTCCAGCAGGTAGCAAAGAAGAACCGCTTTGGAAATCATGCATCTATATAGAGAGGCAGAATCCATAAAATTGTAAGCTCCTCTGAGAACGGACTTTTGGGTCGGCTTGGGGAAAAACTTATATTCGTATCTAAAGGCATCCTCCATTCTCATCGAATATAATACCACTTCTGGGTCGATCCCCAAATTATCCGAGATTGGCTTTATAATGCGGGAAATGTACGCCTCTGGATTCTCATCCATATATTTGTCCTCCATGAAACTTTCTAAAAGTCTGTGGCTGGCGCAACCAAACAGTGTGTATATGACCAGAATGAATCTTTCTGAAAGTTCAACATTATCTTTCTTGATCTCTTTTTCGACGATCCTATCGATGAAATAGACACTTACATTAAAGATATCCCTATTCTTTTTTCCAATTTTGCCAAGCAAAGCGTTGTTTCTCGGCTTTGTCAAATCAAGATACTCGCACACAATGTCGAGTTCTTCCGCCGAGACCTCTTTTTCTAGTTGCTTTCTCAGATCGTTCAGAAAAATTTCAAACGATGATGTTTTTTTTTCGTAAAGCATTCTTATTCCTCCTTTTCTTCGTTATCCATGTTATATAAGGCTGAGATTCTTCCCAGTTTATTTTCTGCTAAAATAATATATCTCATTAGTTTCGACGCATCAACAAGAACTTTTTCAGTGTCTTGTTTTAGGTTATGCCGATAGTTATCTGCTGAAGAGAAAAAACTCTCTGTAAGTTCTGCAAGCCCTGCCATTCCGCAGTCTCTAATCTTTTCAAGAAGTGGAGCATGATTTTCTGCTGCCGAACTTAATCCGCTTCTAACGATTTTTACCACACTATTTTCTACTTCGGAAATAAGTCTCAAAAGCACTTGAGCGTATTGGGGCTCGGCGACGGAGATTTCTGAAGGCGGTGCGAAACTATGGAAGTCCATGTTTTCTATGAAATCGTAGAATTCTATTGGATTAAGTACGATACGCCCATCCATGATTTTGACAGAGACAAGCATTGTCCACACATCTACGGTCTCTTTTATTCTTCCGCATATTTCTTCTATCGTTTCGACTATCTCCTTGTTTTCGGCAAAATACTTCACCTCTGCCGTTACCGTTCTGCCTTCACGGTCGGATACTTTCATCGAAAAAGTCTGTGTGTGTTTGTCAAAGTTGTAGTCTTCCAACTTGTGAATGCGAATAAGAAAGAGTCTCTCCCGATTGTTTTCGGCAGAATAGGCTAGTTCCCGATAGTCTGTAACCACGAGTCTTCTCAACTGCGGACAATTGAGTTCCGCCTTGCTCGACAAAACCACCTCCGTCTCGGAAGAGCCAGATAGTTTTTCTCCGCTTAGTTTAGCTTTCCCCAACACGAGTTTTGAATACATCAATTTTTTGAGAGGTGTGTTCAAGTTCCAGACTAAAGTTTGAGCGGATCTTTGGGGTGACCCTTGGGAATAAAAAGTAGGGCGGAGATCGGAATAAGTTAGGAAGCGTGGCTCTGCATTCTCATCAAGATTCAAGAAGTAATACACACTGCCTCTATATTCTCCTCTCGTGACTTCTTTCTGACCGATTGGCAGCAATTCTAGTGTGCCAGGGTAGGGCTCGTAGGCATCCCGGAAGACCCCGAGTTTTGGGTAGGATACATCTTCTTTTCCAAGTTCAACCAACATGGAGACGCAGGAACAGAGCAATCGGGTAAAGGCATGGACATCGAAGGAGGCCCTTCGGTCTATGCAGTCGGAGAGTCTGCCTGATATGGCGCGAAGCTTTCTTTCCGCATCTGCCATTTGGGCGGCATGTGCACTGACTGCCGCAAGTTCCATCGCATCAACCTCTGATTTGTCTGCACGAACAAGTCCTCTCGCAAGCAGTGTGCCGAGCAGAGAAAGACTCTGTTGAACGCAACTTTTTATTTCGGAGATTTCTTCTGGTGTCAAAGCCTCTTTGGTTGCTTTTTCAGAAGGCTTTGTCTTGGAAACTTCCTTTTCTGCCTTTGGGAGAGGTTGCTCTTCAGTAGGTGGCTTCGGGAGGCCTTCGGGGACTTCCTTTTTCAGAAGCAACAATGCACCAAGGATATGTCTGCACATACTCCTTGAGGGACAGGAACAACTGCTTTTTTCAAACGGAACCCTTATGACGCATTGTTCGCCGCCAATGGTAATTTGTATTGTGTCGTCCGTTTCGGTATATTCCGCAGTAACTCCTTCCGTATCCTTTACGGCACGCTTGAAGAGTCCCTTGTTTGCAAGATCAGTCAGGGTCTCCTCATTTGCCGCAGAAAGGTGGGCTGCAAGTATCTCGTTCTGTATCATATCTTCACCTCCATCAACTCAATATACTGCCTATATAATCTCCCAGTTTATCAGGTGTCATCGCCCCGACAAATGCTCCCGTATCCGCGAGTAGCTGACCCAAATTTTTGTCGTATGCGGGATTGGCACATTCATCAAGAGCCGTAAGAAAACTGAGTTTCGCTCCACTCGTCAGGATGTTTTGTGCTGTGTTGAGCAGTAGCTTGGGAGAACCGCCTTCGTAGAGGTCTGTCACGCACAACACACAAGTATTGGATGGTTCTCGTATCAGTGATTCACAATAGACAAGAGCCTTGCCAATCTCCGTGCCGCCGCCAAGTTGAATGCTCATCATGACCTCTGCTGGATCCTCTGCCATTCCTGACAAATCAACCACTTGCGTGTCAAATATCACGAGCTTGATCTCTGCAAAGGGTAATTGGGATATTATTTGAGCCATGACGGCACTATATATTACGGAACCGAGCATGGATCCACTTTCATCGACGGCAATTATGACTGTCTTTTTGTTGTATTTTTTCACTCGGCCTGAAAAGTACACATCTTTCAACACAAGTGTTTCGTTTTCTTTGTCGTAGTTTTTTAAATTGCGCTGGATGGTCTTATTTATATCAATGTTACGAGCGGAATGAATGGGACTTCTAGAACTGCGGTCAAGTCGGCCTGTCAGAGCCTGCTTTGTGTTCTGCGCCAATTTCTTGCTTAGTTCCTCGGCTACAGCACGGGCTAGCTTTTTTGCGGTCTCAAGCACCTCGCCTTTCATCAAGTGTTTAAGTTGAAGAATTGTTTTCAGAAGTGACATGTCAGGCTTCATCTGCTCAAGTATCTTCTTGTCGGTCAGTAGCTCCGTCATTTTGAATTCATCAAGTGCATGACGCTCAAGCACCTCAGAGGTCTGCTTCGGAAACAACTCTCTTACTTTTGTTATCCATTTAGCCGCAGTCAATTGGGAACCTCCGAGTCCTCCGCAACGTTCGGATGTTCCATCTTCACGAACATCACCACCTTGTGCATGATTGTAAAGATAGTCAAGCAATTGCTCCATCTCCTCGAAAGTTCTGACCTCTCTTTCGCTTCCGCTAAACGAAAGACTCTGGTCTGACATGCTACCGAGAACAAGCCTCCAGCGGTTTATCGCAAGACTATTGTCAAGCCTATTTGTATCTTCCTTCTGAGTCATAATTAGCAAAAACTAAAAACAAATTGCTGATTATTAAATTAGTATATCGCATTGCTTCTTATTCATCTCCCTAGTTCTTTGATTATCTCGCTGTCTAACGCATGTCCGCAATTCCATAGCTTCTCATCCCTTATATCCTCATACAATAGCGAAATGACATCTGTGTTGTAGAGGCCTGCTACCGTATCGGCAGTTTCACTTATCTCCTGAGGCGTAAAATAACTGAATGCGAGCCTTAGGGATGGAAGTATCTCCATGAAATCTTCGCTGCTCATTGAAGTCAGCAGTTCATCGGTCATGAGAAGAAAATCATTTTCTGCAAAAACGATGTCCCTTGCCGTAAAGAAGAGTCCTTTTAGATAATCTGCACCTTGTTTCTTGACCTCAATTGTTCCGTTAAGATAGCCGCACATTGCTGTTTCGGCCTCCTTCTGGAAGGCGGGATCTCCAGTACAGAGAAGTCCCATGGCTGCACCATACACGGCAGGATTCTTCTCTTTTGCTTCGATTAACTGATGGAGTGCGGTTATGAGCGATTCTCTTCGTTCGGGCAGAATGCTTTCGGTCAACGAAAAGAACTGTTTCATCAACGAGCACAGTTCGTCAGCCTTTTCGTCCGTCACAGATGCCATTGTCGGCAACAGTATAACAAGTTTGTCAAAGCACTTTGCCAACAGCGTCGAAATGCTATTGTCTTCATAATCATAGAGGCGTTTGAGTGCCAGTAATGTCCGGAAATGAGAAAGAGCTTTTCCTACTGAGAAGAAATCACCGTCTGAGGCAGTGAGTCTCAGGAGCGTATCGCTTTCATCGTCAATGCTTATGCCCATAAGAAAGCAGTCAACCGCCAGATGTGCCGCATTTTCACAACGTTGTTCGCTTCGGAACAGACGTGCGGCCACATTTGTGCAGGCTTCCTCTATTGTGAAGCCGTCAGTCGTGCGGTCGATAAGGGTGGCATCTACCGAGGGTGTCCTGCGATAGCTCCATTCCTCTCGTACCCGACTGCGGTCGCTTTCGTTGTGAAGGTCTGGACCTTTCTTCCTTTCGCAGAATCCCGTTCCGAGAAAGTGGAGTCTGTGAAACAATCTGCTGACTTGCAGATCTTTTGAGGAAGAAAACAGGGCACATTCTATGTTTTGTGTCGAGATGACCTCCATTTTCAGCTTGAATCTGCGACATTGTTCTTCAAAATCCGCAATGAGAGGAGGTATGTGGTTTTTATCACCTATATGCCCGATTTTATCACCGGTGGCAAGTTTGCTCAATATATCAAGTGGCATTGCAGAAGATATGGTTTTCTCTCCTTTAATCAAGCCACCTGTTACGCCATCGATAAGTTCAGCCATTCCACATTCACGCACCCCTCTCAACGAGGCAAGACCGCTCATCAACATTTTTGCGGCGGTGACATCGGCAATTGACACAGGCATCTCCTTTTTCGCCGCTTCCTTTCCTGTCTTTATCAGAAAACCAAGCGCTTCGTCATTATATACTCCTTGATAATCCTTCCCGCCCTTCAACCGCTTGTATATGCAGTCATAAAAATAGGGCCATCTCATTCCTGAAGCATATCCGTGCAGGGCATCTGCTGCTTCGTAAGAGTATGCGGCAGGAAAGCATCCTGTACAATCATCTGGAATTTTGTGTAGGACAACCTTCGGTATGTCTCCTTCCAAAAGTTTCATCAGTCCCTGCGTATGAAAGCCGCCTGTCACGACAAGTACCCGCTTGTGTGTACTCATAGCCTCCTGAATGTTTGCTGCCATATAATGCTCCCTGACAAGCGTGCCGTCGGTAGTGAGATCCTCTTCGGTCGCATCGCTACGTATGAGTGAGCAATAGGTGTACATATTATGTACAAATTTTTCGGGAGTGAGTTCCAAGCCTGCAATCTCAAAATACTTTTCCCAAAACTCGTCAAAGTCCCTTACGTTAGTCTTTTCACACAGACGCTTGTAATAGTCTCCTATGGTGAATTTGCCATCGTCGGCATAGTTTTGCTTTTCGAATTTTCGCAGTCCTTTGCCACCTTCTGTGTTGATTAAGATCTCGCTATAGGGTAGGTCGATGAACCGTGCTGGGATTCCAAGCCTTTGGGCTTCACACATTGCATTGTATTCGGGAGAAGAATACAAGAACGGATAGTAGCAACGGTAATCCTCGCCCTCGTTGTCAATCAGTTTTTTCTTGTC
The DNA here is from genome assembly GCA_017961765.1 of Paludibacteraceae bacterium. Taxonomy (GTDB): domain Bacteria; phylum Bacteroidota; class Bacteroidia; order Bacteroidales; family Paludibacteraceae; genus RGIG10190. The sequence continues at coordinate 18,812 of JAGCWQ010000187.1, read as the reverse complement.
CTTATAGTAATAGTATATTGCTGCTGGCAATACGGTTGTTTCGTCTGTTAGTACGGAAATAAGGTCGCAAGCGTCCTCTGGCCCTTCAATCAGAATGATTTCCGGGCAGTAAAGCTCTATTGTGCGTATGAGATGATAAGAACAGACCGGACTGTGGTGCCTCACGGGGAAAAACAGCACAGGGGCGGAAAGATCAAACTTAATCATCTCAGCTGGCTTGCTGTTTTGATGTACTCTTTCCATAAATCACCAGACTTGCTTTTTTCTTTTGATACGGTTTTGAAATAGCCTCTGAGTTTTCCTAAATCATCTTTGTTCTCCTTGCACACGGCACCCAAAAGTCCCTCGGTAAGAACCTCTGGCTCTATGCGTCCACTGCCGTAGTACCAGGCATGGCATAGCGCTTGATAGTACACGGATACGGCTTCGGCTGTACTCATTACTGCGTTCGGCCGCTCAATCACTGTTCCCTCAGCGGTCATGCCTTCACGCAATTCGTGATAGGTCACTGCGAGAAGTTCCGCGATATCAGTGTCCACGGGGCAGTCGATATTGGCCGACTTGGCAAGTTCTGAGGCCTCACGGATGATAATTTCCTTCTCAAGTTTCACATCTCTTACGGGCTCTACCGTCTCAAAGTTAAAACGTCGTTTCAGAGCGCCAGACATCTCGTTAACGCCCTTGTCACGCGTGTTCGCTGTGCCTATTATATTGAAGCCGGGTCTGGCAAGGATAAGTCCTTCGTCTCCCATTTCCGGTATGTTCAGTATTTGGTCGGACATGACAGAGATTAGGCTGTCTTGTATTTCCGCTGGAGTACGGGTAATCTCCTCAAATCTCGCAAATATGCCCTTCTCCATACCGATAAGCAGGGGAGACGGCACCAAAGCCTCACGACAGGGACCTTTTGACAATAGCAGTGCGTAGTTCCAACTGTACTTTATCATGTCTTCTGTAGTTCCTGCTGTGCCTTGAACCGTATTGGTCGATATGCCACAACATGCTGCTGACAAAAGCTCGGAGAGCATAGTCTTAGCGGTACCTGGTTCACCCACCAGCATGAGCCCCCGGCTACCTGCGAGAGTTATGATTGCCCTCTCGACAAGAGCGTCGTTGCCGTAGAACTTACGCCCGATCTTTACTTTCCCATCAGGAGTCTTTACCTCTCCGCCAAGTATGAAGGTTCTCACCGCAGCAGGGGAGAGTCTCCAGTTGGCAGGTCTTCTTGCCTTGTCGTTTTCTTCAAGGATGCGTAGTTCCTCCGAATAGCGCACTTCTACTGGTGGCTTGATGAATTGTTCCATATTTGTATCAGTTGATGGAATTAAATAAAATTAAACACATAATCAAGAAGCTGTTTAGTTGAATAAACCATCTTGTCATAGCAGACATCCAATTGCTTAATAGGAGGATCGCAAAGAATCCAATTTTGATTGATGTTAGTCCTAGGCCCTTCCTCAGTTAAAAGAGCGAAGGCTTTAAGCTTTGTGTGATAAAATCCACCACATGGCAAATTTTGGAAAAAATAAACAGCTTCTAAAAAAATCAGCAAATAGTGGTATCAAACTAATAAAAGTCTGTAATTAAAACATGCGCAATGTTTTCACAAAGATTTATAAAATCTATGAAATCTGCAAGAATTTTTCAAGAGGATTCAGAAGTCCCTTCGTATGTCCTCATCAAAATCATCCAAAATCAGTTCTATGTCATACATTGATCCTAATTCTTCGCACAAGTTTACATACGCGCCTCGGGCCATTTTCAAAAAATCCTCTATCTGGTTTTTATCCCACATTAAATCACCGTTTGGCTCCTCTCGATTCAAGCAGGTGTCATATAAATTGATTAAATCGTCCAAAGTCTTTTTTAATTTGTTGGATATAGGCAAATTATCTGTCTCGATGGGATAGTCGTTAAACTTTCTCTTTGCAGCCTCATTGTCGCTCCATACACAAATACCGCTTCCCCAATCAAACATGAATTTCAACTTGTATGTTACCCTTGTCCGGACATGATTGCAATATTTCCCGACAATTCTTACAAACGTATCTTTCTCCTCTTCTGTCATGTTTGTAAGGGTGCACGACAAAAACTTCCGGTCATATACATTCCGAATAAATATTGCCTTTTCAAATCCATAAACTTCTTTGTTTTTGCACAAAAAAAGGTTCTCCCATGAATCCGAATCCTCTTTCCAACTTGGAAAAGCGTGCAACAAATCCTGATACAGCCTCTTTACATCGATATCTTCATATTTGCTGCATTTTTCTTTGTCCTTCTTATATTTCGAAAGTATAAAAAACGAACAGACGTTTTTTTCTTCGTCCACAGACTTTTTTATGTTCCACGCTTCACAATCCTCGCTCTTTCGGTCTGGATAATCGCCGTTATGGAACAGAGCATAGACCACCTCTTCCAAATCATTAAAATCTGGGTAGTCGAAAATGTGGCTTTCGTACTCTTCTCTAGACCAGTTGTTTCCTGTAAGTCTATTTAATTCAACAAAGACTTCCTGCGGGGAATTGATCGTCAGCCCACGGACCCAATCTTCTACCTTCGACAGCAAGTCTTTGTTTTTCACTATGTTCTCCCAATCCTTCATGTTTAATCCACTCCCCACCTTTTAGCAAAGCAGCTTTTGTCGGTGTTTATCAATCATAATCCACATTTAACCTGTATTTCCCGCAATGAAGGCATCTGAACAAATAACCCGCAGGAGAGCCTCCTTTCTCTAAGTCTTCATTATCGAAGTCCATATCCTCCTTTTCTTTAACCTCATCAATCAGGTGTAGCAGATTCATTTCCTTCAACTCGTCATAGCCCACATCGCCTAGATATTCGCAGTAGTCATCGCAGCAGACCAGCCAATTCTCACCCTGCCAGGAGACGTATCCCGGTGTTCTCTTGAACAATTCGTCTATTTTCTCCTTGTCAAGAGCTTTTTCTGCATCTTGAACAAATTCGCCATCAAACTTTTCTGCCGCCTTGCCGCTTGCTACGCATTCCATGCAAATACAATCAATTTTCCCTCTGCAATACATGGATGTAACATATACTTCCGTTTTGTTTCCGCAGCATTGGCAGGTGTTCTCACCGAATTCAACCGCACCCAAAACCTTTTCTTTGTCATAAATATTGGGATGATACTTAAACTTTGGCAATTTAGAAATCTTACTTTCCATAAATAAATTCCTCCGAAAAATGTTTATTTTAATTTGTATATAAAGTCATTTCCGACCTTTGGCAATGCACCACAGTTATAGTCTGTCCAAGGTTCAATGCCTAACGCCTTGTTATTATCGACCATATTGTAAATCTTATACTCATTGAATCGTCAAATAAGAGCTGCATAGGTATATTGTGGGTAAAAAGCATACCACAGTTTCCTCCTTCTTTTCGCCGCCATTAATAATTTACCGTGTATGAGTGTATTTGATTTTTCCAGCAATCGCAAATATGGATAAGCAGATTGTTGAAGGTCATTTAAAGATCGACTTTTCAAAGTTAGGAAAATAAGTAAAGAATGACAATAGTAAGATTATTTTTTAGCGTGACAAATTGGGGCATTCCTATTATCGCATAGACACCTGCATCCATTTGTTATTTCAATCTCTTCCTACGTTATTTACGATAGCCTTCTTTGCAATTTGCTATCTTTTATAGGCAAAAGTGGCCTTGTTTGTGAGGATTTGCCTTGTCGTTTTCTTTGTTTTTAGAAATAAAAATGCGTCGTTGATCAATTTAGCCTACAGAGTTGTTATTTTTTATTTGTTTCTATTTGATTTGTTATTTGTGTGTTTTGTTTTAAATCGTAATTTGTATTTGTATTTTGCTTATGATTTGTTTTGTTTGTAGAAAAACTGCTCTTAAAGAAAAACAAACCTTATGCTGATGTGTGAAAGTGCTGTACATTTGCATTGTAATTAAAGCAAAAAGATAGAGAATCTTATTAAAACGAAACAAAATGACACGGATTGTTGATTTTACGAAAATGCATGGCGCTGGCAACGATTACATCTATGTGAATACGTTGGCTTGCCCTATAGCAGATCCCGAGGCCTTCGCAATCAAGTGGAGCCGTTACCATACAGGGATCGGTTCGGATGGTTTGGTTTTAATAGGAGACTCTAAAGTGGCGGATTTCAGCATGCGTATTTTCAATGCTGACGGCTCGGAGGCTAAGATGTGTGGAAATGCTTCTCGTTGCATCGGTAAGTATGTTTATGAACACGGCTTGACTAGGAGCGATGTTGTCCGTTTGGAGACTTTGTCGGGTATAAAGGTTTTGAACTTGGAGGTGAAAGACGACCATGTGAACCATGTGACGGTCGATATGGGAAAGCCGGTTCTCTCCAACAAGGCTCAGATGGCAACCGCAGACGGCAGCATGAAAGAGGGTGCTGTGGAGGTGGACGGAAAGGTTTTCCGTGGAACTTTCGTTTCGATGGGCAATCCCCACTTCGTGATTTTTGTGGATGATTTGAAGACGATTGATATCCCTACGGTCGGTCCGTTGTTGGAACACCATCCCATCTTCCCTGAACGGGTAAATGTGGAGTTTGTGGAAGTCCAACCGGACGGCGTCCTTCGGATGAGAGTGTGGGAGAGAGGTTCGGGTATCACGATGGCCTGTGGCACAGGAGCTTGTGCAACATTGGTGGCGTCGGTTCTTAACGAAAAATCAGGACGTCAGGCGATAGTTCGGATGGATGGTGGCGATTTGACCATCCGTTGGGATGAGGCAGACGGAAAGGTTTACATGACCGGTGAGGCAGTCGTCGTTTTTGAGGGGAAAATAGAAGAGCAAGAGTAATAATACGAAAAAATAGGAAAACTATGGCATTGGTTAATGAGTGTTTTTTGAAGCTTTCGAACAACTATTTGTTTTCGGATATAGCGAAGAAGGTGAGTGCCTACAAGGAGGCTCATCCGCAAGCAGAAATTATACGTTTGGGCATTGGAGATGTGACAAGACCTCTCCCGATGGCTTCGATTGAGGCGATGCACAAGGCGGTTGACGAGATGGCTTGTGGAGCAACTTTCCGCGGTTATGGTCCGGAACATGGTTACGGCTTCTTAATCAACACCATTATAAAGAACGACTACGAGCCACGTGGTGTTCAATTGGACGAATGCGAGGTTTTCATCAGCGATGGTAGCAAGAGCGATGTGGGTAACATCGGTGACATCTTGGGATTGTCCAACACCATAGGCGTCACAGATCCGATTTATCCAGTTTATATCGACTCAAATGCCATGTGTGGAAGGGCAGGAGAGATCCATGACGGAGAGTGGAGCAACATCACCTATATGCCAAGTGTGATGGAGAACGGATTTGTTCCTCAAATCCCTGACCACAAGATGGACATCGTTTACCTCTGCTATCCCAACAACCCTACGGGAACGGTAATCTCAAGGTCGGAGTTGGAAAAATGGGTTCAGTATGCGTTGAAATACGATGCCATCATCATGTATGACGCTGCTTACGAGGCTTACATCCAAAACCCGGATATACCTCATTCCATCTACGAGATCAATGATGCGAAAAAGGTAGCCATCGAGTTCCGTAGCTTCTCCAAGACGGCAGGATTCACGGGTGTCAGATGTGGTTATACGGTAGTGCCGAAGGAGTTGACGGCAGCCAAGGTGAATGGCGAGCGTGTGGCGCTCAATGCTTTGTGGAACCGTCGCCAATGCACGAAGTTCAACGGAACTTCCTACATCACCCAACGGGGTGCGGAGTCCATCTATACGCCGGAGGGCAAGGCTCAAGTGAGGGAGACGATAAATTATTATATGGGTAACGCGAAGATCATGACGGAGGGATTGGTGTCCATGGGTTACCAAGTCTTTGGTGGCGAGAATGCTCCTTACTTGTGGGTGAAGACGCCAGACGGACTCTCTTCTTGGGGATTCTTCGAAAAATTGCTCAACGAAGCCAATGTGGTGGGAACACCAGGCGTCGGCTTCGGTCCGAGCGGCGAGGGCTATATTCGTTTGACAGCTTTCGGAAACAGAGAGAACTGCGAAGCGGCTATGGCTCGAATCAAAAAACTTTGAAACAGTAGTGGTGAGGTGCTTGTGCACGACATCTTGCCGAGTGTTTAATTATATAAAATTGATAGATTATGAAAGCAAAAGCAATGTTAGAGAGAATGTCATTGATACTTATGCTATTGATGTCATTGACGGTGAAAGGGTATGCAGAAGAGGAAACATCCGATAATTCTGCACAGTGGAATGGAACGGTTGCTTGCGATTTGGTTAGCCACTATGTATGGCGTGGACAGGATCTAGGCGGTGTTAGTATCCAGCCTACTCTTGGAGTCGAGTGGAAGGGCTTGTCTTTGTCAGCATGGGGTTCATATGGTTTTGACGAGGATGATACGAAAGAATTTGACTTGACGTTGGGCTATAGCGCAGGCGGTTTCAGTGTCGGAGTGACGGATTATTGGTTCTCCTATTCGGATCCTAATTTCACAAACCGCTATTTCCAGTACCAAGCGCATGAGACGGCTCACGTATGGGAAGCTCAGGTCGGATATGATTTCGGTTTCTTGGCTCTCAATTGGTACACCAACTTCGGAGGAGCCGACGGCGTGAAGGAGAACGGTGATAGGGCTTACTCATCCTACTTCAATATCTCTTGTCCTTTCGACTGGGCAGGTTTGAGTTGGACGGCCGATGCAGGTATTGTGCCTTGGGAGACTTCCTTCTATGCAGAAACGGATAAGTTCTCTGTGGCAAACGTTGGAATTGGGGCGACAAAGACAATCAATTGCGCCAACAAATATTCATTCGGAATATCCTCCAACGTTATCTGGAACCCGACGACCAACTATGGTTACTTCGTGGTAGGAATAAGTTTATAAAAGTAGCAAACCATTTAAATTAGAACGTCATGAAAAAGATTGAAGCAATTATTCGTAAGACGAAGTTCGAAGACGTGAAGGAGGCTCTTTTGGATGCCGATATCGAATGGTTCTCTTACTACGATGTAAGAGGTATAGGTAAGGCGACGCAGGCTCGTATTTATCGTGGAGTGGTTTACGACACCAGTATCATTGAACGTATATTGGTTTCCATCATAGTCCGTGATAAGAACGTAGAGAAGACAGTAGCTGCTATCGAGGGCGCTGCCAGGACAGGAGAGATCGGAGATGGACGTATCTTCATCATCCCGATAGAGGATGCCATCCGTATCCGTACGGGCGAGAGGGGTGATATTGCCCTCTACAACGCCGAACAAGAGAAGTGATAACTGGTTGAAAGAGTGAGTTGAAGTAAGTTTATTATTCTAAAGTTGAATTCTTATGAAATCATATATATGCAAGTTTTTATTGATTGCACTGATGCTGTTGCCGGCCTCTTTGATGGCGCAAACAGATAGTGCGACAATAGCGCCGGCAGCTGCGGAGACGGTTGCACCGGTAGTGGAGGCGGTGGCAGAGGAGGAGAGTTCTCCTATCATCCCATTGGACACCGTTTGGGTTTTGATCGCAGCAATGCTCGTGTTCTTCATGCAACCAGGTTTTGCTTTGGTTGAGGCTGGTTTGACAAGAACAAAGAATACGGCCAACATCTTGATGAAGAACTTCATGGACTTCTCAGCAGGTTCCGTACTTTACTGGATTTTGGGTTTCTCCATCATGTTTGGTGCTGGTGGTTTCTTCGGATGGAACGGATGGGGAATCTCTGAGGTGGAGAACCCTTGCGGTAACCTTCCAAAGGAGTGCTACTTCATCTTCCAAACAGTATTCTGTGCGACGGCAGCGACAATCGTCTCTGGTGCGATGGCAGAGCGTACTAAATTCTCCATGTATTTGGTCTATTCAGTCTTGATTTCTGCATTCGTCTATCCAATCCAAGGACATTGGTCTTGGGGAGGCGGCTGGTTGAGCGAAATGGGCTTCCATGACTTTGCCGGTTCTGCAGTGGTTCACTCTTGTGGTGGTTTCCTCGCTTTGGCTGGTGCAATCGTTTTGGGTCCACGTTTGGGCAAATATACGAAGACGAAGGACGGCAAGCTTAAGTCAAACGCTATCCCTGGTCACAACTTGGCCTTGGCTGCGTTGGGTGTTTGGATCTTGTGGTTCGGTTGGTTCGGTTTCAACCCTGGTTCTACGGTAGCTGCTACGGGTAGTGTGGATGCAGGCACCTATGGAGGTGGCATCTTGGAGAATATGAGTGCTATGTCTCACATCTTCGTGACGACGAACGTGGCTGCTGCAGTTGGAGCTCTTACCGCCTTGATCTACACTTGGATCGCTTACGGTAAACCTTCTTTGTCAATGGTTTGCAACGGTATCTTGGCTGGTTTGGTCGGTATCACTGCTGGTTGTGACTGTGTGCCAATTTGGGCAGCCGCTGTAATAGGATGCGTTGCTTCTGTAGTAATGTGTTTCGCAGTAAACTTCTTGGATACGAAACTTCATATCGACGATCCTGTGGGTGCAGTCTCTGTTCATGGTATGGCTGGTTTCACCGGTACGGTTTTGACAGGAGTCTTCGCTTATTCAGAGTGTGGTTACAGCGTACTTACTCAATTGATTGGTGAGGTTGCCATTGCAGGTTGGTCATTCGTCTGTGGTTTGGTTATCTTCTACTTGATCAAGAAGATCCATGGCTTGAGGGTTCCGAAGAGAATCGAGGAAGAGGGCTTGGATATCTACGAGCACGGAGAAGCCGCTTACAACTGATAAAAATAGGAGGGTGGGGAGTGATTCCCCCACCATTCCACGAAATAGAAACAAATATTAGTATAAATTAAAATAGAGAGAGTATGTCAAACTTAAGATTTAAAGTAGTAGGAGAGGCGTTCGCTAAAAAGCCTTTGGAGATAGTGACTCCAGAAGAACGCCCATCGGATTATTTTGCAAAGTATGTCTTCAACAAGCAGAAGATGTTCAAATACCTTCCAGCCAAGGTATATGCCAAGATGTGTGATGTAATCGACAACGGAGCTCCGCTTGACAGAGCTATCGCAGACGAGGTCGCAGCCGGCATGAAGAAGTGGGCTATGGAATTGGGTGTTACCCACTATACGCACTGGTTCCAGCCTTTGACGGAAGGAACAGCTGAGAAGCACGACGGATTTGTAGAGCACGATTGGAAAGGCGGTATGGTTGAGGAGTTCGAAGGAAAATTGCTCGTTCAGCAAGAGCCTGATGCCTCTTCTTTCCCTAATGGTGGTATCCGTTCCACTTTCGAGGCTCGTGGTTATTCTGCATGGGATCCTGCATCTCCAGTCTTCGTTATTGGCGACACGTTGATGATTCCTACCGTATTCATCTCTTATACGGGTGAGGCCCTCGACTATAAAGCACCTTTGAAGAAGGCTTTGCGTGCAGTGAACAAGGCAGCAACCGACGTGGTTAAGTATTTCAACCCTGAGGTTACGAAAGTTCAGGCCAATTTGGGTTGGGAGCAGGAGTATTTCTTGGTTGACGAAGGTCTTTACTCTGCTCGTCCTGACTTGTTGATGACGGGTCGTACGTTGATGGGTCACGACTCTGCTAAAAACCAGCAGATGGAAGACCACTATTTTGGCGCTATCCCTTCCCGTGTGGCTGCCTTTATGAAGGATTTGGAAATCCAAGCTTTGGAATTAGGTATCCCTTGTAAGACTCGTCACAATGAGGTGGCTCCTAACCAGTTTGAGTTGGCTCCTATCTTCGAGGAGTGTAACTTGGCTGTCGATCATAACATGTTGATTATGTCGTTGATGAAGAAAGTGGCTCGTAAGCATGGATTCCGTGTCCTTTTGCATGAGAAACCTTTCGCAGGCATCAACGGTTCTGGTAAGCATAACAACTGGTCTTTGTCGACCAACACGGGTGTTGTCCTCCATGCACCGGGCAAGGATGCTGAGAGCACGCTCCGTTTCATCACCTTCGTAGTGGAGACGTTGATGGGTGTTTATCGCCACAACGGATTGTTGAAGGCTTCCATCATGAGCGCAACCAACGCACACCGTTTGGGTGCAAACGAGGCACCTCCTGCAATCATCTCTTCTTTCCTTGGTAAGCAGGTTTCCGATACATTGGATCAGATTGAAAACTCTAAGACGGACGAGTTGATTACGATGTCTGGTAAGAAGGGTCTTAAATTGGATATCCCATCCATTCCTGAGTTGATGATCGATAATACCGACCGTAACCGTACTTCTCCATTCGCCTTTACTGGAAACCGTTTCGAGTTCCGTGCCGTAGGTTCTGAGGCTAACTGTGCTTCTGCCATGATCGCGTTGAACACTGCTGTTGCCGAGGCTTTGGCCGACTTTAAGGTTCGTGTGGACGAGAAGATTGCCAAGGGAGAGCAGAAGTTCTCAGCTATCTTGGAGGTTCTTCGTGAGGATATCAAGACATGTAAGCCAATCCGCTTCGACGGAAACGGTTACTCAGACGAGTGGGTTGTTGAGGCTGGCAAGCGTGGTTTGGACATCGAGAAGAGTTGTCCGCTCATCTTCGACCGCTATTTGGACAAGGCTTCCATCGATATGTTCGAGAGAATGAATGTCATGACAGCGAAGGAGTTGGAGGCAAGAAACGAGATCAAGTGGGAAACTTATACCAAGAAGATCCAGATCGAGGCTCGTATCTTCGGTGATTTGGCGATGAACCACATCATTCCTACGGCTACTCGTTATCAGAGTTCTTTGATAGACAATGTCTGCAAGTTGAAGGAGATTTTCCCAGCTGACAAGGTGGCTAAGTTGAGCGCTAACAACCTTGAGTTGATTGAGCAGATCTCTGAGCACACAGCCTTTATTTCGGCTAATGTGGAGCAGATGATTGAAGAGCGCAAGAAGGCAAACAAGATTGCCAGCGAGCGTGAGAAGGCAATCGCATACCACGACAACGTGGCTCCTATGTTGGAGACCATCCGTTATCACATCGACAAGTTGGAGATGATCGTGGATGACCAAATGTGGATTTTGCCTAAGTACAGAGAGCTATTGTTTATACGTTAATTCTTACTCTTTACGGATTTCTGCATAAGCAGATGTATTTTTACTCTCTTTGCTTCCGGCGTAGTGATATGCCGGAAGTTTTTTTGTTTGGTGGAGTCTCGGAAAATTTGTTTTTTTGCAAGGAAATTCAAGATTTGAAATTTATGGGAAAAAGAATCAGTGCTTGCGGAAAGTGGCTATCGGCACTCCTCTTGGCAGGATGCTTGTCGGGCTGTTCCGAGGCTCAAACTAACGAGAAAACAACAGAGAATATGGAGAAACAAGACATTTCAGTTTTAGGTAAGGAAGATGCCTTTAAGTTGATTGGTCAGGAATGGATGCTGATCACGGCGGGCGACACTTCCAAGTTCAATACGATGACTGCCTCTTGGGGCGGTTTGGGATGGTTGTGGAATCGTCCTGTGGCGTTCATTTTCGTACGTCCTGAGCGTTATACGCATGAGTTTATCGAGCAGAATGAACGGTTGACGTTGTCTTTCTTTAAGGAGGATTATCGTAAGGCGTTGCAGATTTGTGGCACCAAGTCGGGTAGGGACTGCGACAAGGTGAAGGAGGCTGGTTTGACTCCTCTTGCCATGGAGTCGGGTACGACTTCCTTTAAGGAGGCTCGCCTCGTGTTGGATTGTCGTAAATTGTACAAGGCGGAGATGACCGATTCGGCATTTATCGACAAGGCTGTGTTGGAACGTTGGTACAATGATAAACCGGGCGGTGGCTTGCATACGGTTTATGTGGTTGAGATTGAGGGAGTGTATTCAAAATGAGAAGAGGAATGACTCTTGCCTAGTATGTGATTGCAAGAGTTTGTTTCCTCAGTGAAGCAACCGATAAATAGAGAGGGCGTGCCAGCGGTACGCCCTCGTTTATTAGTAATATGGGAAAATAGATTGGAGCAAATGTCCGTCTTCTATTTCTTGTGAAGAGTGTCTTCATTCCAATGAGGAATTCTCTTCATCCTCTGTCATTCCCATTTCATTCACCACTTCTTCCACATGTTTGCTGATGGTGTCTTCTGCGGCTTTGTTGATTGAATCGGATATGGCCATGGCTGCTGTTTCCAAGTCTTCAGGCTCCCATTCTTCCTCGACTTCTCCCTTCTTTATGGATTTAACTAACTCTTTTATGTTAGTCCCTTCAATCTCTACGCCGGTAAGTACACCTTCCCCATTATTGACAGAGATGGTGGCATGGACGTCACGGTTTTTCCTCAAGGCTTTGTTGATGAGTCTCTCTGCGATAGGGCACTCCTCTTGGTTCATCCAGATTCGGTCGAACGGATAAATAATACGATACGTTATGGAATCTTCTTTTGTCTCTGATGAAAATGAAATTGTAAATGAATGTGTTTTGTTTACTTTCAAAGACAACTCCTCCGGATAGGATGAAAAGTAGGCGGGTATTGCAAACCCGTCGTAGTCTATGTCGAATACAACATAATCTTGTTTCGAATCTTCCTCCTCGTCGAACTCTTCTTTTGGAATACTAAGCGTGTTGTCTCGAAACTGAATTCTGAGGTATTCTCCTCTGAAAGGGTCGTGAGGGTCGTAGCCCATCAGCCTGAATTTCAACACTGTTCCGTTGGCAATGGTCTCTTCCGAACTTATTACCCAATAAAAGATGCTGGCAAATTGGGCAAAGACGGCAATGGCGAATAGTAGCCATCGTTTATTTAGTTTCTGTAAGTTCATGACTTTTCTTTTTATCAATTAAAAATTTGTTCATTAGAAATAGGGCTATTCCCATAAGAATGAGGATGATGCCGAAAATATAGAAATTCAGATTGAATCTTACTAATACGATGAAGACCCATGCAAAAAGGGAAATGAGACCGCAGTTCATCTTGAGCAAATCAAGGTCTTTGCTACTTTCGTAGATGCAGTAGACGATGATGGCTAGTGATATGAGACTAAAAATGATAACGTTGTCGTGAATAAGCATTAAGCATACGGCTGTTGGCAACCCTATCCATTCTTGCCATTGTATCTGTTTTTTGAGTTTTATCTTTAGGCCTGCCGACAGGATGATGGGCAGCATGATTGTCACGATGCGCAGCAAGTTGATGTCGGTGGTGTTGAAAAATTTTTCGGTTGATAAAAATAGGATGCAAGGGAAAAACATAAGGTAAAAGCTTATTTTGAATAGGCGTCCTTTGCTGTTTATCTTTTTGCTATCCAAGATCCAAGTGTGTAGGAGATAGAGTGTGGATGAGTATAGGAGAATTAGACAGGTAACCTCTTCTCCTGTGAGACATATGCCTAGAATATCTCTGATTTTGAAGGCCAATGATATGACAATGAAAGGCGTCAGGTTGACTCTGAGCCTCATGAGGAAATCCTCGTTTTGTTTGAAGTAATAATAGTAGATGAAGGCGATGTCTGCCACGACGGCGGCGACTGTCGTCAAGCAATTCATAGACATGAATTCATGCGTCGAATCCCAAAAGAAGTAGCTTGTGAAGACAATGAGGATGATGGATAGCGCCGCCGAACGCATGATGAATATGAATGGTAGCGAGAAGAACAGCCAAAAGCAAATGAAGGAATCGGTGTCCATTTGAATTTGGTATATCTGGTTGACAAGGGCGAAACTGGCCGAGTAGCCCAACCATTGTAGGATGGCCATTGGCTCCGTCCATGTCTTTTGATCCGATTTGTTTTTTAGGGCATAGTAGCAACCGTAGGAAGAGGCCGACAAAGGCACCAAGGCAATCAATAGGCGTAGGAATGTCGGAAGATCGTCCCAATTGAATGCGATGATGGATATTACGCCGGAACCGATGAATATGGCCGCCACAATGCAGATGATGGCCGATATGTTGATTGTCTTCTTCTTGGATTGATAGTATTGGGCAATCCGTTCGGCTGTCTCTTGGTCGATGATTTGGTTGTCCGTCAACTCTTGAATGTCATGCTTTAAACTCATAAGCGTTCTTGTTTTGTCTGTTCATAGTGTATTATAGGGCAAAAGTAAGAATTATTTTGGAAGATACCTTCTGACCGGCCACTTAACTTAAACAGGCCCCAACAGCCATGAATTAAATTTTTATCGCAAGAAAGAAAGTTATGCAGTGTGGTATCTATAGAAACGGAACAAAATGTTATATTTGTATTGTTTAAGCAATGCGTGAAAAAGACGTGGCATTAGGGATGTTTGAAATCCCTTGTTGGGTTGGAACGCTTGGTTTTATTAGATTGATATTAACCATTAATTAATCATATATGTCTTGTATTGAATACATTGGTGTGGATGACACCGATATTGATTTGTTCGAGAGCCAGTATGAGGTTCCCGAAGGTATGTGCTACAACTCCTACCTGATCAAGGATGAAAAAATTGCGATAATGGATACTGTTGACCATCGCAAGTCTGCAGAATGGATGCAAAACCTAAAAAAAGCGTTGGCAGGCAGAACGCCAGACTATGTCATCATACAACACATGGAGCCGGATCATAGTGGTTCGTTGGCTGAACTTCTCCAAGAATATCCTAGTTTGACCGTCGTGGCAAGTGCGAAGGCTCTCCAGTTTATGGGACAGTTTTTCGAGAAACTGACAATCAATAGCAAGGCTGTGGCGGAAGGCGATACTTTGAGCCTTGGTCAAAATTCGCTCCAGTTTTTCACAGCCCCTTTGGTGCACTGGCCGGAGGTGATTGTCTCCTATTTGGCAAGCGAGAAGGTTCTTTTCTCTGCCGATGGATTCGGCAAGTTCGGTGTTATTGATGCTGATCCGGACGATTGGGCATGCGAGGCTCGTCGCTACTACTTTAACATTTGCGGTAAGTACGGTGTTCAGGTCAGCAACCTTTTGAAGAAGGCAAGTTCTTTGGAAATCAGTAAGATTTGTCCGCTCCATGGTCCTATCCTTGAGGGCGAGAAGTTGGCTGAGGCTATCCGTCTATACTCCATTTGGAGCAAGTATGACGTGGAGACTCCTGGTGGAGTGTTGGTTGCCTATGCTTCTATCCATGGTGGAACGAAAGCGGCTGCGGAGAAATTGGCCGAGATTCTGAAGGCGAAGGGTGCGGCTAAAGTTGCCATTACGGATGTGAGCCGAGACGACATGGCTGAGGCTATAGAGGATGCTTTCCGTATGGAATCGATGGTGTTGGCCTGTGCAACTTACGACGGAGACATTTTCCCACCAATGCATAATTTCCTTCATAAACTCTCCATCAAGGGATTCCAAAGACGTCGTGTGGGCTTGTTAGAAAACGGAACATGGGCTCCTCAGGCAGCCCGCATCATGCGTAGTATGTTGGAGGGTATGAAAAACATCGAGATTGTGGAACCTACGGTTACAATCAAGAGCCGCATGAAAGAGGCTGATCTAGCCCAACTTAATGCTTTGGCTGATGCTATCGTGAAGAAATAGAGCTGTCGCTAAATCAAAATAGGAAGGCCTCGCACTATGGTGTGGGGCTTTTTTTTGTTTATTACGAAATGTGAAAATTTGTTTGTTGAAAATGGAATAAATTTCTTTTTTTGCCTCTTTTTTGTAATTTTGAATCGAATTAAATTTTGTTATTGCATTGTTGTGTTAATTGAACCCTAATTAACTTTTGTTATTTCGTTGTTCTTTCGCATAAGTTTTAGAATTCAATTGCAGACAATTAAAACCAATAATCATTTATCGTTAATTTTTTATTTGTTTATCATGTTGAAATTTTTCAATTTTTTATGTCTGAGCAGTATGTTTGCTTTGGCTGTCTTGACATCTTCTTGTGAAGATGAAGTTAAAGATGAAATGTTGAATGAAGAAACTCCTTCCGTTGCATCTAGTAGTTATAATGTCGTTTTCTGTACGGATGACCCCGAAGATTCAAATTCTTTAAGGACTTCGTATTTTTTTGCTGATAATGTCGCTGGATGGGCTATGAAGAAGGGTAAGTATTTAAAAAGAATTTATGCGACAGCTACAAAGTATCAGCCGACATTGGTTAGCACGACTAAAAATGGAATCACTTATTGTCCAACAGGAATAGATTTGAATGAGGGGTCTGGTGGTGATTATGTCTATCTTTGGATTGAATATACGAACGATGCTTCTGAGGCTATATATGATATGGGTTCTTGTTTGATAGGAGGTCCTCTTTCTTGCAATACGAACATTTATCCTGATAGGTCGTATGAGTATGTGTGTGATTTGTTTTCGAAGAAGCCCGAAGATTTAAACTCGAACTCAAAAACGGACTATAAATCATACCTTATTATGTATCGAAACACGGGTACGGTAGCGAATCAACCGATATTAGGTCTTTTGGAAATGTCTGTGGATTTAGGAACATCACTTCCTAAAACAATTACTTATGGAGGACACACATATCATAAAGTCTCTGTTGATTTAAATTATCATGGGCATTGGGAAGCTATTGGTGCACTTACTCAGTATAATGCATTTGCTGAACAACCTGTTTATGGATTGGGTTGGTCTAACAAACAGATTTGTATTTATGTTAGATGGAATTAGGAGGTCCCTTCCTTTGATACAAAAGAGCCACATTTGTGGCTCTTTTTATAAAAAACAGTATTAAAAAAGCAGCGCCCCATCCAATATTTGTTGGATAGGGCGCTGCCGATGTTTTTAGAACGGTCGTTTATTTCTTGATAAACTTGATACGCCCTTGTGGTTCTGCGTACTCTTTGCCAACATGTCCATTGAGGTTGTTGCTGATATATTCAACCAATGCCTCGCTGTAGATCATGAGACCAGTTTTTGTCACCTTGCTGTCTTTCAATACGCCACGGAAACCTCCACCAGTGATACAGTAGTCTGTCGTCGCAATGGTGTAGAGGCCATTCATCTTGATTGGCTCGTATTTGTTCGTCGCAGGGTCGAGAATCTTAATGTTGGAAACTTGGTGGGCTGCAGCGTCAATGTCGAACGTGATACCGGAAACTTGAGGGAAGTCACCATCCTCCAACGGCAATCCTTGGATACATTTCGTGAGGAGTAGGGCAATGGTGCTACCTTCCACTTCCACCTCATACAAATAGTTGTCGTAAGGCAACAAGTCGATGATGTCACCCATCTTCAACTCGCCTGCATTGACTTCGGAACGTACGCCACCTCCGTTCGTCATACCGATGTTGGAACCGACAATGATACGGAAAGCGTCGGCAACAAGGTCGCCGGCGTTGGTCTCAGCCAGACGGATCTGTTGGTTGCCCTTGTCGTCCAAGATGCGGAGTTTGTAGTCGGTTGTGCCGACGTGCTTGCTCGTGAAGTTTTGAGCGAGGGCCTTGATACTGTCGGTTGTATGTCTTACCACCGCATTCTCTCTGGTGATGGAGCTGATAGGAACCAATTCGTTGGTGATGACGCCATTCTTGCTGATGCAGAGTTTTCCGACATTCGCCAATTTCGTTCCGGTTTGGCTGATGAGGACTTTCCTTCCCGCCTTGTCTGCTACGTATTGCGTAGGAACGACAGAGTGGGTGTGTCCGTCGAGAACCGCATCGATGCCAATGGTGTTGGCAATCAATCCGTGGGATTCAACATGGGTGTTGTTATCGTCCTCTCCTACGTGGGAAAGAAGGATAACGTAGTTGGCACCTAGTGAACGGGCTTTGTCCACCGCCTTTTGTACCAATTCATAAACATTCTTTTCGCTGAGTTCGTAAATCTCGTTGCCGTCTTTGTCCAAGAAAGCATATTCTTCCGTATAGCGGGCTGTAGGGGTCGTAACACCGATGTAAGCCACTGTTTTGATGCCGTATTTCCGTAAGACGAATGGCATGTAAACGTTCTGCCCCGTCTTCTTGTCTTTTAGGTTCACGCAGGTGACAGGAGCAGCCAAATAGTTGAGCAAACTCATCATCTGAGGAACTTTGTAGTCGAACTCGTGGTTTCCGAGGGTTACAGCATCATATTCGACGCTTTTCATGATGTCCACGATATACTTACCTTTGGAGATGGCACCTGCGGTTCCTCCTTGCAAGTAGTCTCCACTTGAAACGACAGCGGCATAGGCTGTGTCGGCAACAGCATCACGCAGTCCGGCTAATTTTGCATAGTTGTCGATGGCGCAGTGCACGTCGTTTTCGTAGAGGATGACGATGCTTTTGTCCTGTGTCCTTACTACTGCTTGTTTCTCTGGCGTTTTAGGCGCCTTGCTTGAACTCTTACATCCTGTGAGCGTGGCAGCACTGATCAAACCTGCTGCCAACAAAGAGTAATGGAATATACTTTTCATGAATTTAGTTATGTTATTAATGTTGTTATTTGATTTCTATCGTTTTGTTTTTATTTGCCCATTTCATCGAAGAAGAAGTAGAAGACGCCGGCTTTGTAGGAGTCCACGTTGCTGACTTTCCCGATTTGCGAATTGTATCGGTTGCGGATGGTTCCGTCTCTCTCCACCTTTCCGATTTGTGCGTTGTATCGGTCACGCACAGTTCCGTCGCTTTCGATTCTACCTATTTGCGAATTGTATCGGTTCCGTATGGTTCCGTCGTTGTCGATTTTTCCGATTTGGGCATTGTGTTTGTCTCGCACGCTTCCATCGCTTCCGAATTTTCCGATTTGTGCGTTGTATCGGTCACGCACAGTTCCGTCGCTTTCAATTCTTCCTATTTCGGAATTGTACGAGTTGTAGCAAGATTGAGCCTGCAATCCGCCACCAGCGGCAAGCAGGGAGAATAGTATAGAGAAAATCTTCGTTTTCATGATGCTTCCATTTTTTATGAAGCCAAGGCTTCCATTGGTTTAACTATTAAATTACAAAAGAGGGACTTGCCATTCGAAGGATTTGACCCTTGTGAATGCTGTCTTGCGGATGAGAATAGGGTGCTTCCTTCGTTTCGCTAATCTGTATTGGATCGTATGAAAAGCACCGAGCT
>JAGCWQ010000186.1 GCA_017961765.1 Paludibacteraceae bacterium | reverse complement strand
TGTTAGGGAGATGCAATGCCGAAGTTAAGAATACTATTATTGTCGATTTTCTACCAGTCTCGAAGAGACTTCATTTAAATAGCCCCGCACTTCAGTGTGGGGTTCCAGGGAAGTTATAATCTACAAACAAAAAGCCTCGATAATCAACGGTGTCGATATCGAGGCTACAGTCGGATTTTTAATTTTTGCTGTCGATTCATAAATCTAATTTTAGGGGTTATTTACAAAGAGTCTTCTTGACGTTCCAAACTTTTACTGCCATTGCTACGGCAACCTCTGCACAAAAGATATAAACTATAGCCATAATCGTAATATTTATTCGGTTAATATTCGTTATTGTCTTTTAGACAGTACAAATATACATCGTTTTTCTTATAATCCAACAATTATGAACGATTTTTTGCAAAAAAAAAAGAGAAATATGTGTTTTTAAAGTATGAATATACAAAATATATGCAAGTGCGGCATTTCTCAAGACCTCCTACGTTTTAAATAGTAAATCTATTTTTGCATCAGTCACGCCAGATGATTGTCTTATTGGCAGGAGGCCAATCCTATTAGTAACAGGGTACGTAGTGCCCGGCATAGGAGGACGGCAGGGGAGTGGCTGGAAGCCACCGTTTTGATGAAACAGCAGACTGGAAGTCTGCTTCCCTGTCCTATCTGTTAGCCGACAGCACCTGCGGTGCAATCGGTTACTAGAAGGAAATGCTTTTAGCCTAACTGACGATGCAGAATTATCTATTTTCTACCATTATCTGCCTCGCGTTCTGCCAGTTTCTGTTTGGCATATTCGTAGTCGGCGTTGGTGATGGTGTAGGTGGACTTTCTAATATAGTCGGTATTGTCAATAACAGTGTAATTGTATGACTTAGAAAACATTACTGTATTGAACCAACTATTTTCCTTATAATCCTCAAATTCCAAAGCCTCCACAAAAGAGACGTGTATTGTATCTATAAAATGAAAAGGGGGCCCCAATATATCCCAAATAACTTCCATTGTATAGGAAGAGTCTCTTTTGATTAGTATGTCATATTGTACATTTCCTGTGTATAAGCCATGCTCGAAATAGTTCAGTTTCACATCATAATCAGACTTGTTGACCAATGTGTAAAATGCATGGCATTCTCCTTCTTCTTGTAAATCGTCTTTGCAGGAAGAAATTGTAGTTGCGCAAGAAATGCCTAGTAAGCAAAAAATTATTTTCTCCATCTTTTTTCAAATGTTTTAAATAGTAAATCTATTATGCATCAGTCACGCCGATGGTTTTGAAGACTAAAAGGAAGGAGGAGATTAAAACTCCCCTTTCCAAAATCTACTCGTCGCCATTATCTGCCTCGCGTTCTGCCAGTTTCTGCTTGGCATATTCGTAGTCGGCGTTGGTGATGGTGTAGGTGGCTCGACGGATGTAATAGGATTCCTCTACAATGTCATAATTATAGTCTTTTGCGAAAGAAATATTGTCAAACTGCATGTTATCGTAATAATCTTCAATGGCTACCTTTTCGTCAAAAGCAACATACAAAGTGTCTGCGAAATGGAAGGGAGGGCCGATAATATCCCAAATGACTTCCATTGTATAAGAAGAATCCCTTTTTATTACGGTATCGTATTGTATATTCCCTAAATAAAGTGTTCGGTCAAAATATTTTAGTCTGACATCGTAATCCGACTTATTTACCAACGTATAGTAAGCATGGAATTCTCCTTCTTCCTCCACATCTACACATGAGGAAATTGCAATGAACCAGACGAATCCAGCAATATAAATAATCGATTTTGTCATCTGTCTTCAAATGCTTTAAAAACAAATTAAACATAGAAGTGAATAGGAAAATTCCAAAAATAGATGCATCGATTCCCTTCTTTCTGCAAAGGTAGAACATCTTGAGCCAATTTGCAAACACAAAATAGGTATTTTAAAATATTATATAGAGAATCGTTGTTTGAAATGTTAGTACACAAACAACTATAAAGTCAACAATGGGATTGCTTCGATAGAAAGTCAATACAGTACGTTTAATAGGGGGATTGCCCGACTTCGAATCGTAGTTGTTTTCTCGGAAATAGCCTTGCCCGTTTTTAGTTTTGGGAGGCCTTGAATAGCCACAGAATCTTGAGAAGATCCAAGAGACGAATGTGTGGATTTTCAGAGAGGAGGTTGGAGACGATCTTTTTTTGGCAGAGCGAGATACATCGGGAAGTGAGAGCGGTGAGATGTAACTTCTGTAGTTGGATAAAGCACTTGAGTGATTTGACTTCTTGGGCGAAGGATCTCTTCTCTGCTCCCATCTTATCATAGATGTGCCACAAATTGTAAGTGGCCTCCTCCGTCTTTTGTAGGAAGGTCTCGCTCTTGTCCTGATGGTTGTGGATAAGCGGATTGTCGATATGTAGGATGGGGATGCCGGCCTTTTGGAGTTGCCATCCCAATAGGGTGTCTTCGTGGCCGTACCCACGGAAGGATTCGTCAAAGCGGACGGATAGCAGTACCTCTTTCTGGATCATCAGGTTGAAAGGAGTGAACGATTGGTGTGGAGCTTGGTTGCGGATAGCGGCCGACCGTTCTTCTCGAGCTTTCCCGTAAACCCATCGTAGCCGCTGGGTGGGGTCTTGGGGTGGAGTTTCTGGATATTGGCATCCGCCTATGACCACCGATTCCTCGCCATGTTCCAAGTAGTTTTGGATATAAAGGGGGGAGGGTACCAATGCGTCGCAGTCTATGATGATCAGGGTGCCGTATTGCGCTTTTTCCGCCAAGGCGTTCCGTATGGCTGATCGACCGATGTTTTGGGGCAATTCGGTATAATGGATGAACGGCAGTTCCTGCAGAAGACGGTTCTTTTCCTTGTGGAATTGGGAACAGTCGTCCATCAGTAGGATTTCAAAAGGCAGGTTGAGGGTTGAGGCTTGTCGATGGAGTTCCCGCACCAAAACATCCACGTCTTGGTTGAAGATGGGGATGCAGATGGAGTAGCCGGAGTGACTAAGGGGAGCATTCATCGTCAGAAGCCGTTATTCTTTTTGCCTTTCTCTATGCCGACGGAGAGGGTGAGTTCATGTGTGTTGGGTGGCAATTGGTTCTTGCTGCCCAATCCCAAGTCGTAGGAGTAGCCCACACGGAACTTCTTCCATTCACAACCCAATGTCAAGGCCAGGACGGAAGGATCCAACCGATTGTTGAGGTCGGGGCGCCACGTGATGCCTCCCCAGAGGAGTCTATTGTAGAAGGCCATGGAACCAATCTCCAGCACGTCTGTTTGGTGGCGGTGCATATAGCTGGCCGTCGGTCCGATAGCCCATAGTTGGTTGAGGGGGAGCAAACTGGTGATGTAGGCGTAGAAGTGCCTTCCTGGGGTGAGTGATTCCGCTTCGTTGTTGATCAAGTGGGTGATGGAGGCGCCCAAGGTCCATGCCCGTTGAGAGAGCTCCACGCCGACGTTGAAGTCGGGATTGACCTTTGTCTCCTTCTCGTTCATGAAAGAGGCTTGGAAGTATTTCTGCTCGTCTTCCACCGTATTGTCATAGGGGTTGAAATAGCTCACGTAAACACCGCCAGACACACCAAATGCGACGATAAAATTGTCGTTGACGTCGATATGGTAAGAGTAAACCAGTTTGGCATCCGTGTTGCTGTGACCCACGCCGAACTTGTCGTAGGCGAGGGAGAGACCTATGCCGGAGTTGATGCTCTCGATATAGTCGGTGACGTTGAGCAGTCCACTTTTAGGGGCGTTGTCCACGCCGATCCATTGCATTCGTCCGTGCAGGAAGATGTCGATGTCTTCGCTGTTACCCGTACCTGCTGGGTTCTTGTTGATACGGGATATGATTTCATGGGACAGCATGAGGTCTTGTTGTGCGAATCCGACAACTGAAGAGAGTGTTGCGATGGCAATTGCTATGAATAATTTTATCTTCATTTCCTGATTGATTATTTATCTACCTTAATGATTTCCACACGACGGTTCTTTTGTAGGTCTTCTTGGCTGACAGCCTCTTTGACCTTAGGTTGGGTGGAACCATATCCTTTGTATTTCAGTTGTTTCTTGTTGATTCCCTTTCCGATCAGAAGGTCGTACACCTTCTTTGCTCTCTTGACGGAAAGCTTTTGGTTATAGGATTTCGATCCTATGTGGTCGGTATGTCCGCAGATGAGGAACCTGTTGTCGGGGAATTGGTTGATATAGGCCACCACTTCCTTGATTTCTTTGTCGTAGTCGTCGATTAGGATATCTTGGCTAAACTTAAAGTAGAGGGTGTATGTGTTTCCCTCTTGGCCGGATTCGGGTTGGCTGCCTCTCTTCTCTTTCTCATTTCCCTTCTTAGAGTTGGAATTGGAAATGTTCTCTGCGATCTCGTTCCCTTGTGCAGGGTTCTCCTCAGGTTCGACGGCTGTCACGTCAGCTAGCAACTCCTCGTCTGTCTTTGAGACGTTGTAGAGGAAAGGAGCGAAAATTTGGTCGGTGCCGTTTCGGTTGGAGAGTACGTAGAGGCTGCGGTCAGTCTCCACGATGGCTTTGTCGTCTGCGTTGGAGTTGATTTCGTCAGGCAGCAGATTCGCCTCGGCTCCTGTCGCAATCTGAGCAGAGTAGAGGTTCCATCCGGAGAGGGAAGCCTTTCTATCTGATGAGAAGAGGATGGTGGAGTCGTTTACGAGGAAAGGGTGGTCTTCATTGCTTGCCGAGTTGATGGCGTTGGTTGGTGTTGAAGTTGTGTCGTTTGCCGCTTTCCCGATCTTGCTTATATTCTGGGGCTTGCTCCATTTATTGTTTTTGCCTTCGATCTTGTCGATGAACCAGATGTCCTTACCGCCCATACCGCCATCAATTTCGGCAGAGAAATAGATTCGTTTTCCCCCATTGGCGATGGCTGGGTTGTATATCTTTACGGTGTCACGCTCCTTGTATCTCCAGTTACGGCTGGCGATGGAGGTGTTTTCGAATTCGTGGCGGAGATTGGTTACGCCCTGGATGACCAATGCTTTCGGACTCTGTTTCTTCTCCGGGTTCAAGACGACGGAGTAGAGCTTTCCGTCGGCGGAGTAGTAAAGGGTCGATGTCGTGGTGTCGTAGGTGGTTTGGCCGATTGCCTTTTCATTCCAATTCTGAGCCGACTCGTAGTTGGTCAAGTCGTAGGAGGCACTATCCTGTTCAGCATAGTAGGTGGAGTCGTTTCTGGAGAAGACGACCTTCTCCCCGATCAGGGAGATGCCTGAAACGGAATCTGCTGTGTTTATTGATGACGGAAGGAATTCAAATCCGTTTGTGAAGTCTTTTCCTGCTGTGGTGCTGCTGATCCCCAATATAGAGGAAAACAGTATATATGTTGCGATTCTCTTTTTCATGATTAATCCTCCTTTATGGCTTCAATAGTACCTTTTTTCACTTTCCCATCGCTATATTTTGCGACATATATATATACGCCAGGGTCAACTAAGACACCTTTGTACCGGCCGTCCCAACCTTCGCCTGTCTTGTTGTGGCTGATCAGGTTGCCGTATCGGTCGTAGATGAATAATTCGAGATCCCTTCCGCGAAGGAATACGTCTTTTATGCTTTCGTATGGGGAGAACATGGTCGGGATGTCCGAAGCCGTCTCGCGATCTATAACGTTGAGTGTCAAGCTGATGATGCTGTCGCAACCGTATTGGTTCGTGCTGATGACGGTGTGCTCGTAAATGCCTGGGAGGGAATGCTTGAATGTCGTATCCACCAACCGTGCGGCTAAAGAGAAGCTCTCGTCTGTATGGAGGCCCTTTTCGAGGGTTGCCGTGCTGTTAGGGTGGACTTCCAACGTCAGGGTCACGATGCTGTCGCAAGTATTGTCAGCCTTGGGAACGGTGTCGATGTATGTGCCGGCTTGGGTGAGCAATCGGCCGCAGAAGAGGTACTCTTCCCCTTCGCAAATCTTCTCCTTGATGGAGGTTCGTACCGTGTCGCAAGGCGGGAATAGTATTCCCAATTGGAAATAGATAATGCTGTCGCAGCCATTGGCGGCTGGGAGGTAGCGGGTATAGACACCTTCCGTGGTCAGTACCGTATCACCGAAGGTGTAGGATTCTCCGTGGACGATTACATCCGAGATTCGGGTGTAGGAGGCTGGCTTGACGGAGAGGGTCAAGACCGTGATGCTGTCTCTCATCTGGTGGAAGGAGAAGGCAGTGTCGTAATAGACTCCCTTTTCCGACAAAGCATGGCCGCCTAGGATGTAGGTGTGGCCTTCGCAGATGGTATCGGAGAGGTTGATGACAATAGGGTTATTGTCGTCGTAGATGGGATCGTCTTGTGCGATTATGCTTCCTATGGAAAGGAGAGCCGTGCATAGTGAGAAGAAGAACTTCTTCATGAGTGATTCTTTTTAGGTGGGATTAATATTCTCCTGAAGCTTTGTTTCGAAGGGTTAGCTTGGAAGCTGCCTTGCGGGAACGGTCTCAGCGCAGGATGCTATTTAATTGACCACCATTGGTTTATAACTTATGAAAGGTGAAGCGGGACACCTAATTTTAATAAAATACCCACAAAAATAGTTAATTTAGGTATATATACGGAAAAAAGTGGCTCTTTTTTCTAGTCGGAAAAAATCCATTTCCCTCTATTTTTATGCCCCCATTTTCTTTGCAATTTACCGACTTTACCCTATTTTTGCGTAGCAATCAATTGTTAAAAATATTTATAATTAATATTCACTAAAATTCTTAAAAACTTATGTGGTTACTTAATTCTTCGATTGGGAGGAAACTGGTAATGAGTATATCGGGTATCTTCCTTATTCTTTTCTTGCTGTTTCACATGTCGATGAACATTGTGGCTCTTTTCTCAGCAGAGAGTTACAATATGATATGTGGTTTCTTGGGTTCACATTGGTATGCTGTTTTGGGTACCGCAGTTTTGGCTGGCGGTTTCTTGGTGCATATCGCTTTCGCAGCGTGGCTAACCCTTCTCAACAAGAAGGCTCGCGGTACTCAGTCATACGTTCGTCAGGAGACTCCTAAGG
The DNA here is from genome assembly GCA_017961765.1 of Paludibacteraceae bacterium. Lineage (GTDB taxonomy): Bacteria > Bacteroidota > Bacteroidia > Bacteroidales > Paludibacteraceae > RGIG10190. The sequence continues at coordinate 9,851 of JAGCWQ010000186.1, read as the reverse complement.
GCGTAGAACTTGCATCTCAATGGATGGGATGGATCGGTGTTATTGTATTTGCAGGTATTATCCTTCACTTGTCCCAGTTCTGGTACCACATGATGTTTGCGGAGTTGGCAGGAATTCAAAACGACATTGATCCTAAGGATGGTGCTGCCTTCATCAACTACTATTTCAGCCAGCCAGTTATCGTAATCCTTTACTTGATTTGGCTTGTTGCTTTGTGGTTCCACTTGAGCCACGGATTCTGGAGCGCACTCCAAACTATCGGTTGGAACAACCTTGTATGGTTGGAGCGTTGGAAATGCATCTCCAAGATTTTCGCAACAGTTGTATTTGGCGGTTTCGCACTTGTCGTTATCGGTTTCTTCTTGAAGAGCGTTTGCCCTTGCTTAAGCTTCATCGGAGCTTGATGAATTAATTTTAAAACAATAAGGATATAAAAATATGGCAACTATAGATTCAAAAATTCCACAGGGCCCATTGGCCGAAAAGTGGTCTAATTACAAGGCTCATCAGAAACTTGTTAACCCTGCTAACAAGCGTAAGTTGGATATCATCGTGGTTGGTACTGGTTTGGCTGGTGCTTCGGCTGCGGCTTCATTGGGCGCTCTTGGTTTTAAAGTGAAGAACTTCTGTATTCAAGATTCTCCACGTCGTGCGCACTCTATCGCAGCACAAGGTGGTATCAACGCAGCTAAGAATTATCAAAATGATGGTGACTCTGTTTACCGTCTTTTCTATGATACAATCAAAGGTGGTGACTATCGTGCTCGTGAGGCTAACGTTTATCGTTTGGCTGAGGTTTCCAATAGCATCATCGACCAATGTGTCGCTCAAGGTGTTCCTTTCGCCCGTGATTACGGAGGCTTGTTGGACAACCGTTCTTTCGGTGGTGCGCAGGTTTCTCGTACGTTCTATGCTAAGGGTCAGACTGGTCAACAGTTGTTGCTCGGTGCTTACTCTGCATTGAGCCGTCAGGTGAATAAGGGAACGGTTACGCTCTACACTCGTTATGAGATGTTGGATGTTGTCTTGATCAAGGACGAGAAGGGTATTGAGCGCGCTCGTGGTATCATCGCTCGTAACTTGGTTACTGGTAAGGTAGAGCGTTTCTTCGGCCACGCTGTCGTTATCGCTACGGGTGGATACGGAAACACTTACTTCCTTTCTACTAACGCCATGGGTTCCAACGGTTCTGCTGCCATGCAAATCTATAGAAAGGGTGCTTACTTCGCTAACCCTTGCTACGCTCAGATTCACCCAACTTGTATCCCTGTACACGGAGATATCCAATCTAAGTTGACTTTGATGTCTGAGTCTCTTCGTAACGATGGTCGTATCTGGGTTCCTAAGAAGAAGGAGGATGCCGTTGCATTGAGGAATGGTACTAAGACGGCTAACGATATTCCTGATGAGGATCGTGACTTCTACTTGGAGCGCCGTTATCCTGCATTCGGTAACTTGGTGCCTCGTGACGTTGCGTCTCGTGCTGCTAAGGAGCGTTGCGATGCTGGCTTCGGTGTGAACAACACAGGTTTGGCTGTCTTCTTGGATTTCAAGTATGCCATCCAACGTTTGGGCAAGGACGTAGTTGCTGCTCGTTATGGTAACTTGTTCCAAATGTATCAAAAGATTACTGACGAGGATCCATATGAGGTTCCTATGAAGATATTCCCTGCTATCCACTATACGATGGGTGGTATCTGGGTTGACTATGAGTTGCAGACTTCCATCAAGGGATTGTTCGCAATTGGTGAGGCAAACTTCTCCGACCATGGAGCTAACCGTTTGGGCGCTTCCGCTTTGATGCAAGGTCTTGCTGATGGTTATTTCGTACTTCCTTATACAATCCAAAACTACTTGGCTGACCAAATCCAGGTGGCTCCTATCAGCACGGATGCTCCTGAGTTCGTTGAGGCTGAGAAGGCCGTTAATGAGAAGATCAAGAAATTGATGAACATTAAGGGTAAACGTTCTGTTGACTCTATCCACAAGGAGTTGGGTCACATCATGTGGGACAACGTAGGTATGGCACGTACAAAGCAATCTTTGGAAGTTGCCATGAAGAAGATCAAAGAGTTGAAGAAAGAGTTCTGGACCAACTTGTTCATCCCTGGCGATGCCAACACGTTGAACACTGAGTTGGAGAAAGCTCTCCGTTTGTCCGACTTCCTCGAAATCGGTTATTTGATGGCTATCGATGCCTACAACCGTGAGGAGTCTTGCGGTGGACACTTCCGTGAGGAACACCAGACAGAAGAGGGTGAGGCATTGCGTCATGATGACCAATTCTCTTATGTCGCTTGCTGGCACTATCAAGGCGAGGACAAAGATCCTGAGTGCTTGAAGGAGGCTTTGGATTATGAATTCACAGAACGTAAAACTCGTAACTATAAGGAGTAATAGATTATGGAAAAGGAAAGATCAATTAATATAACAGTTAAGGTATGGCGTCAAAGAGGTCCTCAAGAGAAGGGATACTTTGATACATTCGAATTGAACAATATTTCAACGGATAGCTCCTTCTTGGAGATGTTGGATGTCTTGAACGAGAAGTTGGTTGGCGAAGGCAAGGAGCCTGTCGTATTTGACCACGACTGCCGCGAGGGTATCTGCGGTATGTGTTCTTTGTTCGTAAATGGTCACCCTCATGGGCCAGACGAGGATGTCACAACTTGCCAATTGCACATGCGTAAGTTCAAGGACGGTGAGACAATTACAATCGAGCCATGGCGTTCTGCTGCTTTCCCTGTAATCCGCGACTTGATGGTGGATCGTAGCGCATTCGATAAGATCATGCAAGCTGGTGGTTACGTATCTGTAAATACAGGTGGTATTCCTGACGCTAACTCAACTCCTATCGCTAAGAAGGATGCTGACGAGGCTATGGATGCTGCATCTTGCATCGGTTGTGGTGCTTGTGTGGCAGCTTGTAAGAATGGATCAGCTATGTTGTTCGTTTCTGCTAAGGTTTCTCAATTGGCTTTGTTGCCTCAAGGTAGAGTGGAGGCAGCTCGCCGTGCGAAGGCTATGGTGGCTAAGATGGACGAGCTTGGTTTCGGTAACTGTACTAACACGGGAGCTTGTGAGGCAGAATGCCCTAAGAGCGTTTCAATCAGCAATATCGCTCGTTTGAACCGTGAGTTCTTGTGCGCTAAGTTGAAAGACTAATACCGTTCACAATAACAAGAAGGAGAGCTCGACTTTTGTCGGGCTCTCCTTGTTTTTGGAGAAATCTGGAAGTGGTTAGTTTAACCGCATATTATAGTGCTAGTACGGATCTTAAATTCGTATCAGTGAAGGTTCTCCATATAGTGAGTTTTATGGGTTTGAAGTCATCGAATAATTGCTTGATAAACTTAATCTCAAACACTATGCGAAAATCGTTTTCGTCAGCTCCTTCATCAAATTCATGTTTTGACCCGACGCGTGCAACTACTATTTGATACAAGTCTCGAATGCCTTTGCCCTTGGTGTATGGCATAAAATAGTATAGCTTGTTGAGTTTTACGGTTGATGGGAATTTCTTTCCTGAGAAATAAACTTTTGCTTTTTGAGTTGTGTAAGGTACAATATATTTGTCTGGCACCAAACAAACTAGAACGTTTTTTGAGTCGTCGAAACTGCTGTTGTCGGTGTGTTTCTTTCTGTCAATTTGGTTGTCTACGATGTTTACATTTCTAGAATATTGCAAGTGCATATTGAACATGTCTAGCTCAAACAATTCTGCTGGTAGCATGTCGTGAGCCAATCTGTTTGCTTCCTCGAATGGACTATTCTCGGGGAGGTTTGCGTCGATTTCGTTAAATAGACGTATCAAGGAGCGCCCTATGGCAAATGCGAGGTTGACAGGAACAGCGTTGCCGATTTGTTTATATTGATCCGCCATATTGCCCTCAAAGACCCAATTGTCGGGGAAAGTCTGAATACGGGCATATTCGCGAACAGTTAAAGGGCGGGTTTCTATGGGATGACAACGCTCAGTCTGTTTCTGTGCAGGGGCGCAGGTCAATGTTAGTGAAGGTTCATCCATGGAAAGGCGTCGAGCCATGCCTGTCTTTCCTCCGCCTAAATAGAAACTGCCTCCCATATATTCTTTTTGTTCTTCTATGGGCAGGTCTCGCCAATCGCCTCCCTCTGGTACCATTGCCATTATACGAGCTTTTTTGGCTGGGTATAGTTGACCTTCTGATTTGGGAACATCCGTATCAAAAAGTTCACCACTAAAAAAGGCGTCACGAAGTGTCATAACGCGGTGATATGGATCGGGCCACGTGAATCGTATACCTCTTTCATAAATGTCGTTGCGTATAGCTATGAGTATCAGACGCTCGCGTTTCTGTGGAACTTGATACATTATGGCTTTCAATATCCTAGGTTCTACCAAAGTGTAGCCAAGTTCTGCAATGGCATTACGGATGATTTCAAGCGTTCTTCCTTCGTCATGCGACAGTAGGCCTTTTACGTTCTCTCCCATAAATACTTTGGGGCGTATCTCTTTGACGGCACGTGCAAGTTCAAAGAATAGCGTGCCACGAGTATCATTCAGTCCTCCTTTTTTCCCAGCGTAGGAGAATGCCTGACAAGGAAAGCCCCCAGAAAGAAAATCCACTTTATCACGCAGAGAAGAGAAATCTATTTTACGAATATCCCCCTCTAGTACATTCCATTCTGGGTGGTTCCGCCTCAATGTTTGGCAGGCCATGGGGTCTATTTCATTCAATAGAACATGGCGAAAACCGGCCAAGTGCATACCGATGGCTAAACCACCAGCGCCAGCGAATAGTTCAACGGAAGTGTAGTCTCTTAATGGAGCCACATGGAACTCTTCTTCCCAGTTTGTGTCAAGCATCATCTTGACAGTTTCAATGTCAGTGAGTTCCTCCATGTAGAAGCCTTTTTTCCCCTTTTCGTTTCTGTGGTATGGATATACTCCACTCTCCCCCCACTTCTGCGTGGTGGCAAGGGAAGTTCCTGTAAGATCGGCTAAATTCGTTGCGGATAAAAATGTTGGCATCAGAGACCTCCTTTGTCTTCTATTTCTTTGGCAATTTGTTTTATTTTTTTGAAAATTAATTGACTTCCATCAATATCATCTTCTTCCACAACCTCACCAAAGGCTTTGGCGAGTCGATGATAGAATTGCTTGTCTCCTGTCAAGTGTTCCCAAAAATCTGCGCCACAATAAACGGGATAATGTGCATTGATAATTTTGTAGTGTGCAGAAAGAGCTTGTTCCTCGCCATATAGAACCCCCACAATCATATCATCTATCTGAATGGGTAGTTTATCAATTCGTGCCTTGTTGTTTAGGTGTTTGAAATGACCTAATATGGTTGCTATGTCGTCTTTATTGATAGTTTGTGGACCAGCTTTGCATTGACAGTATTTTTTTCGACCATCTATAGCATCAACGAACTCAATATCAATGCCATCAATGCCAGATGCGTATCCTGCCACTTCGGCTATCTGTGAAATAAATATTTGAATGTTTTGACCGAAACTTGTGTTGATGCTAGTTCCAAGGATGCGTGGATATACCAATGCTTTGGCTAGCGACTCTGGCTCAGTATTACCACAAAGAAATGCAGCTAAATAGTTGAGAAGGAATGGATTGATGTTGAAATCTTTCAGTTTTAGATTATCCAGTCCCTTTAGATGGTTGGGTATGATGATGTTGCGGAAGTATTCTTTACCGCTTTTGATAATGGAATCTTTTTTGTCCTTGGTCATAAATGTCGTATATTCATATTTTACTCACAAAAATATATATTTTATTTGTGAATTTAAACAGCTGTCAATTCGATTCAAAGGAATTCTTGGGCAAGATTTTATATCACATTTTCACTTCCTTTTCAATCTATTGCTATGTTTGTCAAATAAATACTATTTTTGTTGGCTCTCCTTTGGGTAGGGCGGAAATCATAAACTTTGGGCTCTTCGTGATGGCCTTTCCAATTATTGATGATTGGCTTTCCTTGATGCCCTGTCGATTGTCGGAGCTCTTTTGGGCGTATGGCACCTTAAATAGTAGTACCATTATTTATTATATAATTATTCATAAATGAGAAACACCATGTATCGTTATTTCTTATCGCTCTCCTTCTTTGCATTGGTATTGTCCGCCTATGCGACTCCTCCGGCTTCGTTGAATGGTTGGAACCTCGTCTTCAGTGATGAGTTTGAAGGCTCTTCTTTGGATAAGTCAAAATGGAATCCTACGTATAATTGGGGACATACGCACAACCATCGTGCCTATTGTGTCGCAGAGAATGTCTCTGTCGAAAATGGATTGCTCCGCATCAAGGGCGAGGCTCGTCGTCATCCTGAGGCTCCTGCCACCTGCAAGAGCGGTAGCGATGTCTATTCGCTAGATTATACTTCTGGTGCTATTGATACACGCGGAAAGTTTGAAGTGAAGTATGGCTATATTGAGGGTCGTTTTAAGATGCCTCCTCACTCTGGTACCTGGCCTGCCTTCTGGACTTTGCAAGACGGTTGGCCTCCTGAAATCGATATCTTCGAGGTGCCACATGAGCGTACGGGGCACCATTACTATTTGCATTATACGAAAACCGATTGGTATGCTTCACATGGTTCGGCTTGGGATCACGAGGCCTCTTTCGGAGGTGTCCATAACGGTCCGGACAAGTCGGCCGACTTTCATAATTATGGCTTGGAATGGAATGCGAACTATCTGAAGTTCTATTTCGACGACCAATTGGTGGCTTCTTATAACCGTCCTTCGGAAATTTCTCAATTGACAGCCAACTACATCATTATCAACTTGGCTATCGGAGGCTGGGCGGAGAGTGGGTCGCGTCCTATCAACGTGACGGCCAACAATCCTGCCTATCTGGAGTGTGATTGGGTGCGCGTCTGGAAACGAAACGAGACTCCTCTCATTACGGCTCCTACGGTCCGCTTCTATTCCATGGATTTGAAGCAGTGTTTGTTGGCTGACGGTCATTCTCTTCGTTTGGGCGATTGCTCGGATCCGGCTGCAACGGCCTCTGTCGAGGATTTGGGCGGAAGTTGTCGCATCAATTTTGGAGACCAGGTTTTTGAGGTGCCGAACGAGTCAAAAGCGGCTGGCGATCCTGTCGGACTATGGGATTGGAACGGAAAGCCTCACCAGCAGATTAACCTCTATCGTCAGAATGATTACTCTTCGTTGGTGGTTACCATGCAGTTCGCACACAGTGGACATTATGCTCAGACTCGAGGCGATGGGGTGGTGCAGGATGTCTTGCCATCTTCCGGACTCTCCGCCTATTGGCAGATTCTGCAAGGGGATGAGCAACCGACGGATAGGGAGGATGTCTCTATTGACAGGCCTGCGGTTGCTTATGCGGATGGCCTCTTGACCATTCCTCTTCGTCCGTCAGCCTATGCTCCTTGTAGGGAGGTTCGCCTTTATGATGCATCCGGGCTTCTTTTGAGTCATTTTTCTCTATGTGGGGAGGAGACACAAGTTCCATACCTGCTCTCTGAAGGCGTTTATTTGTTGAGCGTGGAGGATGGATCTTCTTACACGGAAAGGTTCGCGGTGAAATAGGCGTTCTATGCAATCATTTGCAAAATATCTTGTTAAAATGTAGATTCATAACTTTAATCTTCGCAAGATTCGTTATATTTGAGTTTATTTTTTAAGAATAAACATTTAATCGACAAGTTATGGGATTATTGGATAATATTGTATCGTCATTGTCGTCTGTCGCATCGGAGGCAATCAAGAACGGTTCCGCTCAGGAACTGATAAATTCTATCACAGGAGCTAACGGGGGAAGTTTTGATATCGGTTCCGGCTTGAAAGCGGCCTTGAAGGTCGGCATCGAGACGGCGGCCAAGAGTCTGGGTGCAGAGGATGGCTATTTGGCGGATGCTGCCGTTCGTATCGGTTTGCCTAAGGAGGCGGTTACGACATTTGGAGTAGTCCAAAATCTCTCCAGCAATCCCACATTCAACTCCATGTTGAATGCTACCGGTTTCTCCATCCCTTCCATGGATACGATTATCAAGTTGTTCAACCGTGCGGCGGAGAATGCAGCTCCAAAGTCGATCGACGTTTTTGTGAATGCCATCACGAACATCTCGTTTGCCGATGCGGAGAAAATCTTGTTTGGTGAGGACAATGCGGCAACTACCTACCTACATAACAATACGTTTACTCAGTTGCAGGATGCGTTCAATCCATCCATCACGAATTCTTTGAATACGATCAAGGTGGCGAATGTCACGCCGACGGATGCTTGGAACACCTATGCAACCTATAACAACAAATTGGTGGATATTCTTGATAGCCCGGCTGCGAAGATGGGCTTGGAAATGGCTCGTAAGTTGGGCGTCCTCTCCGACGATCAGTTCGAAAAGATTAGGACGATTGATTGTGTCAATCCGAATTTGTCCGGCTATATCACGGGTGAGGCTTTAAACGGACTCTTCTCTAAAGTCTCCGAAAAAGAGTACGATATTCGTCATAATGCAAGTGCCCGTGTTTCGGATGTCCTCCAAAGCGTATTTGGAAGATTGGATAATAGGGGATAATTTCTAGATGGAATAGAACGAGTTAGGCTTTTTTACAACTTTATGGCAAACAGGGGAAAGAAGATCTGCAATATATTGAGAGCCATTAGGAAAGAGGTGGCCGAAGCCAATCAGATTGCCTATCAGACGGATGATTGTCTGTTTCAGGGGGAATGTCTGGGTACGTGTCCCAAGTGCGAGGCGGAACTCCGATATCTGGAGCATCAATTGACGTTGCGGAAAAAGACTGGCAAGGCGATTGGAATTGCCGGAATTGCCTCTTCCCTTTGTGTGCTTTCGGCTTGCCAATCTTCGCCCTCGGAGTCGCAGGGAGGAGCCGAGCCGGAAGTTTCGATGGTCGAGACAAAGGTCGAGGCGAATGTATCGTTGGAAGGAAAGATAGTAAAGACAGAGGAGGTGGAGACTTTGGGGAGGGATTCTATTTCATGGGACTCTTTCCCTCTTCCGGAACCTCCAGAATATGATGGTGCTTATGCAGAATTGATGGGGATGGTGGCTCCTTCGAGCGATTCAGACTCGGTGGTGCCAGCCCCAAAGCCGATTCTTGTAACAGAAAAAGACATGAAGACGGTTATCCGTTTTTTGTCTGATTTATATGGCTTGAACGAGTATCAAGGATTTATGTTTAAGGATCTTGATTTCTTGTTGCCTCATTGCACAGAGCGGTTGTTGCAAAAACTTCAAACCGATTTTGGAGAAGAGGAGGGCTATGCAACAGACGATTTTCGGACTCCTGCACAAGGGGGGAACAGCATCAATGTCTTGGAGAGTGTAATCCACAAAAAAGACAATACATATATAGTAACATACCTTGATCGTGGTCATAGGGGGAGAACGGAAATCGACGCCTATGTGGTTGCAGGGCAAGTCCTTTTGGACGATGTACGTCTCATAAGTTGGTCGGAGGCTCTGTTTGAATAGGCATCTTTTTGTCTGTGGATTTTACGGTTATCATTTTTTTACTTGTGGATTGGCATCCGCAGTTTCGGAAGCGGCAATAAAAGCACAGCCGTATTATGCTCAAAATCAGTCTTTTTGTAAAAAATATAGAAAAAACATGCAAAAACGTTTGGAGGAGACGGGAAAGAGTCCTACCTTTGCACCCGCTTTTGAGAGATGAGCGCACCGCAGAGGCGGTTCGAAAAAATATCGAAAAAGATTTGGCAGATGCGAAAATTCTTCTTACCTTTGCACCGCGAAAATGACACGGAAGCCGCGGAGGCGGTTCCGAGGGCACGAAAAGAAGAGAGATCTTTGAGGAATTGGCGATAGACGAAAAGGAAAGAGACAGGAAAGGCATAACACGCGAC
>JAGCWQ010000185.1 GCA_017961765.1 Paludibacteraceae bacterium | reverse complement strand
GTTGACGCTTTGAATGCTGACAAGTTCGACAAGGACGCTAACACGAAGGAGACTGCTATCGACCAAACTCCAGACGGCTCGATGGGTCTTGATATCGCTTCTAAGTCTATCGCTAACTTCCAAAAGGTTATCGAGAACTCTAAGACTTTGATCTGGAACGGTCCTATGGGCGTGTTCGAGTTCGATAAGTTCGCTGCTGGTACAACTGCTATCGCTAAGGCTGTGGCTGCTGCAACTTCTAAGGGTGCATACTCTTTGATCGGTGGTGGTGACTCTGTAGCTGCTATCAACAAGAACAAGTTGGCTGACAAGGTTAGCTACGTTTCTACTGGTGGTGGTGCTATGTTGGAGTACATGGAAGGTAAGGTTCTTCCAGGTATCGCTGCAATCCGTGGTGACAAATAATTTTTAATTCCATAGAGGGGGCAGGGTGTTTCATCCTGCCCTTTTTTGATTTAGGAGGCAAGCTATTCTGTAAACATAAAACGATATTATTATGATAGGTGCTTTAACTGGTGATTATGTTGGTTCCATCTATGAATTCAACAATACGAGAGATGCCAATTTTCCTTTGATTGAAAAAGGAAAAGAGATTACGGACGATTCCGTTTGTACGATAGCCGTGGCGGATGCCATCCTTTCTGGCATATCCTATGGGGAAGCGTTGCACGAGGTTTGTTTGAGGCATCCCCATCCAATGGGCGCATACGGTAGCGGTTTCTTTTCTTGGTTGCATTCACGAAAACCGATGCCCTACAATTCTTGCGGCAATGGTTCTGCCATGCGTGTCAGTCCTGTGGGGTGGGCTTTCGAAAAGGAGGAGGTCGTATTGGCTGAGGCTGAAAAATCGGCCGAATGTACGCATAACCATCCGGAAGGCATAAAGGGAGCAAAGGCCACTGCTCATGCCGTGTGGTTCCTCCGTCATTACAAAAATGACTTGGAGGGATTCAAGAGGCTCATGTCAGAGTATTATCCTGATTGGGAAAACTTCAAGAAGGATTTTGATTCGTTCAACTCCCTTTGCCAAAATACGGTTCCTTTGTGCATCCAAGAGGTGGTCCGAGGAACCTCCTATGAGGAGACGTTGAGGAATACCATCTTGCGGGGTGGCGATACGGATACAAACGGAGCTGTGGTAGGCGCGATGGCTGGTGCCAGATGGGGAGTGCCTTCTTCTCTTTGGCAGGCTGCCTATCAAACGTTGGACGAGGATTTGAGGATGATTGTGGACAAATTCTTGCGAAAATACCAAGTCGTGGGTTGATCCTTTCCAAGATTATCCGTTTTTAGTTCGATTATAAATTTAGTTGGATAGATATGAAAGTTGCTATATACCAGTATGATATTCTTTGGAAAGATGCGAAAGCCAATCTTGAAAAAGTAGAAAACGCATTGTCCAATGCCACTTTGGAGGGTGTGGATTTGCTCGTCCTCCCCGAAATGTTCAATACGGGTTTTTGTATGGAGCCTCAGGAGGTGGCAGAGTTAAATGAGGGTGCTACTATACAGACTATCAAACGGTTGTCTAAAAAATACGATATGGCAATTTGTGGAAGTTTTGCTTCCGAAGATGGTGGAAAATTCTATAATAGGGGTTTCTTCATCTGTCCGGACGGAAGTGCCTTCTATCGAGATAAGAAGCATTTGTTCTCTATTGGAAAGGAGGCGGAAAACTATGCTGCCGGTATAGCTAACGAAGTCATATCGTATAAGGGATGGAACATTCGCCTTTTGGTTTGTTACGACTTGCGTTTCCCTGTTTGGTCAAGGAATCGTGACAACGAGTATGATTTACTCATTTATGTGGCCAATTGGCCTGCTTCCCGCATATCCACATGGAACATTCTCTTGCCGGCGAGGGCGGTGGAGAATGAGGCTTTCGTCTGTGGTTGCAATCGGATAGGTAAGGATGGTATGGGATTCCCTCACGACGGACATTCTGCCGCCTTTGACTATAAGGGGAAGCTCCTATTGGATTTCGAACTGGATCAAGAGGCTCTAAAGGTCGTTGAACTCAGCCAAGAGGAGTTGGTTCGTTTCCGTACGAAATTTCCTGCATATAGGGATGCCGATGCCTTTGTTTTCTCAGAAGGAAGCAAATGAGGAAGAAAATTTTTTCTTTCGATAGAAAACTATCAAAATAGAAGATTTGTCGGAAAAATCAATGCGGTTTTTCTTTAAAAATGCTAACTTTGTATGGATTTATGAAGGACATCCTTGCTTCTCGTAAGAATGCCTTCTGTTTTTTATTAACGGAAGATTTCTTTCCATAAAAAATTTCAAAGGAGATGTCAGTACATAATGAAAGCATTAAGAAAGTGTCAGCCAAATCATTGGCAGACATGAAGGCCAACGGTGAGAAAATATCCATGCTTACGGCATACGATTTCTCCATGGCATCTATCATTGACCAAGCAGGAATGGATGTGATCCTTGTCGGCGATTCGGCCGGTAATGTCATGTCGGGTTTCTCCTCTACGATACCTGTGACGCTTGACCAGCTAATCTATCATGCCCAATGTGTGGTGCGGGGTGTGAAGCGTGCCCATGTCGTTGTTGACATGCCATTCGGTAGCTATCAATGTGACGAGGCTGAAGGTGTACGCTCTGCCATCCGTATTTTGAAGGAATCGGGAGCAGATTCGGTTAAGATTGAGGGTGGTGAGGAGTATGTCGGTACGATTAAACGAATTATTGACGCCGGCGTTCCTGTCATGGGTCATTTGGGCTTAATGCCTCAATCCATCAACAAATACGGTTCCTATGCGCTTCGGGCCAAGGACGATGCGGAGGCGAAGAAACTCATCAACGATGCCAAACTCTTGGAGCAGGCGGGCTGTTATGCTGTCGTCTTGGAAAAAATCCCGGCTAAATTGGCGACAGAGGTTGCCCAAAGCCTATCCATCCCAATCATCGGAATTGGAGCAGGAAATGGTGTTGACGGTCAAGTTTTGGTCATGCACGACATGCTTGGAATCAACAAGAACTTTTCACCTAAGTTTGTCCGTCGCTATGCTGATTTGCATGAGGTCATCACCAATGCGGTGCAATCCTACATCACGGATGTGAAATCGGGCGATTTCCCGAATGAAAACGAGCAGTATTAATCTTTTATTTGAGAAAATAGTGAGGGCGGAGGTAGCAAACTTCCGCCTTTTTTTGATTCAAGACTTACCGTTTGCGTCGCTTCAAGGAACTTCGGGCATTCTACCTTTATGAACATAAGCATAATGAATAGTGTAAACCGTTGGATTTCTTTTGTTTCTTTGGGTGGAATTTTTATATTTGCATAATTAAATGATACTATTTGGAGGCATGAAAAAGGGCTTGGTTTTAGAAGGAGGAGGAATGCGTGGTCTTTTCACGGCCGGCATCTTAGATGAAATGATGGAAAACGGCATCCAACCGGATGGCCTGATTGGAGTTTCTGCTGGTGCTACGTTTGGGTGCAACTTCAAATCGAAACAGCCGGGACGCGTTTTGCGCTACAATCTGCGATTCAAGGATGACCCGCGTTACATGGGTTTCCGTTCCTTCTTGAAAACGGGAGATTATGTCAATGCCGAATTTGGGTACCATTACATGCCTAAGGAGTTGGATGTGTTTGATACGGAGACGTTTGCCACCAATCCCATGGATTTCCATATCGTCTGTACGGATGTAGATACGGGCAAACCCGTTTACCGACGAATTGACAAGTTCGAGTACGAGGAAATCGAGTGGGTGAGGGCTTCGGCCTCTCTGCCCGTCATTACGAAACCTGTCAATATCAGTGGTTTACGCTTGTTGGACGGAGGAATGACGGACTCCATCCCTTTGCAGTATTTCCAGAGTCAGGGATACGACCGAAACATTGTCATCTTGACGCAACCCAAGGGTTTTAAGAAGACACAACCCAAAATCATGCCCCTCCTGAACGTATTGCTGAGGAAGACTCCTAAGGTGGCCGATGCGATGGCAACCCGCCACATCATGTATAACCAACAATTGGATTACATTTCCGAGCAGGAGAAGTTGGGCAACACTTTGCTGATTTATCCGGAGGGTGAATTGCCTATCGGAAGGGTGGAAATGAACGAGGCGAAAATGAGGCGAGTCTATGCTATTGGAAGGGAAATGGCCAAGCAGCGGATGGCGGAGATCAAGGCGTTTTATTCAATTTAAGCGTTGGTCTGTTTTGTAAATGGTTAATGATTAGATATATATGAAAACAAACTTTATTTTATTCGTCTTCACGTTATTTTCGTTGACGGCGTGTGGAAATAGTTCGCAAGGCAAGTGTGAGCGTGTCGCCGCAGAAGAGTGTGAGGTTGCGGAGGCGGAAATGGAGCCGACATCTTCTGTCGAGAACTCGCCTGAACCCTCAGCCCCGATTGATCGTAAGTTGGTGAAGAAAGGGGATGTCCGCATAGAGGTTTTGGAGGCAAACGTGGATTCTGTCGCCAACAACTTGAATAAGTTGATCGTTAAGTACAATGGTTATAAGTCGTCTGATGTTCAGAGCGCTTGGAACTACAATTCTGTTGCCAAGATTCCTACGGCGTATTTTGACCGTTTTGTGGAGGAGTTGAACACCATCGGCGGAAAGATGGTCAATAAGCGGATCAATGTCCAAGACATGACGGACTACTATTCCGACCTTCAGTCTGCCATCAAAAGCAAGGAGGCGGCATTGGAGCAGTACCGGGTCTTGCTGAAAAGAGCCAACAAAATTTCGGAGATCATCGAGATTCAGACGAAGATCGATCGAATTCAAGAGGAGATAGATAGGAACACCCAAACGAAGCTCAACATTGATAAGAAGGTGGCCTATGGCGAGTTGGAAATCTCGTTGGTTGTTTCTGATCACGAAACGAAAACGATAGAAGATTCGAACGAACCTTCCTTCTGGTCTAAAATCGGGGATGCCGTAAGTGGCGGATGGGAACTGATCCAGTTGTTGGTCATTGGTCTCCTCTATATTTGGCCAATTCTCTTAATCGGAGGTGCCATCTTCTTCTACAGAAAGAGGAAAAAGAATCAAAAATAAGGATAAACGTCTTTTCGAGGTGGGTTCTATAAGAATAGGGCTCACCTTGTTTTTAAGATATGGTGGGCAACATTCATCGAGAGTACGTATAATATAAAATTTCAGTGAGTTATGACAAAATTGTGTGATCTTAATGGTGGCAAGTCGAACTATAAATTGTTAGATATTCTTGTGTCTGCTTATTTTATAATTGGTTTACTTGCGATTGTGGGTATTGTCTCTTTCTGTACTCGTACATTAATCCAAAATTCAATTCTTATCTCTATACCTATTCTTGTGGCATTTGTACTTAGTCCATTGTGCTATAGGTTTTTAAATACGATTGAGAAATCTGCGCCTCTTCCTGAAAAGGGTTCGAGTACAGCGTTATTTGTAAATTATGCAAGGAAACATCTGGATGACAGATTCAATATTTTCTTGTTTGTAGGGCATTTTATTTTACATACCTTTTCGTCAGGCACATTGCTTTTGTTTGCATTGCTTTATCTGAACATTTCTTTTCTTCAAGGTGAGTCCGTCATCAAAAAAGGGGTTGTTACTGAACTGCGGCAAGCTGGGGTTGTGTTCTTTGTGGATGATTGTCAAGTATTAATTCATGGTAACAATGATTTAGCGGTAGGTGATAGCGTTAATTTGATTTGTAGGAAAGGTTTGCTCAGCTTTTATGTTTGTGAAGGAATTGAAAATTAGCATTTGTTGAGGCTTTATGGCGTATAGAAGCTATTTGTATTGGATTCTTTCGTAAATTTGGCATTATTTTTCTATTTTATCTGGTTATGTCGAAAAAGAAAACTCCTCAGAGACAAAGTCTCTCTCCAGTGCAGTTCTTGAAACAAGAAGTACGAAAGTTGCCAATTGGCACCTGTTTTATTACTTCTGATATAGAGGAAAAAGGAGAAGGAATAGTCGTTGTTGTGCGTAATGATGTGAATGAAAAAGTGTGCTTTGGAATTTATTAAAGTTCAGTGAGTTTATGTCGAATTTGCGTTTGAGGAATAGCCTAAAAGATCTTATTCTTTGTACCATATTTTTAGTAATTCTATATTGTGCTATTGGGTATATTGCTATTGCCTATGCATCAAAAGAGGAGTATTGGTGCCTTTCTTTGCCCCTTTTTCTGTACGTTCTAAATTTTCCTATTGCTCTATTGAAAATATGGAAAAATAGGACCTCTCTTGAGATGGACGATTTGCATATCCGACTCCAACGAAGGAACTATACATTCGATCTTAGTCTCCACAAAATTAAGCGTTTGATGATGTTCAAGCGAGGGTCGAAGGATGCTTGGCTCTTTCTGCTTCAGGATAACAATGTGGTCAGACCCATAGATTTTTCATCATGGAAATATGAATGGACATCTGTCAAAGAAGCATTGGCGGAAATTGCACAAAAGAATAAAATTCCATTTGTTTTTACAAGTGACTACGAAGAGGTGGATGCTCTATTTTTGAGCTCTGATGCTGTGCCTAATTCTGAGGTGTATAAAGTAACACAAAAGGGCCTCGTTTCTACTTTGTTTGTGTGTTTCCCTATTATTGTACTATTGCTCTCTTTCATTTTCCAGTTTGCAGTGGGAGGAGGACAAATTGCATTCGTTAGCTTGTTGTTTCTCTGTTTGTTAGCTCTTTGTATTCTGTTTTTTTATGCGAAAGAATTGAGGAAGAAAGAGAGTTTTTCATTGAGGTCGGCGGGCATTACGGTGGATGGGCATCCCTATCGATGGGAGAATTTTAGCTCCATACAATGGCGGTACATTGACACACCCAAAGGGAAGTATCTTCAAACCTGCCAGATTTGCATAGGCCATGTGGAAGTGGATCTTCCCTCGTATGAGCACAGTGAGTTGGCAGAGCAGTTTTCCTATTTCTCGAAACGTTTTGTGGAATTGCAGGAGAAGAAGTTTTAATCGTTTTAGTTCAGTCGTGAATTGGCTTGTCTTCAGTTTTTCTTAACCCTATCATCTGCCAGTGTTTATGTCCAAAATAGAAAGATGACGTTTCACTCATTCGATCCAAATGAATTGGTTGAACAATTCTCTTATTTCTCAAAGAGTTATATCAGATTAAGGGGGTGATGCTCTATAAAGAAGAAACCTATGAAGGAAGGAATGATGCGGAATTTTTTTATTCGCCTCTTCAAAAAGAAACTACTATGTCGGTTAATGTAATCGCTCGTTGTTTACTCGCTAATTTTGATTATCTTTGCAATGTCGTAAAAGATAGAGATTTACGATGAATAGGTGTTTTTTTCATTT
>JAGCWQ010000184.1 GCA_017961765.1 Paludibacteraceae bacterium | reverse complement strand
GTACGGGTGTGGCGTGTGTGAATACGAACAGAAATTTTATCGGAATAGAGATTAACGATAAGTTCTACCGTCTAATGTCAGAACGATTGGTAAAAGCAAAACAAAAGTAGAATGAGAGATGATTTTGGGAGATTTGCGTTGGGGCGTGGCATAAGCGGCATGACACTTGACGACTATGGTAAGAAAAACGGACGATATCTCAATTATATCGAACCTTTCGTCATTGAGGAAAGGCAGATGAACGTGACTAACCTGTCAATATACAGTAGGCTGATGATGGACAGGATCGTTTTTATAGGAAGCGACATAAACGACGAAGTCGCAAACATCGTGACGGCACAATTGCTGTGGTTGGAACAACAAAGCCAAAGTGAAATACAAATTATGATTTCTTCACCAGGCGGCAGTGTGATGGGAGGATACAGCATCATAGACTGCATGGACTTTATAACGCCGGAAATTTCAACCACTGTCGTCGGTTGTGCAGCCTCCATGGCCGCTGTCATAGCGTCAAACGGTACTAGAGGAAAACGGCACATACTGCCGCACGCTAGGTTCATGATACACCAACCAAGAATGGGAATGTCCGGATCCTATGTGGATTCAGACCTTACGATAGAGGCAGAAGAAGTCAACAAGTTAAAGAAGGAATTGTACGAGACATTGTCAAAGAACAGCAACCACACATTCGAGGAGATTGAGAGGATGTCGGACCGCGACAGATGGTTCACCGCGACTGAAGCCGTCGAACATGGATTTATTGACGACATTATCTATAAGAAATGAACAGGGAAGCATTCGGACGCATGTTCGGTGAAGCAATCGCCAAAACACCGACTTTTTCAGAAGCCATGATAAGGCACATGGCGGACGAGGTAAGGAAGATGGAAGAAGAGGCGAGAAAGTGGCATTCCGAACACAAAAAAGAGTTGAATTAAACACAATTATAAATGAAGGAAAAAGACATTGAGGATTTGAAAGAGTGGCTTGTGAGTCGTGGTTATTACGTAGGCAACAGTAGTGTGGCCAAGTCGTTAAGGGATATTGCTAATTACTGGGACGATTAAAATAGGAGAAATAATTCACATGAAAGACAATTACATTCATTTATGCTTTGTGATCGACGAATCAGGAAGCATGATAGACTCCACCAGTGACGTCGTCGGTGGCTTTAAAAAGTTGGTTGATGAGCAGAAAGCCGTAAAGGACGGGAAATGCTCAATATCGTTATACACATTCGCATCGAAGGTGAATGAGGTATTTGTCGGGAAGGATGTGAGCGAAGTGAAAGAGTTAGTCTATAACCCAGGAGGTCTTACATCCATGAACGACGGTGTCGGGACAGCGATAGATGCAACCGGCAAGTGGCTTGAGTCCCTTGACGAGGCTGAACGTCCGTCGAAGGTGCTTATGGTCATCATGACGGATGGACGTGAGAATAATTCACATGAGTATACTATGTCCAGAGTCAAGGAAATGATAAAGCATCAGGAGGAGAAATACTCATGGTCGTTTATGTACCTTGGGGCTGATCTGAATGACATGGATGACGCATATAGTATGGGGATGAAGTATAAGGCGGCGTTCTCCAAGAACTCATTTGGAAAAGTCTATGGAGCTTTAACAGAAAGTACAACACATTACAGGAAGTCAAGGGGTATAAGCAACGGCGACTATGAGGTGACGTTAGCCAACTTGATGGATGATATAAGTTGTAATGGAAATAAATGATTTTGGCGATAATATAGGACTTGACACAAAAAATGGGCGAATCTCTCTGGTTCGCCCATTTTCATTCTTGGAGTCAACAGGTATATAGTTCCCTAAAGTTTGAGCAGACGTAGAAGTCACATATGATGAATGATAACAACAAGAGCGGCTTACCTTGCCGCTCTTCTTATAATACGTCTCTTTGGTGTAGTCGCTCCGTCCTTTTGCTGTGACGTCTTAACTATCTTCCTGACCGGTTGAGTGGTCTTCTTCTTACAACTGCATGCCATTTCTCTTTTACTTGTTTTTGTATGTTGATATCTTATCGAACGAGGCGAGGAACACGTCCTTGTTCATTTTTCCCTTGAAGTCGTCGATTAACGACACCGTACCGGACAGGGCGTCTACCTTTGATACATCGCTCCTCACAGAGTCAACCATGTCCGAGACACGTTTGCATATCTCCGCTATGTCGTCACTTTCCGATATTTCCAATCCTGTTATCTTTGGCAATTCTGAATATGATGGTTTGCCATAATAGCCGAATGACTGTTCGGCGAGGTCGTCGGCGAATGACATAATATCATCCCTCACCTTGTCGCACAGTTCATGGATGTTGTTTGTGTCTGTCGTGTAGTGTATCTTTTTTGTCAAGTCGGCGTACAGATACAATTTAAAAACGATATCGCTAATATTATTAATGGTCATATTCTTGACTTTTATCTATAAATATCAGCTATTATGGTTCTTTTAACAACCTTTAACTGTTTTATTTTGTTTTATTAGTTTTAGAGTGGTAATTTTGCATAAACTTTGTCTGATATATGTTTCAACCTATCATAAAGTGGTCAGGTTCGAAGAGAACCCAATCAAGTGAGATCGTGTCCCATTTTCCGTCAAAAATTGGGACATATTACGAACCTTTCTGTGGGGGCGCATCTGTCATGCGTTGCCTTCTCGAAAGCGATATTGTTGTTGATAAGGTTGTGTGTTCTGACATTAACCCAGAACTTATAGGGATATGGAAGATGGTGAAGGACGAACCTAACAGACTTCTTGATTCGTATACAGATATATGGAGTGAGATGAACCTAACGGGCAAAAACGAGAAAGAAAAGGAGGATTATTACAATGGAATCAGGGGGGTTTTTAATGCCACCCGTTCACTGACGGATTTCTTTTTTTTGAATCGCACATCGTTCAATGGGCTTGTCAGGTACAATTCCAAGGGTGAATTTAACGCCCCGTACCATATTGGTCGACCGGGCATTAGCCCGTTAAAGCTGTCTAAACTGATGTTTGAGTGGCATTCACTGCTCAATTCCAATGACGTGGAATTTAGGCTTTGCGGCTATGATGAGATAGTACCGGATAAAGCTGACTTTGTGTATCTTGACCCACCGTATCCGTCTACGGTTGGGATGTATTACGGTAATTTCGACAAGGTTGCGTTTTTCGGTTGGCTTGGGAAACTACCGTGTCAATACGCATTGTCTTATGACGGCATGAGTGGGAATGACGACAACACTTATGACGTGCCACGTTCTTTGTACGACGAACATCTATATCTTAAGTCCGGTGTGTCGTCGTTCAAGCGAATCGTCACTGATAAGAGGAAAGACATGGTATATGATAGTCTATATATTAAGTTTAATGAATAATAAAAGAGAATGGGAAAAGTACTTTACTTGAATTTGCGTCATAACGTCAGCATCAATGTGTGTGATGAAATATATGATGAATTCATGAGGACAAAAGATAGATTCAGCCAGTGGCTTGACAGTTTCAATGGCGACATTGAGTTGGTGGAAAGTGGCTACGATGAAGTTGCTTTCGTGACGGTGTCGAAGTTCAACACCGATTTAAAACTTGAGAACAAGTTGTTTGACCTTTTGTTCAGTGAGAGACAAACCGGCTATGACGATGATTTCACATTTGTTGAACAATTATTGTCGTTCAATATGTCCACGCTCGATTTTGATGTGGATGTGACGGCGTCGTTTGTCATTGAGTTGATGCTAATTAATGACACGGACTTGGCTTGGAAAGTGAAGGAGGTGGAGGCGAAGCTGGGCGGCATGAAATTCTCGACGGTTGATTGCGACGCATTTTTTGAGGTTGTTTATAGGGAGGACAATTATACCTTGAGTAATAGACTCTCAGAAAAACTGAAGGAAATTGTTTCCGATTAATGTTTTTTAACGTAATTTTTTTGGATAATAATAAATTTTGTATTATCTTTGCATCATAATTCGATATGAGATGGGAAAGTTTAACGAAAACAAAGTAGGTGATAAACCGACCGTAGTCAACGAGATGGGTGAAATGGCGTACAAGTTCAAAGCCATTGAAGAACTTGTCTCTACGGTATTGACGACCTTCATTAGTGATGGTTACTATGAGAAGGAGAGTGACATTGTTGACAGGATTAAGAACTGTATTGACTGCGTCGATCCGTTGTTCGCCGCAAAGCTCGCAGTTTATGCAAGGACAAATGCAAATATGCGTTCAGTGTCCCATCTTATGGCCGCCTATCTTGCATCGAAAGTCGTGGGTTGTGAATGGGCCAAGAACTTTTACCGTAAGGTGTGTGTGAGACCTGACGATATGACGGAGATTTTGTCCTGTTACGCTGCACTTAACGGTATGGGTAATGAAAAGATAAGGAAGTTACCAAATTCAATGAAGAAGGGTTTTTCCGATTTCCTATCATCCCTTGATCCTTATCGGATTGACAAATACAAGATGGGCAATAAGAAGCTCAAGCTTGTTGACTTGGTCAACCTCTTACATCCATGCCCAACATCGGAAAATTCTGAGGCATATAAGCGCCTTCTCGAAGGCAAGAGCCTTGAAGGTTTATACCAAAGCAGGGTATTGGAAAAGGAAATGTCGAAAGCGGGTGAATTGGCTGAGACAGAGGATGAGAAAGATGAACTCAAGGCGGATGTAATCCGTAAGACACTCTCTAACGTCAAGGGCATGCCAATCTTCAACCTATTGCGAAATCTGCGTAATATCATGCTTTACGCGCCAGATCAAGTTGAAGAGGCGTGTAGGCAATTGAGGATAGAGGATAAGATACTCAATTCAAGGTTGTTGCCTTTCCGTTTTGCCACCGCCTATTCCGAAATCGATAAGATGAAACAGCCGGAAACTGAATCAAGTATCATGTTCGAGAGTGACATTGAAAACGGCGAGGCTTTTAATGCGTTGAAAGATAAAGTCTTAACTGCCTTGGAGGACGCCCTTGAAATCAGTTGGAAGAACATCCCTACATTGGAAGGGAATACGGCAATACTTGTCGACGACTCCGGTTCCATGAGGGGCGATGGTGGAGGCAGTTCTCGTGTTTCCGCATTCTCGTCAACGACCACTTCGATGATAGGTCATCTTTTCGCTACCATGTTAGCATGGAAACAAGATGACGTATATATTGGGCTTTTTGGCGACAGTCTCATCCCAGTAACAATTGACAGGACGAAGAGGATGCTTGACTTTAATAGGGATTCATATGAGACCGGTGAATTATGCGGCCCTTCCACAGAAGCCGGCATATACCACTTCATGCGCAAGTGCATAGAGGAAAGGAAGAAGGTCGACAACCTGATAGTCTTCTCTGACTGCCAAATTGGCGATAATGGAAGGACAGCGTGGTATGGCTTGGATTATGGCGACAGAAGTTCGTCTTTTGAAGTTCTTTTCACGAAGTTCATGGAGATTAACCCTTTATGTCATTTTGTCGTTGTCAACTTGAGAAACGTAAAGGGGAACTCGGTATTCAAGGGAAGACGTGTAGTAAATGTTGCTGGATGGAGTGATAAGATATTCGACATAATCTCCACGTCTTGCGTTGGTTTCAAAAAGCTAATTGAGGAGATTGATAAAATAGAACTGTAAATTTTGTCCGGCATTATTGTTAATGCCGGATTCCTAAAAAAAAAAACATGAAAAAGTTATATTTGGTTTGTTTGGCAACCATGTTTGCCGTTAGCGTGAGGTCTCAAGCAAATGACGTTGACGTAAGTCTGTCGATGGAAGTCGTGAATGATTACATCTGGCGTGGGCAAGACCTCGGGGAAGTCTCGTTACAGCCGTCGCTTGATTTGTCGTTTCGTGGTTTTTATGGAAATGTATTGGGCAACATTGGTCTTAGTGACTTGAGTGACACGAAGGAAGTTGACATCACAGTTGGTTATAAGACCGGTGGCTTGAATATCGGAGTATCAGACTGGTGGTTCAGTAGGGGCGGTGATCCACAAGGGCGGTATTTCAAGTATGATGCGCACACTACTAACCATATTCTTGAAGCCAATATTGGCTACGATTTCGGTGTTGTGGGTTTTCAATGGTACACGAACATTGCGGGCAACGATGGTGTGAACAATGATGGTAAACGGGCATATAGCAGCTATGCAGAAGCGAATGTCCCTTTCAAGGTGTGTAAGCTCGATTGGTTGGCAACCGCCGGTGTTGTACCGACGGCCACTACATACTATGGGACAACAGGGTTTGCCGTGACAAACCTTACTATCAAAGCCGTCAAGGAAATCTCCGTTACTGAGAGGTTTTCAATACCGGTATTTGCTGCGATAACGGCGAACCCATGTTCGCAAAAAGCCTATTTTGTATTTGGCGTGAAATTGAGGCATTAGTGAATGTGGAATGTCATAGGACATCTAAAGACGATTTTGCTTCATAAGTTCTGGGTATTCGTCTACTGTTGCAAATTAGGCATACCGTGGCAAGGCATAACACATGACATGAGC
>JAGCWQ010000183.1 GCA_017961765.1 Paludibacteraceae bacterium | reverse complement strand
GATTATATTACCGATGATGTGATGTCGTTTATACATTTGCGGTTTGTGTTGAGGAAGGCACTGTACTACCTTAACACAGCCGTAATCTTACCGATATGGCTTATAGGCATGTTTTTCTACGGTTTGTGCATAGTATGCGATTGGGTTATGAGAAAATTGGATTACCGTTTGAGGGTGCTTGGGGAGGAGTGACACCATGATTGATGTATTGAAGCACGGAGATTTCGTGGACGATTACTATGCGGTTTGTGAGCGATGCGGGTGTGAGTTCAAGTGCCAGACGGAAGACCTGGTTGGATTCACTTATGGTACGCCCATCGTCGCGTGTCCGGAGTGCAAGGACACTGTCAGTGTTAGGAGACACTTATACGGCTACGGGCACAGGGTTATTAAGGAGGTAATTTTTTACGCCGATAAGAGCGAGGAAAAGGGGGAGTAATGATGGTAGCGACGAATATTGAGGAGTCCGATAGGCTTGTGGAAGCCGGCGTGGATATTTCCACTGCCGACATGGAGTGGGTGATGGAGCATTGGTTTGACTATGATACTGGCGATTACGAGGAGGGATGGTCGCCTGTGCCAGTATGCAAGTTGGATGGGGGAGATGAAAGCATTGATACTGTCATCACCAAGCCGGCGTGGTCTCTTGGCGCGTTGCTGGAGCTATTGAGGGACGTCGTCCGTACCTTTGATGAGGATGCCAATGTGGCGTTGTCGTCGTACAAGGATCACGGTTGGCACTTATACAGTAACAATGCAGTTGACTCGCTGCCGATATTATATGGCTTTGAGCCTATCGCTGCCGCAGTCGAAATGTTGGTACAGTTAATGCGTAAACGTGAAGAGTTAGTTTAATTGCAATTGTCTATGGCTAAGTTTTACACAGGGGACAAGCCATGCCCAGGCTGCGGGAGAGCAGGGGCGGAAGTGCCAAGGCTCTCTAAAGATGGACTATGCATGGAGTGTACTGAACACTTAAACATCGGAAGGATGTTTTGTAAAGAGAGAAACCTTGAACGTGGGCATTTTCTTTTGGATGACCTGACAACGGGGTATGTGACTTGGTATCAAATCAGAAACAAAGAAATTGACGGATGTCTGCGAGAGTTATTGCGGACATTCTCACAATTTGACAGTAGGTACGCAGGAGGATATTGCCGACAAGAAAGTATGCTTGCCGGACATGCCGGAAGTGGAACATCATGCGACGTTTTTGTATTGCCGAAGGTCACTTTTGAGGCGGCAAGGGAACTTTGCCATGCCATTGGGAAAGCGGTTGACGATATTAACATGGAGAGGGATTCTTACAGGAAGGAACTTGATGCGCAGCTGGCTGAAGAGAAGAACGAGATATATAACGAGGGTGTCGAACACGGGCGGAACCTGCTGTTCCAATTGAACGCCGGTGAGGTTACGGTTGACGACTTCAACAAGAGGATAGAAAGGTATTAGTGTATGTGTTTGGTGGTATTACGGTATTCGTACATCGAGTCGGATGGTGTGATATTATTATGGGGGAAGAGGCATGGTTGATGAGACGTATTGCGGTTTCCGCTTGTCGGAGAAGTTGATGGAAAAGGGTTTTGACGGAAACTGCCATAGCTATTGGCTATACAACGGGGAATTTGGCTTCACAGCCGGAATCGTTAACCGTGCTTTATGCAGGACTTATGGGTTTAAGTCGCTACGCCCAACGTATGCCATGGTCATGGCATGGTTAAGGGATGAATGTAAGATCGGCATATTCCCGTGTGTTTATGAGTATTACGCCAATGGCATGGCTGATCCTTGTTATCATTACGGTACTGCAATCACGAACCTTGATACGCATGAGTTGTTGACAGACGATGTTATGGAGAGGGACACTTTTGAGGAAGCCGTTGATATCGCTTTAGAATTCGTTATTGACAGATTGGATGACATGGATGAGTACAAAAAGTTATATAATGACGCCATCTATAGGGCAAGAAAGGTAAAAGAAGACCCTGAATCAGTGTTCTATGAATACACGCCAAAGGAAGGGGATACAATTGTGGACTATATTTTTCCTGAACTTAATGAATTAGGGAAGGAAGATAAGGGAAGCACACAAATGAAAACGCCGGAGGAAAGTCTTGAGATTAGCACTGACAAATACAACGATATAGTTCACGACTGTATATTCGGTGCCGATGACGATGGGAAGGTGAGGGAAAAACCAACATTCAATGTTGGCGACTGGATTGTGCATGACATGGGTGACGGCACGGTGTCAGTCCCAAGTCAGATAAGGGAACTTACTGGTAAGTCTTATGTCATGTATAATGTGAATGACCAAATGTGGTGTGGCTACTTTGATGACGTTGAAGACGACTACCGTCTTTGGACTATACACGACGCTAGGGACGGCGACGTTCTCGCTTCGCATGAAGACATTGTCATTTTCAAGGAAATAGACGGATTGAACATCAAGTGCCATTGTACGACACAATATTTGAATGTGCGTTTTACGCATTTAGACACGTTGCACAATAAGGACGCTTTTGTCCCGGCTACGTATGGGGAACGGAAAATCCTCTTCCGGATGTTGGAAGATGAAGGGTACGCGTGGGATGATGTGGGCAAACGTATTGTTAGGTTGGATGAATGGAAGGCAGACAAGATAGAGAGTGGCAAGTGGTATAAGTGCATTAAGACATTTGTCTTGCGGGGTAAGGTACTATTGGTGAAGGATAAGTTCTATAAGGCTGTGGAAGAACGCGCCGTTTATGGGGAAGGTGGTTTATTTGTCGTTGGGCATGACGGCAAGGCGGGTGACTATTTCCGTCCCGCAACCGAAAATGAACTGGGTCATTCGCAAGGCGTTAAAGGGGATGCCAACAGCCACCATTTTATTGAAGAGACTGACGATGATGCGTGGCTAAACGATATCATCTGCAAGCTTGAGAGCGGTTGCCGCTTGAACAATGCCGAAATAACGTGGATGAAGTCACTTACCGGCAAAATAGTAAAGTAACGCACGGGTACGAAGGAATGACGCTCTGTTGTAAACGATAATAAACAATCCTAACGGAATAAAATGACTGTAAAGGAAAGAATTATAGGAAGGCTTAACAAGGGTTTCGGCTTTAACATACCGGGTGACGCCAAATGGAAAACCCATGAGAGGCAATTCAGTGATTGTGGTGGGATGTCATGGTATTTCAATGATATGCGATTGTCCCATTGGGAGAACTGCGGTGCCGCTGTCCCAGCATCGGAATGCCTGAAATGGAAGAAATGGGTTATTGCATCTGGTTCGCACGAGATATTCGAGTTTTTCGAGTCTAACAGGGCATACCATGAGGACAATTATGACTTAATAGAGGGGGAGTGAGTGACATGAAACTTTACAATGGCGTAGATGGGGATGGTTCTGGGATTATATCTAAGATGCCCATCAAAAGGTTCTTTAGCCTTGTTCGGAATGTATCCACATGTACTATAATAAGTACTTACTGTTAATGAACTGATAATATGACAATCGCTTACATTATTTGCTTTGCCGGTATATTCATGATATCAACGGCAGTGGCTTGTTCCTTGTGTATGGAAGGGCGTTTTAGCACAGAGGCGTTAATTCGTGTCTTCTTCATTGGTGTGTTGCTGTGCATTAACGGCGTATTGATGTGTCTGGTGCTTTCTCCTCGCGTTGTGAAAAAGGACGTACATGGACGACGTCGTGAAAAATGCGAGTTCATGACTGCACCGGTAGGAACACTTGGAGAGAATATCGACACAATAGCATTTAAGCCCACACATTGTGGAGAATGAAAATTGTCGTATTGTTTTGCATTATGATGTATAGTTGAGAATGCGATTATATGGTGTTTCTTTAAGTTATTATATATTTGTAACATGGACAGGAATAGAGAGATTATTGAAATCAAGCGTCTTCGCCGTGACATTGACGCTAAATTACAGGAGGTGAAAGCGTTGGACCCGTGCCGTGAGGTCTCCCTCGCGGTAACGAAATTGGAGGAGGCTATCATGTGGTTGGGAATGGATTTGAAGCGTTTGCATGACGTCGACCCTTATCCATCGAGCAAAGACCCATCAACCGGTGACGTGATTGAGGATACGAGTGACGGCTTAATAATGTGATGCATGAGGATTGAGTGTAGTGAACTGTCTTGCGGTGGCGATGGCGCATTGGTTCAATGCGAGAACCTTGCCCGTTTCCTCTGCCCGTTCTGTCCCGAATTTCGGTTAGGTTTCCCTTTTGTTATGGACGTAAGTCCGTTTGAACTGCGTGACCTTATTGATCGGGGGAGGTTTGTTATAAGGTTATTGACTTGAATGTAATGGAGAGAATGCAAACTGACGAATTACTTAAGTTGTTACCTTCCCACGTCGGAAGGAACCCCATCAGGGACGATGATGGTAAAATTGTCGCGTATTGTTCCGATGACAGGGACGGTGGCGACATTGGTTGGCTGTACTTGCACAACGACGGAAATGGCTGGGTGGCGTCATATGGGGTACAGGGTGAATACGTGTGCATGAATCCTGACGACGACGACCCTCCGTACAATAACGCCGTGGCGTATGGCGATACCCCAAACGAGGCATTGCGGTGCTTGTATGATTGGTGTGTGGAGAACGGTTTCGTTTGTGGTGACGACACAGCACTTGAGAAAAAACATTGAATTATGAACATACCGGAAGAGGCTGCGAAATGTTGGTTTCATAGTTGTGCGGCACATTATTGTCTGGTTGAGTCTTGGACACAGCCATGTACTTATCCAGATTGCAAGGTCAAGGACTACGCGACAGGCGAGCCATATTATAAACATCACAAAAAAAGACGCCAAAATGATACAATACAGGAAGTCTGACGGAACGTTGGGTTGCGTGGACGAAAGCAGTTCGTCGTGTAGTGTGGAGGTCAACGCCCGCACCTTCACCATAGTGAGACGAATTCATGGATATGATGACTACGACTTCTACGATGACAGGATTGAAGGCATAATAGAATTAAGAATAGGCTGATATGGAAATTAGGAATATACATGGCGATTTGATTTTCGATTACGATAAGCCCGATGCAACGTTAGTTGAAACGTTGGCGCAGGCGGTAGAGTCCGGTACAAGCCTAAATAGTGCATTACTTCCTTATGTGAACATAAGTGGTTCTTCTTTATCTAACGTTGACTTACAGTATGCGGATTTAAAGGGGGCAAATTTAACCGATGCGGATTTAAGGGGGGCAAATTTAGCCGATGCGGATTTAAGGGGGGCAAATTTAGCCAATGCGGATTTAAGGGGGGCGAACCTGAATTCAGCATGCCTCAAGAAAGTGAACTTGATTGAGGCAAGACTTGACAAAGCCGATCTGTCCGGTGCCGATCTGTCAGAAGCATTGTTGCTTAGTGCCTCAATGCGTAACGTTAATTTCTTCGGTGCTGATTTGTCACGCAGTTATCTAACAGAAGCAGACTTGTCGTTTTCCACGTTGACACGTGTTGACCTTTGCGATTCAAACTTGACAAATACCACGTTATCTGGCGTCGACTTCCTTAAAGTAAACTTGTATGGCGCTAACTTAAACCGTGCTGTCATATATAATGCACGTAATTTCTGTGTGCCAATGTCATGCCCGTCTGATGGTGCGTTCATCGCGTGGAAGAAAGTAACTGACATCAAAGATGGACTCACTTATCTTGTCAAGCTATTGGTGCCTGAGGATGCGCGGAGGTCTTCCGCCACGTCCGAGAAATGCCGTTGCGACAAGGCCATGGTATTGGCGATAAACAACATAATCACAGGTGAGAGCGTCAACGAGGTCATCAACTTATTTTTTAGTGACACCAAG
>JAGCWQ010000182.1 GCA_017961765.1 Paludibacteraceae bacterium | reverse complement strand
GTGGTTGATTGGTATTACAAACGAATCAATAACGGACTTCTAAGTAAGAACAACTACTAAAAAAAGCCGCCCTCTCGGGTGGCTTTCTTTTTAATCTTCGCCGTGCATTTCTTTTTCTTCTGCATCAGCAGCGGCTTTCTCGTCGTGCTTCTCTGCGTCGGTTTCTTTCTTAATGTCAGCCATTGCAGCCTTCTTAGCGGCACCGCCGCCGGGTAGTCTCTTAGGAAGCCTGTTCTTCGGGTTCGCGAGGAACCTGCTCACAGGATCGTCATCATCGTCGTCGTCACAGTAGCCCTCGTTAAGAGCCTTGGCCTTTGCTTCGCCGTATGCACGGATAACCGCACGTTCTACGCATTCGTAGAGTTCCTTTTTTGATACCTTGATTTTCATATCGTTTCGTTCTTTTATTCTGATAATGTAGCCCTGAGTTCGGAAAGCGTTACTATATCTTCATATAGGTTTTCCTCGCTGTATTGCTTTTCACTGAGTTGCCTTTTCATCGTTTCAAGGCGTGACTTCTCTTCCGTTGTGGCACCTTTTTCGATATTCTCGTCAATCTTTTCGATACAACCGTTCTTGTATTCCTCGAACAGTTCTGACATATCTCTGTTGGACAGTTTCGCAAGCGTTATGTCGCTGATTGCTTCCTTCTCCCAAGAATTGAGACCGTCCATAGCCTCGTTGAGAGAATCTATGAGTTCCTTGCCTGTCCTGCTTGACGGCTCAACAGGCTTTTCAGCCATGTTTTCCGTAAGGTGGTTCTCAACGTAACTGAACTTGTTGATATACTCGTCCAGATTATCGAAATTCTTAGGGTTTAGCATTAGGAAGTCGATGGCTTCGTTGATACCGTAGCCACGGTTGATGTTCTCATCGACGAAGTTTGCGTCCTTACCGACGAGGTTTATGCCTTCTGCAACGATTTCGGCAATTTTTTTCTTACCCTCGGCGAACTGCTGCTTGTCCATGCCGCTCACCATATAAAGGGCTTCAGTCAGGAGCATATTCGGGTTGGATACGTGCGGTGAATGGTACACGAACTCATATACGGAATATGCGTCAGCCGTATTCTTGTTCTCCCTTATCGCCCTCACGTACTTACCGATAATCTTTTTCCCCTCCGTGGTTTCGTACAACTTATCCGTTATCCCCTCGAAAACATTCTTGATCGCACCGAAAGGCTGCTCTGAAAGATTTTTCAGCGCAGATTCGAGTTCAAGTTTCTGTATCCTCGATTCAAGTATGTTGTTGATTTCGGTTTTTAGTTTTTTAACGTCGTTGCAGTCGTTAAAATCGAATTTTGCCATCCCTAATCGTTTTTAGATAAATATTTTCTTATTGTTGCAAAACTTGCAATTCCTTTTCAAGGTCTCTGTCTCTTTGGTCACTTTCTTCGATTTTTTTGCCAAGAGATTCGATAATGGAATTTATCTCTTCGTTTACGATGAGATTTCTGCTGATTATCGGTATCGGTTTGTGGTTGTTCTCTTCTTCCTGAAGTGCCTTTTTCGTCATATCTTTCAGGTAGGCGTTGTAGAACTGCCCCTTAGCAATATCGTTCCTGAGTTTCTGTGTAACCGGACCATTGTAGCCTTCGTTAAGTGGCTCTGGTGCTTCCGCATCCATTCCTCCGAGATCGGCACCGCCCTCATCGCCTCCGAGGTCGCTGTCACTATCTTCGCCCGGTGCTCCCAAATCTCCGAGTTCATCGCCGAAGCCGTCACCGATTGGAGCGGGTGCACCGCCGCCTCCGCCGAGGCCGCCGCCCATACCGTTATCCATTCCCGGTGGCTGAGCACTATATTCGGCACCCGGTTCTCCGAACAGCCTGTCAACCTTGTCAAACATGTGCGTCCTCTTGATAATCTCGACGGTACGCTGCAGTTCAATCGCAAGTGCGGCTTCAAGCCTGAGTTCAAGGAGAGTCTGCTCGATTTCACTTTCCGTCCTACCCATAATCTCCCTCTGAACCTGATGCCATGACATGAGCGGAAGTCCGCCTCCCTGTTCGGCAAGAGCCGTGGTAGCGGCGGCAAGCCTCTTGTTGAGGTTGTCGAGTTCCATTTGCTCAATCTGGTTGGAAGGATTGTTGAGCGACAGCGTGAAGTTGGACAGTTCGTCTTCAAATCCAAGAAGGTAAAGGTGGATAATGGCAATCTTGTTCAGTTCCATTATAATCGCCTTCTGGATATTGTTGATTACCCTGTTGAAGCGTATGTCGATAAGGGACATGTTCTGCGCCTTACCCTGTGGCTCTTGGAAACCAATGAGCGGCTTCGGAACTCTCAGTGCACAAAGAACCTTGTTCTCCATGTACTGAATATCGTCCATTTGCGTAGGGTTCGACGCACTTTGCAGAACGTCTATCGCCGTTGGATCCGCACCTGGTCTTACAGGAATAACGTAGTCAGCACTTACGTCGAGGAAGTTTTTCCTTAGGTCAATCTGTCCTGTCTGAGGATCAATGATAGGAGCCCTCTTGATTCCGTTCATGAACTCCTGTATGAATGCAGGAACGTCCTTATCGTCAATAGCACCGACGTTTACCTTGAACACCCTGCGTTCGATACTCCTTTCCAAACGGTACAGGAGCATGGCGTCTTCCATCATGGAGAGCATTCTCCAATGGCGTCTTGCCTTGTTCAACCATGAACAACCGTAAGGAAGGAAGATTGAGTCCGTGATAAGGCGGAAGTGGGCAATCATCCAGTTCTTGAACGGCTTGTCCTCGTTGTGTCCCTCCCATACGAACTTAACCTCGTCCGGTTTAAGCTGCGTAAAGGACGCGTTGAACATACCAGCGCCGTACACATTGTCCATTCCGTTCTCGATACGACGCATCTGGTGAACAGGGAGTTCCCTCCAACCTTTGACGCCCTCGTTCAAATCGAGGTTCAGGAACATGAACTCGTTACCGTATTTCGCTGTCTCGTGTACGATAGTAGTCAGCCATACGGGTATGTCAAGACGATTGTAGAAAAGGTCTTCAAGAATGGATTTAATTCTCTCGGATTTTGAGTAGATATTGAGAATTTTGCCTTTCTTGTTGATTGTGGTTGCTTCCTCAGCGACAGTCTCCAACGCAGAGCCGATTTCCGGCCAGGTGGCCATAAGGTCGGCGTCCCTGTACATGACACGTACTTGGTTGGCACCGACAGCCTGTTCCATTGCAGTATCATATCCTGTCTTAGCCCACAGGTACGACATGTATTTCTGCTGTTTCAGTTGAGCGAGTTTCTGATTCCTGTCTTCTTCACTTTCAGAAGCGTACAAGATTTCGTTTCCGTTCCTCGTCCCGAGCGGAGCACTTATGTTGTATGTTGTGGTTCTCGTAGAAACAGGCGAGCCCTGCCCGGTGTTTATTAGAACATCGGTTAGTTTCTGCCATCTTGTCCTTCTATCGGCCATAAAAATCTTTTATTAAAAAATAGCGTAAAAACTGATTTAATCAACTCATTAAATGGCGTATATACCAAGAGGTTTGTTCTTAAGTATGTCCACCATATTTTGAGCGAGTTCCGCGTTTTTCTTCATAAGTTCGTATGGAGACATTCTCTCAAGTCGCTTGGTAAGTTCCTCCATCGTCTCCTTGTATTCGGTTTGCCCCTGATTGATAAGCATCATGTAGTCGAGGTTTGCCTCCGCCTCCATAATGCTGACCTTACCACTGAACTTTCCTCGAATGTTTCCGAGTGCTTCTTTTGCTTTGGCGATGAACAGTTTACGAACAATCGTTTTCGTCGGTGCGTTCAAGAACGCATAGTCCATTTTTTCGAGCGGAACCTGGTCAGGGGTAATGATAACCTCAGGGTGTGCACGTCTGCAAGCGTCCGCATCATCGGCAGACGATACGTCGTAATACGTGTACCACACCTCACAGCCGACAAGACTGAGCGAGCCGTTGGCCGTGAATGAGGAACCGAATGTCAGTTTGGAACCCGGTGTTGAATACAGGTGCAGGATATGCGTTCCGTCAGGTCCGGCGGTTACCTTGTACGTCAAGTCTCCACGAAGGAGTCTGTTCTTGTACGCCAAATCCGTAGCCATGTACGCAATATCGGCACTCTGTGCGATATAGAAACCGCCTATCGGCCCATACGAGCCGCCACCCGCCTGTCCGTATCCACCGGCAAAGCCGAGCGTATCAAGTCCACCGTAGTTTGCATAGAGAGCAGCCTGAGAAGTGGAAGGGTTGCACCACATTACGTTGTTGATTTCCCTTCCTGCAGGAATGATATAGTTCTGTTTGCCAGACTCAATGGTGATGAAATCTTTCTTCAACTCCCAAGGACCTCGCTGTTGCAATCCCGCTTCCTTAGAAAACCAATAACTGTAGTCCTTAGACAGATCCAACGTTCTCATTGACAACGCAAATGCTAGGTCGATGTTGTTCAACCCCACAAGATTTTTTCCGTAAAGCGTAGCCCATTGGTTTTCGATAACCCAATTCTGCACTCTCTCGGCATAGTCCTCAACCGCGATGTCGAGGAGATCACAAAGCTCGGAGTCCGTTATTTCCGTCTCCATAAGAGGTGAACCAACCGAACTCCTGAACTTTCTGAAAAGGCTCTGTATTTCCTCAGTTATTTTAGTCATCCAAATAGCCCTCCATTTTATCTAAGAATCTGAAGAACGACTCCTGCAACTGCCCGTTATCGGGCGTATCGTCCTGTTCTTCGTATTTTCCTTCTATGTAGTAATCTATAACGCCGTCAAGGTCGCTAAATGCGAATGTTCCGCCGCCGTAGTCGAACGCCGGACCGCCTGCGTCTTCGTTATAGATATATCCCACGAACTGATACCCCCTGTAAGTGAACCTTACCTTTCCGCTCATTCCGATAGCGGGCTCAGTGTCGAAATCGACAGGGAATATCTCGTTAAGCGTGTCCATTCTGACACAGTTGAACTTGCCGTTATGCTTTTCAACCGTTACGCACCCGAACACTTCTTCTCCGGCAGTGACCTTCTTCGGGAATTTGCCGACAGATTTGAACCTTGTTCCGAGTTTGTTGATAGGGTCGCCCGCATAAAGTAGCCTGTCATGGGTTTTCTGCCAATCGCTTTCAGTTGTCTTCCACGTTTTTCCGTGGTCGTAACTTACAGCAACGGGAACCGCTTCCGAATAATCGTAACAGACAAATCCGTATCCGTCGTTTCCTCCGTGATAGACAGCACCCCTGATTCCGTATTTCCTGAAGAAATTCTCCCATTTTTGGAAATCAGAGAAACTGCCACGGAAAAGTTGGGCGAGAGGTGGCGTAGTCCTTGTGTCGTAGTCGGTTACATTGTATTTGAAACCGTCTGAACACGTCATGCCCCTGATAAGTTCAACCGCAGCCGACGGATTTTTCTTTCCAACAATTTGCTGTATCTGCTTCTCTATCGGCCAATTTGCTTTGTAAACAGCCTTTGCCAAACTTTCATCGAGGATAAGGAAATTGTTCCAACCGCCGACAATGGAGCATTTAATGATAACACCGCCATATTTCAAGCCGTCGGATTTACTGCTGTCCCTGTATTCTGAAAGTCTAACCGCGCCAGCCTCAGCCATGTCGAGGTTGGAGTTTATCATTGAATACGGCTTTCCGAGAATCACGCAACCATAGACCCCGTTTCCGTAGAAACCTCTACCGCCATTAAAGTTCGAGTCGTTTTCAGCCGCCCATTCCCTACTGAACCCGTGAGTAAGGATACCCGTAACGGAATCAGCGTGAGCACAAACGTATCCGAAAGCCTTGTTCGAGCCAACGAAATCGTTGTACGTCATTCCCTGCTTGAATCCTTCGTTCAATTCCCCTCCCTCTGAATCAGCCTGATTGAAATAATCAATAATCCACTGAGGGTTTTGGTACATGTATTCAAGATATTGCCACTCAAACGGGGTGTCTCCCCTGTCTTTAAGCCAGAACACAGGTTCGGGCTTGCCGTGCTGATTAAGGTGCTGTTCTCCGTCAGGGCATATGCCCGCTACGTTTGCGCCCCAACGCATTTTGTTCATTGAGAACGAAATGTTTCCGTTTCTACTTGGGTTAGATGGAACCGTATCGAGCCTAATGGTGTCGGGGAAAAGTTTAAAAAACTCCGGCTTGTGCCACGTCTTTTGATTACTGTCCTTAACCACGAGGATATTCGGGCCCTTCGGCGAGTCAAATGCACTGTAAGCATATTGCCCGACTTTAATGTATTGGCAACCGTCTGGGTCAACAGCGTTGAAGCACTCGAGGAACGGAACAATGTCAATGAAATCTTCCTGCGTAGCCCTTGAAGCGTTGTCCATAATGCCCTTGAAACGTTTTCTGACTTCCGTTTCAGACATATAACTTGACAGGCCGCTTGCTACCGCGCACGCCACCATATCACCGAAGTTGAACGGATATACAACCACTTCACCAACACTGCTCCAATAGTCGCACACCATTCCCCTTATGTACTTGCCCGTCTTTTTCCTTATATCGCTCTGTCCGTACTTGCCAAACTCAGAAGGACGGCAGTTTGCGTATTTTCTCGCTATGTACGAATCGCCGGTTAGGGTGTAAATCTGCTCTTCGATAGTCATGTACCTTCCATAACTCCTTATGAGCATATCCCTAATCGTATTGTCTTGATCCGCATCAAAGAAAATAAAATCCTTCGTGCCACCAAGAAGTTTGAAATGAACGATTGAATGACCGTATCCGCTACCAACCATGTTGATGGCGTTTTGCAGGCTCAGGTGGGTGTATCCGACAATACCGTAACTGTCGGAACCGTTATTGTTCCAACCGGCACTCTTTTTTCTATCGTAGCCCTGTGCATAACCTGCGGCAACGCTATCAGAAACCACCTTATAAATTGAAAGTAGATTTGTGAAAGCACTACCGTTAGGTATGTTTTTCAGTTCCTCAATTGATTCGTTTATTTTGTTTTTAGGCATTTCCATATCCTTCCATGCTGTCTAAGAACCTGAAGAACGACTCTTGCAGTTGCATATCTTCAATCTCATCATCCTGTTCTTCGTAAAGCCCGTCGTCGGTTATGCCGAAAAGTTCCTCGAATTGTCCGAGTGACAGAGGCTTGATATTTACATTCGTCGTACCAAGTCCTTCCTCGTCCATTTCTTCGACAACCTTCTGTCCCGCTTTTGGTTTAGCCATTCTAATAAGTTTCTTTTGGACATCAATCCTAACAGCGTCCATGAGGTCAACGTACTCATTGAACCACTGTACGATAAGTTGCTTGATTGTGGAGTCTTTACCCCTGTTGGCAAGTGCGCTCTGCAGATAGTTAGCCGCCTGAGGGTCTTCGATACCGACAGCAACCGCAACACCTGCAACAAAGCCCTGGCAGAACGCCTCTTGGGTTTCAGGCTTAGATATTCCCTGGAATGCGGTTGCAAGCAGGAACTTCGCGTACGCGTATGCGTAGTTAACAATGTCTCTTTCGGCATTTCCTGTCTCGGCAGGAGTAGAAGACTGAACTTCCTTCTTTACGATAGCCACGAGAGAATCCTTGATAAGTTGAACCTGATCGTTGCTTCCGTTTGAAGTCGTCTGTGGAATCGGTGCTGCAGCAACAGGTGCAACGCCTGCCTTTCTTGCGGCGGCGTTAGGAATACCCATAACGTTGTTCTCCAAGTCCCTCAACTGGCCTGCACCAGGAAGGAACTTACTCTGCATACCGGGTATCGGTCTCGTATTGGCGACGTCATACATTTTGACGGTGGTGAAGAATACGTCATCGTTGGACGCTTTCTGAGCATTCATTCTTACCGCATGAAGTTCACCGCCCTGCAACTCGCCACGTTTCTTTCTTGTCTTGAACTCGTCGTAACCGCCTGCATAACCTGCTTTCTGAGCACCCTTATCCCTGTCAGACAAATCGACTTTCTTGTGGGAAGGTATAGTTACGAGAATGAACCTTGTCGGGTCAATAACCTCGTGGTTATAGTATTTCTCCCAAGCAAATTTCTGCGTAACAAACGTTGCGTTTGGATCCTGTGCGAACACCTGCATCCTGTTCCTGAATGACAGTGCGTGTCCTGACTCGAAACCGTTGTCACCAAATGTATCCGGTGCCTGTGTATTCCTGCTTGCGGCTGCGGAAGCCATAGGATATATTGCACCGTTAATGCTGTTGAGTTTGTTCAACGTAGCCGGGTCCTTCAACGTCGAGAGCAAGTCCATCCAAGTATCGGCAATTCTCATGTTTGCTTCCTCGATATCCTTTTCGTTCGGCGTCTTTTCCGCAATGTCAGCAAATTTCTGTTTGAATTCGTCCCTGAACGTTTCATCATACACGAATGAAACCTTCGTCATTTTGTTGACAGTCTTGAACTGATAGAGCAAATCGACGATATCAGGGATTTTCTGAATGAATTCATCCGTCTGATCAGGAAGTGCAATGAGTTTAATTGCATACATGAAGTTTTTAGCGACGTCCTTAGGCACGTTGTTCTTCGATACCTTCGTTGCGTGAAGTACGTCGGGGAACTGCTTGTTAAGGGCATCAACATACCTCTGAGCGTGTATGTTGTGAACGTAGTCCATGTAGATTTTCAAGACTTCCTTATCCTGCATGTTAGGATCCTGAGTCTCGTAAAAGTTCTCGTATTTAGCCTCTATGATACCTGGCCTGAATCCATTCTTCGTGGGACCGCCGTTAAACAGCCCTAGGTCCGCTGTTGGGGTAGGGGTGATAACAGGAGGATTGTTTGGGTTAAGTGACTGTGCCGCATTTCCTCCAACTGGTGTTGGTCCGGCCGGTTTACCGATAGGCGATGGGCCGCCACCAATAGGTTTTGGTGCGCCGCCTTTAATTGGCATTGGTGCACCGCCCTTGATTGGCCTTGGTGCGCCGCCTTTTATTGGTGTAGGAGGGGTGGCTTCACCCATCATCTCACTGACTGCTTCGTTAATCACTCTCCTCAAATAATCGCTGTTTATGGCTTTCATGTTAATGTACAATTTACTTACATATAAATACGAAACGGCAAATAAAAACTATTTATTGATAAGGTTAAATGAGCGAAATTGCGGGTTTGTTGCAATTTTTTTCAAAGAAATCGTGATTTCCTGTCTGATTTCGCTATTTATTTCCTTAACACCAAACAGTTATGATAGATATAGCCCAAATATCGGAGGAGTATATCAAATGCGTTTCCGATAAATCAAGGATATACATGATCGAGAACTTCCTGAAAACGTTCGATATGAGAAAAAACAGGGAAGTTCCGTTCAAATTGTTCCCGAGGCAGAAGGATTTGATACAGGCGTTCAGGGATTACACGAGAAACATTACGCTGAAACCCCGTCAGGCTGGTATCACTACTACCGCTGCGGCGTTCATTGCCTGCGAGATTGCTCTCGCTGACAAGGAGTCTCCTGAGACCGTACTGATTGTCGGACGTGACTTGAAACTGTCTCAGAACCTTCTCGAAAAAATCGAGCACTTCCTACTGCAACTTCCAAGGTGGTTCTGGGGAGAAGAGTTCTTCTCAATCGATCCGAAAAGCGACAAAAACAAGAAAGACATCTTTGCAATCCACAACAAGCAAAGGCTCGAACTCAAAAACGGCTGCAAGGTTTACGCTGTTTCATCAGGCCCTAACGCCGCTCGTGGTATTTCATCAGTATCTTGGTTGATATTCGACGAGGCTGC
Source organism: Paludibacteraceae bacterium (assembly GCA_017961765.1). Lineage (GTDB taxonomy): Bacteria > Bacteroidota > Bacteroidia > Bacteroidales > Paludibacteraceae > RGIG10190. The sequence continues at coordinate 48,742 of JAGCWQ010000182.1, read as the reverse complement.
GTTTATTGAGAACGGTCTGGACGTTTACGCACAGGCTGTCGCTACGACTTCAACGGGTGGTAAAACCATTATGATTTCAACCCCTTGCGGTAAAGACCAACTCTATTACGGCATATACAACAAGGCTCTCAACGGGCAGAACGACTACCATATAACCGAACTCAGGTGGTATCAGGATCCTCGTTACAACTGCTTCTTGAAATGGCAGAAATTCGACGAAGATACGAAGGCATTGCTTGCCGAGTACGAGGAGCCAACGCTTGACAAGGACGGAAACATCAAGTACGACCCTGAGCACTGGGCAATGATGGAACGTGAAGGCTACAAGCCGACGTCCCCTTGGTATGTCGGAATGTGCAACGCATTCAACAACGACCCTATCAAGATTGCACAGGAACTTGACGTATCGTTCGTTGGCTCATCTGACAACGTGGTTGACCCAATGTATATTGAAATGCAGAAGACGAAGAACGTCAGGGAGCCGGATCCAGAGTTGCACGACAAAGACTTCGAAGAGGTATGGATTTGGAAACTTCCGATAGAAGGCCATCAATATATCCTGTCAGTCGATAACTCCCGTGGTGACTCAGACGATGCTACTGCATTGGAGATATTCGATTTGGACGGAATCGACGATGACGGAATGCCTTGTATTGAACAGGTGCTTGAATATAGCGGTAAACTGTTCGGCGACGTAATAGGTGAACTTGCCAACAACTACGGAAGGCTCTACAACAATGCTTTCTGTGTAGTTGAATCAATAGGTGGTTACGGTGATGCTTCATTGCTGAAACTTATGGACCTCAAATATCCGAACCTGTACTACGATGACGACGATTTGAAGACATATATGAAGCAGAACAGGGTTCCCGGCAATACCAAGCCTGAAAAAATGCCCGGCTTCCACAACGGAAACAACCGTTTCCAAATGCTTTCAAACTTTGCAAGTATGGTTCGTTCGGATCAATTCAAGATACGTTCGAGAAGGGTTATCGCCGAACTCGAGACTTGGGTTTGGAAGAACGGCAAGCAGGACCACATGGATGGCTTCCACGACGATACTATCACGTGCCTTGCTATGGGTCTTTTCGTTGTTCAGTTCTCTATGAAGAAAGAGATGAGGAACAAGGCTATGGACGCTTCCATACTGAGGGCTATGATACAGGCGAACAGCAGAATTAAATTCGGTGCCCCCGAAAAGCAGGCAGAAGTCGAGAAAAAGTTCACTATGCCCGTGTACTATTCGCACGAACCTCTGCATCAAGAAAAATCGGCAGCATACAAGGCTGCTATGTGGCTAATAGGATAAAAAAACTAACGATATGGGAAATTGCGGATGCTCAATGACTTCTAAGAAGTCCACTCCAAGACAAGTTACGAAAAGGGTTATCAAGCCGGTGGCTAAGGTACCTACAGAAAGAAGGGTTATCAAACGCCCCGCAAGGTGAAGGGAAGGTGGAGAAATCCACCCACTGTCATGAAAAAAGCCGTAGGATTTTTCCTACGGCTTTCTTTATTTCACCATTACGCAGACGTCTTCGTAAATCGGCATTATCAGCAACGCTTCCGGGTAGTTTACGCCTTCTTCGTATAAGTCCCCGTGAAAGTCTATCTTGAACTGCCCCTTGAACTTGCCTTTCTTCTTTGTGTCACGCTTACTGAACTGATATTCAATAATGTAGAAGTCCTCGCAACCATTTTCCGCCTGTATGATGTTGCAAGGTGCGTCTGATATCCTAAGCACGTCGTTCTCGTCCCACATTGAAAATGTGACGTCGGCGTTCTGTATCGCGTTTCCGAATTTTCCTGATTTCAAGAACTCGAATTTTCCGTCGTTCACCAACTCCATACGGAGATAAGGAAGTTCCGAGCCCTGGTTTATGTAGTGGTATTGCATTTCAAGATATATTTCTCTATAAATACCTACTTCTTCTTCTTTGTTAGTTCAAAATTGTGCTCAAGTATGCTGTCACGCAACGCATCCGCTATGTTGGAAATCATTTTCGTTGAGGCATTTTTGACGTCGGACAGTTTCATAACGTTGTCCCTTCTCTGCCTCAGAAGAAATTGGAATGAAAGGAAACTTTTCTTATTGACGGCAACCCCGCTTGACGCTACTTGGAATTCGAGTATGTATTTGTTGTCAAAATTGTCAGTTTCACACAGGTTATCCGATATGCTACGCTTCAAAGCATGCTTTATTTCGGACAAATCTTTCGCATAGTCGTCTTTCTCATCCAACGGGCTTATGAAGGCTTTCCCTTCTACATAAATCACCATTGGGTTTATCTTGTTAGTGGTACCGATTTTCAGTTTAAAGCTTTCATTCTCAATCTTTTTCTCACTGTTCAATCTTACTCCCATATTAAAAAAATGAAACTTTTGTATTAAAGATACAAAAGTTTTTTGAAATTCCAAATTTTAGGATCAACTGTTACTGATCAAACTCGTCAGGGACTGTTATCCCGAAATTGTTGTATATGAGATTCTTGATTTTCAACTGCGTGGCTGCCGGAATAGGTATGTGCTGCATACTGTAACCGTCGTCCCTCAAATGGCCCGGATCACTGAAGTCGTAAACTATCCATCTGCTCGGCTCGTCATTCGCATATTCGTCTTCATCGGGATACGGTACTGCCGCCGACTCGGTGTCGACCATTGCACTTCCGTTCTCGAGCCCACGCAGGAAATTTGTGATTTCGAGTTGGTTCTGATTCTGATAGACATCCATCTCGGCGAGGGCTTCATTCAGTATTTTTTTCGTGAAGTCCGCTTTTCTCTCCTCATTGAGCATTATCCTGCAATAATCTTTAAATTGCTGCTCAGTAAGCCATATTTTTGCCATCGTTGATTTCGTTTTATTGTATTTATAAATAGTATATTTCGTTTGAAATGGCTAATTTAAGAGACATTATTGCTGAAAACCTGCACGCAAAACTTATGGCTGCAAGGGTTGAAACGGATGAAAACCCAACCGACGGACAGAAAGAAGCCGGAAACTATAAAAAAGGGCACGTGAGCATTCACGGGTTCAATATCACCATAGAAAACCCGAAAGGAAGTTACAGGAAAGGAAAAGATAGGAACGGTAAAGAATGGAAAACCCTTATGCACAACGACTACGGATATTTCGTAAGGACGTTGGGCAAAGACGGGGACGCCATAGACGTATTTATCGGCCCAAACCTCGATTCCAAGAAAATATTTCCCGTAGACCAGTATGTGGATGGTAAGTTCGACGAAACGAAAGTCATGTTGGGATTTGACACGGCGGAGCAAGCGAAAGCGGCTTACCTGTCAAACTATGAAAAAGACTGGAAAGGATTCAAGTATATCACCGAAGTTGACATAGACACATTCAAAAAATGGCTTTATGACGGTGCGAAACAAAGGAAGCCGTTTGCAAAATACAAAACGCTTAACGAAGATTTTTTCGACGATCTAGAACACAATCAGCCATCCCTCAACGCAGGGTACGGTATCGTAGCCGAAGACAAACTCAGGAAAATAGTACAAGAAACGATAAAAGAAATTCTGTCAAAAGGATAAACAAAAACCCGAGCGTTGGCTCGGGTTTTTTATTATCTAAACATAAAAATCCAATACTACTGAACTTATGCTTACATGCGATGAATTATAAGCCGTACGACTTAGCGTTCTAACGCACGGCCCATAATAACTAATGGAATTACTGTCTCCGTTCGCTTCCATAGTAACTCTTAACGACTGGGTTGCATCGTTTCCGTTTTCTTTTAGACTAACCAATTCAAAACCAAACTCTCCAATGTCTGTCCAATCTGTTGAAATATATGATATATTATAAGAGTTTGATCCTGGTCCAATATAGTCTCTAACGCTACCTACCTCAATCCTAGTAGTTGTTCCAGTTTGTTTAACCCACAGTCTAAAATCTATATACAATGTTCTGGTTGTTGAGTTGTTTACTACAAGTGAACTCGTTCTAAAATATACCGTCCACGGTGGATAAACACTTTCCGACGGGGTGGATGGGTCATAATCATATATTGAACCGACTGAATCCATCCCAGGAAACCATGAAACGTTTACTCCGGTACATAGTTTATCGGAGTAAAGTAGATCGTTGTTCGTTTCATAACATTGTATTCTGCCATAGTTTTCATTGCAAAATTCTGCAGTGACATAATGTGGGTCAGTATTCGATGTTTGATAGGAACTGTTTGGCATCATTGACGACAAGTTGCGCGGGGTTAACACCGAATTTTCCAACGCATACATGTATTTTTGAGGCATATAGACGTTTGCACCGCCTGTGCCTGTTTTCGGACCGAGTGTTAAACTATACGTTGCCACAGTTGATGCGGATATTCCCTGAATAGAAGTCGTATATGCGTAAAACGGATGTGCTATACTCACGGCAGCAAACATCGTAGATGGCCCGGTTGATATCCAAAAATCGTTTTCTCCGAGAGAACCGACAATTTGATACTGTATCGTAGTTGCCGAGGTTATGCCGCTGGCCACGGCGCCAGCCGTCGTGCCTGTTACTACCGTAACGAGTACGGCGCCTATACCGGTACGTTTTGGCAAAACCGTCTGTCCGACATTTACTTTGATATGAAATATAGCCATAAACTACTAATACATGCAATAATAAATACGGTACCCACAAACAAAACCCCCGCTTTCGCGAGGGTTTCTTGTAGTCTGGCAAATTTTATCAATATGTTCCGCAATCTATTGTAGTCTCGTCTTCTCCGTATTTTTTTCCGTTGAACCAGAGATATCCATCTTCCCCGTCTTCGGAAGTTCTTACGAAGTATATGTATCCGTATTCGAAATTATCCGTTGAAAAATTGCTATCCGTACCGTCAACCTGTCTGAATCCTTTGAATATTTTTGTTGCCATTTTCGCTTTCCTTTTATGCTTTATAATAAATACGCCCTGTCACCGAAAAAAAACTACTCAGATACTTCCACTTTATCATTTTTGATTGAAACGACGAGTCGCTTTCCTTCGCACTCGTTTTCGAGGATATAATCTGTTATGGCATTTTCAATCTCTTTCTGTATCGCCCTTCCTATCGGTCTCGCTCCGTATTCTTTCTCAGGCAGAATCTTCTTGAAGATATAGTCCGAAACATTGTCTTCAATTTCCAACTCGTTACCGATTTCCTTCATTTTCTCTTTCAGCCTTCTCAGTTCCAACTTTACGATTTCCATAAGGTTGTCATCTGTCAGGGTGTTGAAGTAAACTATCTCGTCGAGCCTGTTCAGGAATTCTGGCGGGAACTTGTTCTTGAGTTCCTTCTCAATAATGTCACGCTTGTTTGCGGAATCGTCAGTCACGAAACCTATCGCCTTTTCCGTTGCCGCCTGTTTCGCACCAACGTTTGAAGTCAGTACAAGTATTACGTTCTTGAAATCAACCTTTACGCCGGTGTTGTCCGTAAGGAACCCTTCGTCGAGAACCTGCAGGAAAATGTTGAATATCTCTTCCGTCGCCTTCTCGATTTCATCTATCAGCAACACTGCGTGCTTCTTGTTCTTGATAGCCTCCGTGAGCAATCCGCCTTCGTTGTATCCTACGTATCCTGCTGACGCACCTATGAGTTTGTTCACCGCCGTCCTATCGGAATATTCAGACATATCGAAGCGGACCAGGTATTTCTCGTCCCCGAATATCTCCTTAGCAAGCATTTTTGCAAGGAGGGTTTTTCCGCAGCCGGTGTTTCCTATGCACATACAACTCAGTATCGGCCTGTTTTTCCTCGACAGCCCAACTTTGTTGCGTTTTATGCCACGGGATATAATGTCTATCGCTTCATCCTGCCCGATTATGTTTTCCATCAGTATGCCGTTTATCTTCGCCAACTGCTGTTTTTCGGAAAGGCTTATCTTCGAAAGCGGAATTCCCGTGTGCTCGGAAGCCGCCTTATACAAGCAGTCAAGAGAAACGCTTGGTACACCACTACTCTTCAAATCGTCGAGAGTTTCGGATACGTCGATATTCAGCCCGTCTATTTCGTACTGAACGTCCCTTGCGTCCGTTATCTTGTCTTCCTTTATGAGTTTGTCGTGGCGTTTTCTCAGGGCAACAATCTTATCCCTTTTAATGCGGACTTTCTCAGGCTCGTAATACTCGAGTTTCTTTAATGCACCCGCCTCATCAATCAAGTCTATCGCCGATGAAGGGAGCCTTCTGTCTGTAACGTATCTTCCGGCCAGCGAAACCGCCGTTTCCATAACTCCGTCGTCATACGTCACCTTGTGGAACTTTTCAAACGACTCTTTCATTCCGTTGAGTATGTCAACGCACTCCTGTTCGGTAGGGCTGTCCACGTTTATCCTTTGGAACTTCCTCATCGTATCGGGACTCGTTTCAAACGATGCGTGGAATCCTTTCGGTGTCGTGGCTACTATAACCATAACCTTCTTGTCGGCGAAAATCGGCTCCAAGGATCCAAACAAATCATATTCACCGTTCTTCCTATCGTTGGCAAATACGTGGATATTGTCGATGAACAGTATCGGATTCTTCACCTTTTTCAGGTTTTTGATAAGGGTGTATATCCTGTCTTCGAACTGTCCCCTGTACTGTGCCCCGCTTATCGCTTCCGCTACGTCGAACCTGAAAATTTCGCAGTCTTTGAGCAGTATCGGCGCGTTCCCATCGACAATCTTTTTTGCAAGTCCGTTTACTATCGCCGTCTTGCCTACGCCCGGCTCGCCGACAAGTACCACGTTGTTACATATTTTCCTGTTCAGGATTTTCGTAATCTCAATGATTTCCTTGTCACGTCCGACAACAGGATCAATGTTCCCTGTCTCCGCCAACGCATTGAGACTTTCGCAATATTCGATTGAAGAGCCTTTGCTTTTCCTTGCCGGTTTGTCAACCATTCCTTTCGTGTCGACAATTACCATCGCCATTTGGGAATCCCCGGTCCCAAAGTCTATCCCTACCATATATCTGTCGGCGAAGTCCTCGAACTCAGCGTCCGTCAAATCCGCGATGGCGGAAACGGTGTCCTTCATTTTCTTTATGAGTTCGAGCGTGGTGTTCTCGTTCAGCCCTGCGTCCGTTATCAGTTTCTTGATTGCGTTCGTTTTCGGGGCGGAACGCACGAATGCAAGAAACACCATATCAGAAGTTATCGCATTCGCCTCAATCTCCTGCCTTATGTCGTTGGCGATAATGAACAGGTTCTTCATCTCCGGCGAATAGTCGATTGTTCTCTGCGGACGTATCGGGGTAAGGCTGTCACTTATGAGCGTGATAACCTTATCGTGGAGTTCTTCTATGCTGTTGTTGGTAAGAAATCCGTTTATTGCTTTGTAAAGCATGCTGTCCTTCTGTTCAAGGGCAGCAACAAAAAAGATGTCGAACGTCAGGGACGTGAAAGGCACATCCGAAGCGACGCTCGTTCCGATATATGAAAGCAACCCCTTAAGTTCGTTTGAGAAATATTTTTCGTAATCAAACTTTTTCTTTATAGGTTGGTTAGCCATTGGTTTCTTTTTGTTAAAAATATGGTATTTTTAAGAAAAAACAACATGATTTTATTCAGGTACTACGATAAGGACAACCGCCTCGACATGGCGTGGTATGATTCCTCGAATATCGTTTATTCAGAGTGCGACGACAATGAAAATGCACTGAAAACGCTCCGTATCGTGTTCAAGACGGGCGATATGTATGAGTATAAGGAAGTCGATGTCAAGGACTACCTAATGTTCATGGCGGGCGGCGTAGACGGCTCAAACGGAAAGGCATTCTATAAGTTCATCAAACCTAAATACAAATTCGAGAAGAAGGAAAAGGTTAGTTTTGATTTACTTTCAGAACGAATGAAACATTTTAAAGAACTTAAACTAAAAGAAAGCCAAAAAAACGAAGAGCCGGAGGTTAAGAATACCGATTCATAATAGTATTTATTTTAGACACTTAGATACTATGAAAGGTAAACTCTCAGCCGCGTGGGACAGACTGAGGTGTTTCTGCGTGGAGCAGTGCTTTAACTTTTACGTAGGCATGGCAATGGCTGTGCTTTTGATGCTTAGCCTCAGTACCATTATTGCAACGGTGCCTTTGCTTATCATAACGCCGTTTGCATCTGGTTTTCTGTATCTTGCCCTTAGATGCCTTGTACAACCACCGAATGAATGGGGTGGTGACATGAGTGTGCTAAGGGGGCTACTATCAACCTCTATTGGGGGACTTTACGCTGTAATACTGACAATACTATAAGAAAAAACCGGCTCATTTCTGAACCGGTTTATCCGTTTGGTATTTTGTCCTGTATTCGAGCGGATTGTTAAGAAACAGATCCAACATTTCCTGTGTTATTCCTCTTTTCAGGTATTCTTTCCTGAAAATCGAGAAAATTTCACCGGGATAGTATTTCTCGCCGTCAACTACTTCGTCCTTGAAATATACCGAGTACAACTCGTCGTTCTTTCCAACGCACACAAAATAGCGTCCGTCCTTAAGCACAACATAGAATTCGCGGTTCGCAAACCGCGAATTTTGTTTATAGTCGCAATCAGTACATCTGTACCACCCGTTCTTATTCGGGTTGTACCTCTTGATCGACACCTGATACTTCGCTTCCGATTCCTTCATTCAACTCGTTTATAAGGTTTTGTGCAGTATCCGCATCGTAGGATTCCCTCGCCGCAATTTCCGCAGCGTCCTCGAAACTCAGTGAAACGTTCTCTCTTCTCTCGTGGTTCGCCGACTTTTCAGCCGCCCTTTCGTCGTAGAACTCTTCAATAAGGTCCTCGCCGAAGTTGTCCGCTTCACACACGAACCTGAGGACGTAGTTGCCATCGAAGTCTATGATATCCACGAACTCGAAGTTGATGAACGAATAGAATTTCAGGTCATCAGTGCCGTATGCGTTCCTTGAAATGAAGTACAAACGCCTGAAATCAATGATTTCGCTCTTCGCATCGCCCTGATACAACGCCTCGATTGCATTCGTGAACATTCTGGAAATCCTGTCGAACTCCTTCGAATACTTGCTGAAATATACATCCAAAATATATTTTCCGTCAAATTCCTTGATGACAAGCTTCTTTGCGAACATCTCCAACTTGAATTTCGGAATGAAGTCCCTCTCGAAAGTCAGGGTGTACTCACGCTTCGCAATATCCTCCATTTTGATGGTTGAATAAATCTTGCTTCCGAACTCCTTAACCTTTCCGACATCGATTCCGTAATCCTCAATCGACGCTTGATCCTGATAATTGTCCTGCACGATAACCACCCTGTGCCCGTCAGAGTTCTCCACGTTCCCTTCGTATTCGAACATAGATTTCTTCTTCACTGCGTGGCCGCCGCCGCTATAAACGTAGTTCTTCGATTTTCTCTCGGCATAATACATTTCATGCCTCATTTCACGTACTTCCTGCGTCACCTCGCCTCTTAGAAGTGCCGCATACACGTTATCCTGTTGTTTCTGTTGCTCTATCGCTACGCCGTCCGCATTCTGTTTTGAACCGGTTGACATTTCGTTGTCAGCCGCACGCAGTCCGGCGAAGAAATAGTTGAAGAAAATCTTTATGTTGAGCCAAATTTTCTTTAACATAGAACGTCAAGCCTCCTCTCCATTTCTTCAAGGATTTGCATCCTCAGTTTCAGGTATTTCAGGAACCTTGAATTAGCGTTTTCGTATGCTTCCTTCTCGTCCCCATAATAATTTCCGACATTGGCTTTTGCCTCGTTGTCATAATAGTCGCACACAACCTCTATCATTTGAAGGTATTCAATCAGTTGGCTTGTGGCGACATTAGCCAATTTGTTTTCTCCGGTACTTTTTTTCTGTGCCATATTGTTATTTTTTTTCTTCCGTTAGTTGTTTTCCAATAAGTTCAAGCCCTAACACGGCGTTAGATATCTTGTAATCCTGCCTGTACTTGCTGCAGCGTACGCTGTTATCCTCACACACCTTGACGTATGAGCAAGATGGGAATATCTGACATTTGTAACAGTTGCTGAACGGCTCCGTTATCTCCCTGAAATGCTCAATCATCTTTTCGTCAAACTCGTCGCTGTATATGCTGCCTATATGCTTGCTATCGACATAATGTTCACAAAGGCAAAGTTTTCCGTCAGTCTGTATAACCACGTGCTTTCCGTTGTCGGCCATGCAGTGTGCACCCTTAACCCCGAGGTTTAACGGGCGGATGGCGTTTATGCCGAGTTCAGACAGTTTCCTGTTCATTTTTTTCATCGCCTCATAAACCGCCTTCTCCTTTTCGTCACCTTTTACGTCAGTTACCCCGCAGGTATCAAACAGAGAATGGACGTACATTTTCACGTTTTCCCTACCCTTGAATCTTGTACTGATAATGTCAATCAGCGATAATATATCGTCCCTGTTGTAATAGCCCACGTTTACCCGTATGTTTACTGAAATCCTGTTCTTTGACAAGTTGTCTATGTTGTTCAGCACGGTTTCAAACGGGTTTTCGCCGGGTTCTTTATAGTTTTTAGCCTTGTTGTACTTCTTTTCGGTTCCGTCAATGGTGATTTGAACCCTTTTCAGCCTCCATAGCCATTTCGCTTCGGCAATCGTCGGCTCATCGAACAAAAAACCGTTGCTGATTGCCGTACTCACATACGGAACGCCCAGTTCCCGGAGTCTGTTGCATATTGCTTTTATTGCTTCTTTGTTGTAAAGCGGCTCTCCGCCAAACCACGATATGCTTATGGTACGTCTTTTTTCTTCTGGGGCCGAAAAATAGTTTTTCGCCATATAATCAGCCACATCAATAGCGGTTTCGTTCGTCATTTTTTTCTTTGCAAGACCCATTTCGTAACAATAGAAACACCTTGCGTTACAATCCGTGGTTGTTGCGACGGTATATCCGTTGGGTTCAAGTGTTTTCGGCCTCGTAGAGAACAGCCAGTCTCTATATTTTGTCGCAATTATCGAATCGTCGAAATCTTGCGGCACGAGCCATAGGTTTTGCAAAAAATGATTGTCGTAAATGTTGTCACAGGGCTCAAGCAAAACAATTTCCTTCGTAAGCGTGTTGTGCATCAATATACCGCTTTCAACATGTGCAAAAACAACATACCTAATCAGCCTCAACGACTCTTGAAGGGAACTGTTTCTGAACTCAGCAAGTGCTTCGAGCACCGTTTCGTTTGCTTCGTGTAAAACCCTCATCCTTTTTAATAAACATGCAAGAATGAACGTAATATTGAAGAGTTTTATTTGTTGTATATTTGAACTTGACGTTAAATTTGGTAGAATGAAGAACTATTTTTTCACATCTGAGGCGGTAAGCTGCGGTCACCCCGATAAGGTATGCGATCAAATTTCCGACTCAATCCTTGACGAGTTCCTTAAACAGGACAAAAACGCAAAAGTTGCCGTCGAATGCTTTATCACCAATAACATGCTCGTGATTGGCGGAGAAGCACATTCAACTGCCGACGTGGATATCGTCGGTACGGCGAAGAGAGTAATCGAAGAAATCGGATACAACGGAACTAACGGGTTTGACCCGGAATCCGCAGTCTTCATCAACACGCTTCACGAGCAGAGCCCAGACATTCGTCAGGGAGTAGAAAGAGGTGTGTCAGAAGACATGGGCGCAGGAGACCAGGGTATAATGTTCGGATACGCCTGCAACGAGACGAAGGAACTTATGCCTATCGGAATCGTTCTCGCAAACGAAACTATGCGTATATACGACGAACTCAGGAAAGCGGGCGAACTTCCCGGTATGCGTCCTGACGCAAAATGTCAGTATACAATTGAGTATGACGGAGAAACAAACAAGCCACTGCGTGTTTCAACAGTCCTAATCTCAATGCAGCACGATGACAGCGATAGTATTTCAGAGACGGTACTGAAACGGTATTATCTCGAGAAAATTTTCCCGCTGTTGAAGGAATCGCACAAAGACATCGCTTGGGTGTTCAACGGAAATTTCGAACTTCTCGTCAATCCTACGGGCAGGTTTGTCATTGGCGGCCCTCAGGGAGACACCGGGCTTACCGGCCGGAAGATTATCGTCGACACGTATGGCGGAAAATGCCCTCATGGTGGTGGCGCATTCTCAGGCAAAGACTGTACAAAGGTTGATCGCTCAGCAGCATACGGAGCGAGATTCGCAGCAAAGTATCTCGTGGCTGCAGGACTTGCGGACGAAGTGACAATCCAACTATCATACGCAATCGGAATATCTCAACCTCTCAGTATCCATGTGGACGCGAAGGGTTCAGAATATCCAAACAGCGTACTTGAAGATATTGTGCGTAAGTTCTTCCCGATAGAGCCGTTTGATTTCATTAACACCTTCCATCTTAACGAGCCCATTTTCGCAAAGACTGCCGTGTACGGGCATTTCGGAAGAGAGGAATTCCCGTGGGAGGCAAGCACTAAACTCGAATACTTCAAACACGTGGTAAACGAGTGGTTGAACAGCATGTAAAAACCGTTTTTTCCGGGGTAGTGGAAAGCCAGGCCGGAAGCATGAGTAGGCGGAGCCAAAGAGTCCGCTAAAGAACACTTATCTGGACGTGGGGAAGGTTGCGGTTGCCTTCCCTTTTTTCATTTTTTTGTATTTTTGAAGAAATTTGTGGCGTTAGATTATGAGATATATCGGCTCTAAATTAAGACTTATCAATTTCATACGGGAAACGGTAGAAAAACATTGCGGAAACGACTTACATGACAAGGTTTTTTGTGACATTTTCGCCGGCACGGGTGCGGTAGGACGTTCTTTCAGCCCGCTCGTGAAAAAAGTCATTGCCAACGACCTCGAAAAATATTCTTACATAGCGAACTACGTTCAGTTGAAAGGATACGACGAGGAAGTGTTTCGCAATTTCATGCATTCGGCTAGTTTAAGGGCTAATGAATGCATCGACGATAACCGAAACCTGTTTGATGCGTATGCCGAAGGTGGGTCCAGCAACAGACTGTTTTTCAGTAAGAACAACGGGCTTGTAATTCAGGCGACAAGAAATATGCTGTCGGAATGCAGCAGACTCCTGAACTACAAAAACTATCTTGCGATACTGTATTCCATAATGGACGGTGCCGACAAGGTGGCAAACACCATGTCAACATACGGAATGTTCGCCAGCAAACTGAAAGAGAACTCCTTGAAAGACGTATCTTTCGAGTTGCCGAAGAAGGCTGAGAACGCAGGCGATCAAAACGAGGTGTACATGTCCGATGCAAACGAACTGATACGGGAAATCGAAGGCGATATCCTGTATCTTGATCCGCCGTATAACACCAGGCAATATTCGTCATACTACTTCGTGCTCAATGCCATCGCAGAAAACCGTGCACGGGAAACCGACACCAAGTCGGGCGTAAAGAAAGACGAATGCAACAAATCTGACTACAACCATAAAGCAACAGTCGCTGAAGCCCTCGAAGACCTCATTTCAAACGCCAAATTCGAATGGATTTTCATGTCGTATAACAACGAGGGCCTTCTCACGTTCGACGAAATAAAAGAGATAATGTCCAAATACGGAGATTACTCTGTCGAATCTACTCCATATCAGAGGTACAAAGCGGACAATAACAGAAACCAAGCGGCGGAAGGCGTGTTGGAGTACATCCATGTCCTGCATAAGGGCGTGTTCACCAACAAGGAAAACGTAGAGGACCCGTTAAAGTCTGTTGAACTGCAAGGCGTCCTTCTCAAGTCTGACACTCTGTCACGTACGGGTACCGTACTACCAAAGGACACGCTCGAAGAAGCAGTTGAGGAATACAACAGGCGTATCAAGGAAAATGCAGTACAACTGAAACTGTCAGTTACTCCCGAAACCGAGAAAAACGTGGCTGAGGCGAGGGTGAAAATCAACAAACTGATGTTCTCCGGGAAAAACAGGGCGGCTTACGAGCAGGCTATGCTTCCCAACGCCACGGGAAAATCCATCATAATTCTCGGAAAGACGCCGAAAATCGAAGTAAAAGTTGAGGAGCCGAAAAAAAGTTTTGTCGTGTCCCCAATGAATTACATGGGCGGGAAAAAGAAACTCCTCCCTACGTTGGTTGAACACTTCCCCAAGGATATAACGGTGTTTATCGACTTGTTCTGCGGTGGTGCCACTGTCGGAATAAACGCAGAGGCAGGATACGTCCTCTTCAACGACAACATCGTGCCTCTAATCGAGATGTACAAGTATATGAAGAACAATTCCGTTGAGGATTGTCTGCGTTACATTGACTCCGTGATTGAGGCTTGGGGGCTCACTCAGAACGAGGAAGACAAAGACAAGTACTACGCTTTCAGGGAGAGTTACAATTCCACCCCTGTAAGTGAGCGTAACCCACTCGATCTTTTTGTCCTCATGGCTTACAGTTTCAACAACCAGATCCGGTTCGCTGTTAACAAGAATTGGAAGTTCAACATTCCTTTCGGAGCCAACAGGAGCAGTTTCAATGACAAAATGAGGGAAAACCTTATCGGGTTCATTAACGCACTGCATAAAAAAAACTGTTTCTTCGTATCCGTGGATTTTGCCGATGTTCCGTTCGACAAACAAACATTCGTGTACGCTGACCCTCCGTATCTCATTTCTCAGGCAACCTACAATGACGGATGGGACGAAGAAAAAGAGCGTACACTACTCGGAAGGCTGAAAGAACTTAACGATATGGGAGGCAGGTTTGCCCTGTCCAACGTCCTCGAGAACAAGGGCGAGGAGAATACGATATTGAAAGAATGGGCGGAAACCAACGGATTTAACATAATCCACTTGGACAAATCCTACGCAAATTCATATTACCACAGGAAAGACCGTGAGAGCAAGACGGACGAAGTACTGATTACCAATTACTCAATTGATGGGGTGAACTAAAAATGTACCGGCATGGCTTATAACGAGAAACCCAATTTCGAGAAAGACTTGAAGTTGGGAAAAATAGGCGAAAAAATAATGCGTAAGATACTTTTGACCTCAAACAAGAGCAAGAGGGTGTATGACGTATCAGATGAAACACTGTTTCGCCTCATAGACGTTGATTTTGTGCAAATAATAAGTGACGATGATTTCGGTGAGCCTTATTTCCTTGATGACGTCAGAAAGAACCTTATCGGAAACGGAAAGGACACTTCGTTCTATCGGCTTTACGAAGTCAAGACAGATACGGTGTCGCTCAAATCTCGAAACGTAGTGTATGAGATTATTTCCCACGACGGAGCCGGCTGTGCGTCGAATTCAAGAGCCAACTATTTTTTCTACGTATTTTTGGACAAGAAAAGGAAACCGGCGGAAGCGTGGCTCATTGACACGAAAAAATGGAGGAAATATATCAGGAAACACATTGAACGTCCGGTATCAATGCTCCGCCTTCACAAAGGCGGAATCGCCTTCAACGAGTTTGACAAGTTCGGAGACCATGTAGCAAACATACTGACGAACATAGACATAATGGAGGAAAAAAAAATCGCGACGAAAATTGATTTAAACGAATATGATTGAGCTTAATAACATATACAACTGTGATTGCAGGGACGGACTGAGGCAGTTGGACGCCAATTCCGTCGATTTGACAGTGACGAGTCCTCCGTACGATTCGCTTCGTACCTATCAGGACGATGAGTTCGCATGGAACTTCGACATTTTCAAGGAAGTAGCCGACGAACTGTACCGTGTTACCAAGCCCGGTGGTGTTGTCGTGTGGGTAGTAGGCGACGAGGTGGTAAAAGGTGGAGAGACGGGAACTTCTTTCCGTCAGGCTCTCTATTTCCAGGAGATAGGCTTCAAGATACACGATACAATGGTGTACGAGAAGAACTCATCCACGTTCCCCGCCAAAATAAACTCGAAACGCTACTCTCAGATTTTCGAGTACATGTTCGTGTTCGTGAAGGGTAAAATCCGTGACGATATTAAACTGATTGCCGACAAGCGTAACAAGTGGGCAGGGTGGACAAACTGGGGTACCAAGACACAGTACGATAAGGAAGGAAACCTCGTATCTGGCAAAAAGAACATCAAGCCGACTCCCGAGTTCAGCCTGAGGACGAATATATGGAAATACAACGTATCGTTTAACGACAAGACGGGACACCCGGCGGTGTTCCCCGAAAAACTCGCCGAGGACCATATCCTTAGTTGGACTGTCGAGGGCGATACCGTTCTTGATCCGTTCATGGGTAGCGGTACAACCGCTAAAATGGCGAGGCTGAACAGGCGTAACTTCATTGGCTTCGAAAAGAACGAAGACTATTGGAAGGTTTCGTTGGAACGTCTCAAAAAATATGACGGAAAAGAGAACGAAGCCCCCGAAGAAATGGAAGTGAACACCACTGATGGGGAAAGCGGAACGCTTATCATATCGTCAGACGACGACAAGGAAGAGAACGAGAAAATCGCAATAGTCAATTCGATTATCGAACAGCTCAACGAATACGCAAACGATATGTCTGCGAGCATTCTTAAGACGCTGAAATTGACGTTCGTGTCCAAATCGAATGACAAGCGTGTCGAGAAGGTGCTGAAAGAGCGTGGGCTTTATTCAGGCGATACCGAAGAGAAACTTGATTATGAGCAACCGAAGGTTAACGAGGTGGTAGAAATACCTGAAAGTGATATGACTTCTGACCTTACGTGCCCTATTGAGCCTATTCCGTTAAAAGAATACGTGGCGCCTTCTTGCACCGTACAGGCTGACCAAGAAACGGACCCTGACTACTTCATTAAGAACTGCGAGAAGATACTTCCTAATGGGCCCGTAATGAAAACCGAAAATATTACGGCTAATCAGGACAGGCCTCAGGACACGGTTGTCGAGCCTGAGAATCCGTTGGAAAAGGAATACGAAAACGCGGAAAAGGCGGAGATTGATTTCTCCAAATTCATTCCCGGCATATTTGCCACGAAAGAATTCGAGCAAGCAATCAGGAATGAGATGCTGAGAATACTCAGGAATGACGACGAACTACGGGAAATTATCAAGCGGGAGCCGAACAAGCCGGAAGAAAAGGACGTTATCGTAGTAAAGGAGCCTCCAATGGACGACAGTATTACGGTAATAGACTTGAAGACAATGGATCCTGTACCCATTAACAAGATAAGGATACTTCCGGACGAGTTGAACGAAGCGGTTGAAAGCGGAGAAGCGTTTAAAATCGTGGAAGTACAGCCAATGAACGGGTTAGAACCACCCAAAAAGAAGAGAGGGCGTCCGAAAGGAAGTAAAAACAAACCGAAAATAACCGTTCCACAAGAACCAACCGAAAACGTTTTAACAGAAAACAGCGATGGCGAGCAGGAAAGAAGAACTTATCAGGAAGATTGAGGAAACCAAAGAAGAACTCAATAAAATGAATCTCGAACTGATGCGTCTGTCCCACGAAGATAGTGGGTTCAACGATCAGATAGAGTATTACAAGGGGAAACTTGTCAGGGTACAGACAAACGAAGAAATCGCTTGGATATTCGGCGTTGCTGGCGGCGAAGGCGATGGATATTTTAAATACTACGAACTGTACGGGCCAGGTGCCTCATTTACAGACGACGAGTGCTTTGCATATCCACAAATCGAAGTACGGAACGAAGTCAGGAGCCCATATATTTATCAGGACCAATCCCACGAGATAAAAGAATTCTCTTCAAAGGACGAATTGCTCGAAGATTTCAAGTCGTTCATTGGGGTTGCCACGATGAAAGAGATACAGAAAAAGCGGGACTAAACCCCGCTTTTTTTATGCGTATTTCCTCATTCGTGGCGAGTAGTAGTTTGCGAATATCTCATCACTGAGCCCGAAATCTATCAGTACGAGACTTTCCTCTCCGTTTTCGGATACCACGCCCCAAGAGGATAGACGTTGAAAATCTCCATAGGTTTCTAGCTGGTAATCGCACATATAGCAGTGTATGGCGTAGAAAATGCTATAATTGTCGAGCATTTCTTGCCATTGTTCAGAGTCGAACAACTGTTTGTATTCCGGCGATATAGAGGGCCCCCACATACGGCGATTTCTTGAATACAGGGAAGCCGTGTACTCAATCCATTTGCACATAACGTCAAAGTCGTAACCTGTTATGCGTTTGAAGTCAGAGTTTTTCGCTTTCCTCGCCGCCTGCATTTCAAGGAATATTCCGTCATCCGAATAGTCGTACACTTTTGCGAAGCAATCGTAATTCTGTTTCCACTGTTCTGACTCTTCATTGTTCTGTGCAATTCCTTTCTGATTTTTCGCAACTTTCAGGACTTTTTCGTCGTCGACAGCAAACACTATTCTCGAAGAACCGGCGCCTATTTTCGTCAGCCTTTGCTCACAGTACCTTACCCTTGCGGCGTATGACCTGAGTGACGTCATTTCGTCCATATCGAACGAGACGGGGTATGCCATTTCCTTGACAATCCTCTTCAACTGTTCTTCTGTTATGCGAATGCGTTTTCCCATACCAATAAATACTAAAAAAATTTGGAATTCTGATTTCTTTTTAATATCTTTGCAAAAAGAAAAAAACGACATGAAAGAGATTAAAGACAGATTCGTTCGCTCGAACGCTTGGTATTTCGTCATTGGCTATCTGAATGACACTCGCTATGAGCCCATTCTTAGCCGTCACCTCGAGAAGTATGACGAAAATATCAAGGACATGTACGGCCACCCCACTTGGAGGTTCCACATGGACGACATGGACTTTGAACTCTTCAAGGAACTCCTTCAGGAGGCTATTGAGTACTACGCCTCCGGCGCACTTGAAATCACGGAAGAAACAATCGACAAATACGCAGAAAAATGAACATTCCACACAGAAACTCGCTCGACTACACCAATGAAGAGTTCGGCAACATCGTATCTCCCGTCATTGAGAGATCAATCAACAAACTGAAATCCGACAACGGAGAGGAAGGTGTGATTCAGTTGTGGCTCAACGCCAACGTCGGGCTCAACGTCCACCGAGTCAAAGACAGCAACCTCGAATTCCTGAAGAACGCGTTGTACGAAGCCGGTTGGAACAACGAGGTAAAATGGCACGAAGACGAACGCACCGGCGGCAAGGAAGTTTATATCGCCCTATATCTGTAGCACTATGTTCAAAGTAATCAGAATCAAGAATTTCAGGCGAGGAAATGCTACCAACAGCAGTTCCACGCACTCCATTATCTATCGCAACGAGAACGAACTTTTCGAGGACCTCAACGTCTTTGAAAACGACTATTTTGACCGTTGCACGAGAACTATCGCCGCTACGAAGGAGGCAAAAATCAAATACATTTTCCATCATATCTGGCATAACGAAAGTCTTGTCAAGAAAATGGCGATGTATTATCCTGAAGTGAAGCAGTATTACCATCTGGCGAAGGCGCAGAATGAATTCAACGACAAGCCGTATGAAGAGCGGAATTTCGCCGAAGAACCGTCATTCGGCGAATACACCAGAGACTCCATTGTCGCAACTCACGCCATTAAAACTGACCCGGATTTCGGAATCGACTATATCCGTCATATCATTGATAGCGACGATCTCGTGATTGTCGGCGGAAGTGACGAACAGGATTTCGTGTACGACACTGTTGCCGATCACGACAAGGCTCCGATTACGTATTACATAGACAATATGATATGCGGTTCCGCCGGAAAGAAAAACAGCATCACCAGAAACGGCAACTACTATGTTGCCTACGGAGAAACCGCGATGTCCAAAAACGAGAAAGGCGAGCACGGGCGTTTTCCATACAAGTACTGCTCCGGCGGCCGCCTGAGGTTTATGACCGAGGATGGAGAGCCGCTTCCTGAGTATCCTGAACTCATTGATCTCCGCATTACGAACAAATGTAACCACAACTGTCCGTTCTGCTACATGGGGAGTTCCGCTTGGGAGAAACACGCCGACTACAATGAGCTGTCTTATTTCATCAAGAACCTCAAGACGAAAACAGAGTTCTCCATTGGTGGCGGAAATATCCTTCTCTATCCGAACCTCGAAAACCTGTTCAGCCTGATGAATAAGAACGGGCATATCGTCAACACGACTATCAACATCAAAGATTGCGACACCATTATCAAGAACAAGAAGTTCAAGAGGATGTTCGACAACTACGTTGACGGTATCGGCGTGTCTGTGCTCGGTATTAAAGATGTGAAAAAGTTCTTCGAATTCGAGGATGCTTTCGAGAACGTCGGCACTTATCGAGACGAAAGCGGGCGTAACTGCAAATATATTGTGATGCATATCGTCCCCGAATATATCGGGTTCGACAAAACCCTCGAAATCGTCAGATATTTAAACGACAGCAGACGATACGTCAACATTCTTTTCCTCGGATACAAGGAAACTGGACGTGGAACCGGGTGCAACCATGAAACGTTCACCGAGGAGCAGATTTGCAAACTTTTCGAGGGGCACTACAATCTGCATATCGACACATCGTTTGCGAAGAGGTACGGAGAGTTCATCAAGAAAACCTACTCCACTAGGTTCTGCCTGACTGAAAACGAGGGTGAGTACAGTATGTACGTCGATGGGCTCACTATGAACGCCTACAAGAGTTCATACGAAACCGACAAGCCCTACTATGTCGGAAACGATCTCAATGTGAAAGATTGGAGCCGCAGAAGACGTGGTATGAGTGTCAAGGATGCGTTTGCTGCAATCAGGACGGACAACGGGTTCCCCGTGTTCAAGGAAAAGCACTACTGGGATGAAGAAAATCAGTGAGAAGTCAGGGGGTGTCGTGTACACCCCCAAATATGTCGTCAACAACATGCTTGACTATATCGGTTATTCCGGTACCGGCATACTCAGCAAGCATATTATAGACAACAGTTGTGGGGACGGTGCGTTTCTGACTGCCATCGTCAGGCGTTTCATTCACGCATGGAGACACAAGTGCGAAGAGAAACGCCTCGTCAGGCGTACGCTACCACTGTGGCTGCAAACCTATATCCACGGAATCGAGATTGATCAGGAAGCCGCCGACAAGTGTATCAAAAATCTCAATGCGGTGTTGGAAGATGAAGGCATTATGGATTCCGTGAATTGGGACATACGTGTCTGCAACGCCCTTGAATGCCACGAATACGACGGGCTTATGGATTTCGTCGTAGGCAATCCTCCGTACGTCCGTGTGCACAATATCAAAGGAACCGATATGTACGACGTACTGAAACAGTATGAGTTCGCAAAGAGCGGCCCGACGGATCTGTATCTCGCATTTTACGAACTTGGGTTCAGAATGCTGAAAAAGGACCCCACGGCTACTTTGACGTACATAACACCCAGCGGATGGACTAAGGGCCCGGCCGGGAAGCCTTTCAGGGATTACATCCTAAAACACAATACTCTTGCCGCGTTTTTTGATCTTGGCAAAGAGCGTGTCTTCGACGGAATAAGCACCTATCCGTGCATTACTGTATTCACATCAACCGAATTCCATACGCTGATTTACGGGGAGGGATTTCCAGGTATGTGCAAATGGAGAGCCGTCAGTTATGACGAAGCCTTCATTAACGGGGAGCTATGCCCTGGAAGCGAGGAAGAGACGTCTGTTTTGAAATCAGTCAACGACTATGACGGAGCTAAATCCGTTCGTGTTAAAAACGGGTTCGCTACTCTTTCGGATGCCTTCTTCGTTTATGATAAGCCACGTTTTCCGGGCGTTGAGATAACCGTCACAAAGGCTTCTACAGGCGAGAAAAAACGCTGCCTATACCCGTATGATACTCTCGGTTTCATTTACCCTCTGCATATTATCAGGGATAAGAACGGCGAGGCATATCAATACATCTGCGATAACGAACAGCGGTTGAAAGAACGTACATACGACAGCGAATGGTACGGGTTCGGAAGAAAGCAGGGCATCGTCGATACCTACAAAAAGAAGGTGTCCGTCAACAGTATCGTAAAAACGCAGGACGATTTGAAGGTGTCGTTCGTCCCTGAAGGGGAAGGCGTTTACTCTGGATTCTATATCCTGTTCAATAACGAGGCGAAATGGCTGCAAACTTATACCGAAATAATTAAAGCCCTGCATTCCGACGAGTTCTTAAACTACGTCAGGGCGTTGAAAAAGCATAAGAGCGGAGGCTACTATTCGTTTACGTCGAAACAACTTGAAAAATACTTAAATTGGAAACTCGGAAATGAAAAACGAAATAACAATACCCATTGAGGATTTGCAGGCCGCTATGCGGGTGAATTTCAGCATCTATGCTGACAACAAAGTGCGGCTGCTCAAAACATTGGAAGAACAGCACGGAAAGGCGTTTGTTCATTACGGAGGTGACATATACGAGGACTGGTACTACGTTCTCGGATATGGAATTATCCTGTTCGGGTTCTCGAGCAAGGGTGATTTACGTAACGAGCCGCCTCAGCAGTTCATAGACACCCTTAAAATCCAACCGTGTGAACGGGAGCAAGTAGCCGCCGCCTTCGACGATTTCCTTGCCAAATGGAAGCAAAAGCATTCTCAGGAGGATATCGAAAGGCATACCCACATGTTCGAATATATGTCAAAAGAAATACAGACGATTTAAAATGGAAAAAGTATCAATTACACTTCAGAATCAGGTTCTGATTGAGCGGATTATCGCCGCAAACCCGGACCTTGAAACAAAAATCCACAACGCCATCATCGACGGTGTGTCGAAGCGGATTTCGAAGGTCGTGTCCGGCCAGCTTTCCGACTTGGTTGACAAGGAGGCGAAGAAAGTGGAGGACAACCTTCTCAAGCACTATTTTACGGAAGAAACCGGCTCATACGGATATGGTAGGACGCAAGTTCTCAAATCCGAATATTGGGAGAAACTGAAAGACGGAATCCGTCGGAGCATCAACGGCCAAATCAATGAACTCGTTCAGTCCCACCTCAACGAAAAGATCGGCGTCCTTGAACAGGTGATACAGAACCGTATCAACGAGAAGATTGCTCAAATCGAGAACTACGATATCGAGTACGAAATCAAGAAAGCCATCCAAAAGGAAGTCGAGAGAAGATTCAATAAGTAAATTTGGATTTATCCTTTTTTATTCCTATCTTTGCAAAAACAAAGAAAGGATATGAAAGTTTACTTACTCGTAATCACCAACGAGTCCGCCAAAGAGCCCGGCGTCAGCGCAACCGTCGATGTGTACCTCGACAAGGATGCCGCAATCAACGATGCCAAATGGATGGCTGACTGTCAGAAGCGTATCGAGGGAAATACGATGACTGAACGCTTTGAATATGGCGGAGAGTCATTGGTTTCTGTTCCCGGTTTCGTTCACGAGGGTACTCCTGTGTTCGCAATCAAAACCCGTACGCAGTTCGCTTACATCGACTCCTATATGTGGAGAGCAGTGTTCGAGAAAGACGTAAACATTAAAAAAGCCGTATAGTCATGGGAAAACTCATTGCGTTTCTGAAGAAATACCCCTTCGTCGAGGGCAGAAAGCCCAACAAAAAAATTCACAAGCCCCTCGTGAGATATAAGATGTGCTGCCCGTTCTGCGGACAGCCGCTCGTCGAGCACGGAAAAAAACGCTTGCAGACTCTCAGTGAGCATGTGTTTGATCCGAACAGAACCCCGACCGAAAAGCCCGCGTATTATTGCGACAACCCCGACTGCAAACTCGGAAAAGTTTTCATGTGGAACGGTGGCTACGATAGCGGAGAGGCGTTCATTAACGATGCCTGTTTCACGAGAGACGCCGACGGAAAGGCTCATTGGACGGATTGGGCATCGGAAGCCTATCACGAAGCCCATGAGTGGTACAACAGCGCAACCAACAGCATTTCAATCGCTTGCGAAATGGGTGAGTCGTGGCAGATAATGCTCCACCCGGCACTGCTTTTAGGATTTTACCGCCCGTATATCGAGGTGACTCCGAAAGCAAACGAGGACGCCACGATTAGTGGGAACCACTACAAACTTTGCTTCCTCAGAAAAGAGAACCCCACCGACAGCGATTACCATATCCTCCATATCCCAGGCATCCACATGCTCGCCTTCGATATCAAGCAACGTAAGAAAAAGCGTTCGCTCGGCTATCTAAAAGATGCTATGAAGGCCAACACCTACACCGATGACGAGAAAGAGTTGAGCAAATTCAAGGAAGCGGTTACATCGGTGTTCAGCTCCACGTCATTCGTACCGAGATGGCGTTGGACTAAGTACGACTGGTGGAGAGGCGCCGCCGAAAAGTGGATGCGGTTCTTCTACTACGGGACGTACAGCACAGCCCTACTGTACATCGAATGGTCGTACGAGCGTATCTACGGCAAGGACGAGGGCGAGAGAATGTACAAGCAATTCCTCAAACAGTTCAACGAGGGATAGCGCAACCGCCGAAAGGCGGTTTTTTTGTATATTTGCCAAAAGTGCTTCGTATGAACATAAATCAGGATACCCTTGAAAGGTACATAGCCGAAATAAAAAAGGAAATCAACGATTTCGGAACCGTCACATTGTCAAAGGAAAAGGCGATTGATATATGGTACTACCTCGTTATCCTGAACAGGGTTAAATCATACATCAATATGTGTGATGAAGATGCTGCAGAAGAATATGCGAAAGACAATTTTTCTTTCTACAACAAAGAGGAAACCCTTGACGATTACGACGCAATAAAAGAAGCCTATAAAGAAGGGCAAGCACATACGAAGATTAAAAAAGTAACACTCACAAGCCAAGACGGAAAATTGTTTCTCGAGGCGGACGGAGTAAAGATTTCGACAGACGAATTTGAACTAATACCGACAAAATTTTGGGATGGCTACCGAATTTGAACTAACACCAGCGAAAACGGTTGATTTGGAGAACAGCATAATGCTCGGCGATTCAGAGCGTTTGCTTAAACTTCTCCAAAACGATTTTGTTGATCTTACGGTGACATCCCCACCATATGATTCCCTGAGGAAATACAACGGGGTCGGAGATACATGGTGCTTCGAGAAATTCAAGGAAATCGCAAACGAACTCTATCGAGTCACAAAGCCTGGCGGCGTCGTCGTTTGGGTTATCAACGACAAGACGGATCGCGGTTCGAAGACAGGGACGTCGTTCAAGCATGCCCTGTATTTTATGGAACTCGGATTCAACCTCAACGACACCATGATTTGGCGGAAAACCAATCCTATGCCGGCAGTCCGACAGCCACGATACGCCGATTGCTTCGAGTATATGTTCGTATTCAGCAAAGGCAAGCCGAAGACATTCAATCCGATTATGCGGAAAACAAAGTTCGGCGGAAAGAACTACGACAGTACGGCGAAGAATATGGACGGAGAATCCGGACGCCACAAACTGAAGTATGTGGTGAATTCCGAGGCAGTTGACTACAACGTATGGGACATAGCCGTAGCACAGAACAAAACCTGTCACCCTGCGGTGTTCCCATACGAACTTGCAAAGAAACACATCCTGTCTTGGAGCAATCCCGGTGACTTAGTTTTGGACCCGTTTGCGGGAAGTGGAACGACACTCCTTGCCGCACGGGATTTGGGAAGAAATTATATCGGAATGGAAATGAATGTAGGGTATTTTTCCCTATGTGAGGAAAGACTTTTTGGAACGAAAACATGTTTAGAAAATTTAAAGGAGAAAACATAGAGAACTTCGTCGAGTACGTAAAGGACTATGTGACGAAGAGAAGGAATATACAGGTTATAGTTGCTACCGACTCTCAGAACAGAGGCTTGCAGACAGTCTTCGCAACGGTTATAACGATGCACGATGTAGGAGAGGACGGGCACGGGCACGGAGCCCACTGCATATTCGAGAAGTGGAAGACGCTAAGGTACCCTGAGGTACTGAACAAGGAAAGGCTAAGGGCTGAGGTGAGAGCGTCAATCAAGACTGCAAAACAGTTGAGAATGGGCGGCGTAAACGTATTCGGAATCGACGTGGACGTCAACCCAGACGAGAGTGCCGGTTCAAACGCAATCTTCAACGAAGCCGAAGGTATGGTTCTATGGGACGGTTTTAACTTCAGACATAAGGGTATCGCCCCGTTAACAACCACAATGGCCGACTACATTGTAAAGCATTAACGTATGGAGGTAGAAGCAAAGTATAAGAAACTCGTCTATTTCGTCAAGGATTTATACGAGAGATATTGGGACAAATGCCCTGACTCAAGTGACATTGAGACACTTGATCCTTCTGACCCTTCGATTATGAAAATCAGGGCTCTCGGAATGTTCATGGCAATCGAGACGATTAACGACTACATTGATGACGAACTAGAACGGCAGCAATAATTTTGGATTGTCAGAAAGTTCGGTTATATTTGCAACAGATAACTTTAAACACTTGCTAAAATGTATTGGTTCTTACTTGTCGGGGGTATCACCCTCTTTAGCCTGATTCTCGCCATTCTCGCCCTGTCTAAGGATTGGGATTTCGTCGGGGAAGCTGGTATGACGTTCCTCATCGTCGGCGCCGCCGCCCTCATCTGTATGGGGCTTTCGCTCGTCAACAAGCAGGCGGACTTCAACGCAACGATTGCGGACTATGAAAACACCGTCGCCCTTGTCGAAACCTACCAAGGTACCGACTACGGAAACATGAATGCCCTCACCGAGAAGATTATCTCCATCAACGAGAAAATCGCCAGCCACAAGGCTCGCTCCAAGAGCAAATGGTCCTCTATCTGGTTCAGCGAGGAAATCGGCAACCTCAAGCCAATCGTCTACGGACGAAAACCGGCCGCAGTCACGGAAACGCCGCCGGAAACGGAGTAACGGAAATTGCCGAAAACGAATACCGCAGGAAACTGCGGTATTTTTGTTGTAAAACGTGTATTTAAGCGTTGTACTCAGATATTTATAGATGATATGAGAGAGGAAACCGAACTTAAAAAGATAATTGCCGAACACGTAATGAACGAACTTGGTATGTTTGATCCTAATGATCCGAACAACCAAGTGAAACTCGTCGATGATCCTAAGGTTCTCCACGGAAAAGATTGGGCAAAGTATGGCGGAAACTTCCCTGTCGAAAGGAACGGAAAGACATACTATGTTTCGAGAAGCGTGTCGGTTTCCTTGTGCGTATACTGCAGGGATAGGCAAGGAAGGTGGTGCGTACTCGCAAATCAGCGTGGGCCCAGCACCACAGGAGCAGGGCTTTGGAACGTCCCAAGCGGGTTCCTTGATTACGGTGAGACTGCGGAAGACGCCGCAGTAAGAGAAACTTGGGAGGAGACGGGCGTTTGGATTCCTGACGAAGCCCACATAAGGCTTCTCGGTACTAACACCGGCCGGTTCAGCGGAGCACAGAATGTGTCAATGGCCTTTACGTGCGTGCTTGACGGTGTGACAACCGACTATCCGCTGAGTGCGGAGAACAGTGAGCCAGGAGAAGTGGCTGACATACGTTGGATTCCTGTTATGGACGCTAACGGACGCCAACTCATGGACTATCAGAAATACAGATGGGACGGAAACACGCACAAAGTGTATGAAAGGGGCAAAACCGCACTCCTGCCGTACCTGAAATCCAACGATACGTATGATGCGTTGGTACGGAAACTGAAAAACGAGATACGGCAGAATCCGACGGCAATGTATTTACTGAACAAGATACTGACAATGAAACAGCAATAAAACCACGGGGAAATCCGTGGTTTTTTGTTTTACCGCATTTTTTTTGCTATATTTGCGACGCAATGAAAAAGTATAAAACAAAATACGGAACGACCGTCTACGAATACGAGCGTGAGGACCTCGAAAAGCTCAGCACGAGAGAGTTGATCTCTATCGTCCACTGTGCATCGAACAAGACGTTCATCAACGACGGAAAATATTTCGAGTTCGCTTTCGACGACGATTGGGTGAACGTGTGTGAGGAGGCAGTCATTCGTGATATCCTTAGAAACCGTCCGCACATTTCGAACAAGAAAGAACGGAGAGAAATGATCAACAAATTACGTGGAAAACGTAAAAAAATTTTGGAATTCAGACGATAAATTCGTATATTTGCAACGGATAAACAACAACACCAATTTTTAGAGTCATGTTCGAAAACATTCAGAATTCCTTCAACGGAATGTTCGGTAAGGTTGCTCCCGGCATGTGCCGAGTTACCATGAACGGCAATATCGCCGTCAAGTGCAGCAACGGAAAGTACAAGGCGTACAACCTCAAGAAGGGTACCCTCACCAACGTCACCAACTTCTGCTTCAACATCGGCGACGAGATGTTCTTCGTCATTCCGACCAACAAGGTCGCCGTCGGAGACATTATCCTCGTCGACGGCAAGCCCAAGTGCGTCACCGAGGTCAACAAGAAGGAGATCACTGTTATCAACTACGAGAACAGCACGATCGACCACATCGTTCCTGAGCGTCACGTCTTCATGGGCAGTGCCTACTTCTACGGCAAGATCGTTTCCATGTTCGGCAACGCCTTCAAGGGCGGCAAGGGTATGGGCAATGTCATCAAGATGATGATGATGTCTCAGATGCTCGGCGGAAACGGCAACGCCAACAACGGTGGCGGACTCGGAAACATCCTCGCCCTGTCAATGTTCGCCGGCAACGGCAGTAACCCGTTCGAGGGCATGTTCGACTTCGACTTCGACGCTGACGTCGAGGGTGATGAGAACGGCGACGACGCGGAAGAAAAAGACGAGGAGTAGTCATGGGAGTCCTGAACACCACGGACTATAAGTCCTACGGAAAATCCTTCGAAGAGATGGACGAGCAGGAGCTCGTCCATCCGAAGGAGAACGAAACCACTAATGCCCCTGAGGGGGAAGTTAAAACCGAAGAGTAATGGGCTACGGATCATTCACAACCACTAGTTACGCAAGCTATTCCAGATCCGCGGGCAAGATCTACGACGACAGCACCGGCCGCGTCAGCGGACAGGAGTTCAAGGCGTTCCGCCTCGACGAGTCGATGGATCCCAAGCGGTTCAAGCTGCGTGAGTGTGCCAACAACGAGGAACACCCAAACACTGTTCCCGTAATCCTCGCCCTTGACGTCACCGGCTCTATGGGCCGTGCGTGCAAGGAGACTGCGGAGGCCCTTGGTGTAATCATCACCAACCTCTATGAGAAGTTCAGGGATATCGAGTTCTGCGTAATGGGTATCGGCGACCTCGCGTACGACCGTGCCCCCATTCAGATGAGCCAGTTCGAGTCCGACGTCCGTATCGCCGAAGCGCTTGACAAGATCTACATGGAGCATGGCGGTGGCGGTAACGCTTACGAGAGTTACACCGCTGCGTGGTACATGGGACTCAAGCGTACGAAACTCGACGCCTTCGACAAGCAGGGCAGAAAGGGCATCATCATCACTATGGGTGACGAACCCCTCAACCCGTACCTCCCGAAGTACGAGCTCAACGAAGCCGCAAACGCCACGGAGCAGGGCGACATCAATACCGACGACCTGTACAAGCAGGTGTGCGAGAAGTTCGATGTCTACCACATTGCGGTTGACGACGTTCACGACTGCTATCGTGACTACGAACGCAGTATCAAGAACACCTTCGGGAAACTCCTCGGACAGAACTTCATGGTGTCCACCATCAACGACCTGTCCAAGACCATCGAGGACTGCATCAGCAAGTCTATCGAGAAGAACGGTGGAACCAGCCTCTTGCTCGAGACTCCGGCAAACCCGGTGAACGAGAAGGGCGAAATCGAGTGGTAAATGAAAGGAAGAATAGTAATCGGCGCTAACTTCGGTGACGAAGGAAAAGGAACCGTCGTAGCCAAATACACAAAACAGTCCGACAACGTTGTAAACGTACTCACCAACGGTGGTGCACAGCGAGGGCATTCAATCCTGACGAAGGATGGCAGCGTAACCTTCCAGCACTTCGGATCCGGAACATATCATGGCGCCGATACCTACTATTCCCGCTACTTCATTATCAACCCGATGCAATTCGTGGCGGAGTATGAGAAACTTCTCGTAAAGCCGTCCATGATTTTCCGAGACTGGTGGTGCCGGTGGTCCACTCCTTACGACTCTATGGCCAACCTCATTTCTGAGCAGCAGAAAGGGCGTCACGCCTCGTGCTGCATGGGAATTTGGAACACCATCAAACGGACGAAGGAACTCGGCTTCATGCCGTTCGACGACTTCCTCGCATACAACTTGGGAGGACAGTTGGAATATCTCAAAGGGGTGAGGGAGTATTACGAGAAAAATCTCACGATTCCCGAATCTTGGAAAAGCATTTGGAGCGACCCGATGATTGCGGTGCATTTCATCAGCGACTGCAAGTTCATGAACAGTCACACGGTCTCTGCCGGCTTGTCCAACCTGAGAGAATACGACAACTTGATCTTCGAGAACGGGCAGGGGCTTCTACTTTGCGACACCGGCAAAGACACCTACGACACTACGCCTTCCAACACGGGTATCGAGTACGCAAAGCATATGCTGAAAGAACTCGGCGTGGATGACATCACGGCGCACTACGTGACGCGTCCGTACCTGACTAGACACGGCGATGGTCATCTGTTCAATGAATCGGCACGCGGGTTTATTTCCTCCGGCGTCGAAGAGGACAGAACAAACCATTACAACGAGGGACAGGGGGAATTCAGATACGGACTCCTCGACATTGGGAACCTGAGCGAAAGAGTAGTTAAGGATGCAGGCGACATCAAGTTCGAAATCGAACTGACGCACTGCGACGAAATGGACAGGGTTTCGGAATTCAGGAAAGTCTTCGGGCACGTGAACACCTATGACAGTCCTCTTGTGTAGGCGTAAAAAAAGCCCGCGAACGGAAGTTCGCGGGTTATTCGTTTTTAAGGCGTTTTAAGAGGATTTCTACCAGGATGAGTACAGACTCCGCCTCCAAATCGATCTGTGCTCCACGGGAAAAATAGACGGTTCTAACGCTAAATTCCTGACCTCTCATCTCCTTTGCCAAAAGTTCTGCATAAGATTCTTCGTCGCTTTCTTTCAACGAGTCGAAAAACCAAATGAGAGATTGGAGCAGCCTGCCTTTATAACGCCACTTGAAGCCCTTTTTCCCGTACGTCTCATCCACTTTTCCCCACAGGTGGTCCTTGACATCCTTCACGGTAATCTCAAATATCTTGCTGAGCAGAACTTCCGGATCCAAAACAGAGCATATCCTGTTTTTTCCTGCCAACAGCCTCCTTATGATAGGGAAAATAAGCAAAGACATGTAGTCAGCCACAAACTTGTTCCCATCTTCGGCGTCCGTCAAGTAATCTTCCAACAGGTATATCGCCATGTTGTTCATACTTTTCGCACAGCGCCACTCTATCGCACTGCCGTTTTTGAGCCCTTGGGTGAAACCAACCTTACGCCACCGTTCCAGAATGTCTTCCTTCTTCTCTTTTTTGCCTTCCGACGGCAAATTTGCGTGCTCATCAATGTAACGAATTATATCCATACCTTTTTTTCTAAAAATATTCCCCCAAAGTTAAAAATGAAGGCATATTTTATTTGTTTTTCTCCTGATAAATGGGTATATTTGCAGCACAAAACAAACAAGCGCGATATAATGAAAAGACTTAGGAAGAAAACAGCGAAAGTTCCGCTTTCGGAAGCCATTGAGATGGCGAAGGAAAAGTACCCCGAGCAGTATGAAACTGTCGAAATGGGCGGTAAACTTGACGTTCAGCACGTGGACGTGAACCGCCTGAAACGGACCGCGTATCTACTTAGCATTGCAGACTAATGATTCCACTTCTGACATTTAACGAAAACACGATAAACTCCACCTGGCCCGAAGAAGGCAGCAGGAAGTTTGTCCGTGAACTTTGTGCACCGACTTTCCTCAACGATACGGATATTCCCGTACACATGTGCGACGATGGTTGGTTGGAACTAGGTGTGTTTAACGAGGCGGACGGGCGAGAACGCCTTTCCGACTTCTTCAAGTACGGATACTGCGACAGTGACGCCGCCCTTGCCAAGTACCTGAAAAAGTACATCGACGCACCTGATAGGTATTTCGTTCACGTCCATCTCCTTGATATGGACTACGAGAAGCCTTACAAGTTCGGCTCCTACATCGACGCCAACGGCGTTGATACGGACGAGGACTATTGGTGGTGGGCTGATCAGCATCCTGACGAAACCGGGAAACAGGAGTACGAGAACGCATGGCTCGCCTTCTCAATCGTGAAAATCAAGGATAAACAATGAACTATGTAGTAGGGGCTATTCTTATTGGCATAGGAATAGCCTGTATTATCTCAATCATATCTTCTTTCAAGGACAAAAAATAGCACAAAGATTTGGATTTAGCCGTTTTTTTCGCTATATTTGCCATGTAAGGATTAAAACGTTTGTTATGTCAAGACCAATTACCCCTGCCGAGGCTCGGCAACAGAAATTAAACTCGATTCCCGAATTTGTTATCGAGGCGGTTAACAAGTTGATCGTCAAGAAAATGAGTCCGAACTCGAAATCTGTCACCCTTCTTCAGGAAGATATTATCGAGCAAATCGAAATCGAAGGAGAACGCATGCAGGCTTGGAAAAGCGGCGGGTTCAATCGCAATCGGGTGTTCGAGGAGCACTGGCTTGATTTCGAAGATATTTTCCGGCAGGCTGGCTGGAGTGTCGAGTATGACAAACCCGCATATTGCGAAAGCTACGAGCCGAACTTCAAATTCAGAGAAAGAGTCAAAGAAGGATATGGAAGCTACAAAGATTAAAGGGTGAGTGGCGAGAAATGTTGTACTAAAATTTATAAATTATGAAATGCCTTTTGTTACTCGTTCTCGGCATTGTGATTTGTGCCGTCGCAGGCGGGATTATCAAATACCAAATTTTTGACGACGACACTGACGATCCGACAGTGTTGTTCGCGGGTTTCGTTATCCTTTCAATGGGTATCCTGGTGTCGATAGGCGCCATGCACATGTACGGCGAAAAGATAGAGTCCAAAACCAAAATTCAGCCGGAAGTAGTCGTTGTCACCAGGAACGGCGTATCTGACACTACGTACGTTTATCGGAGATAAAATGGACAACACCAAAGAATATATCATCTGCGCCGCTTGGAAACGGAATACGCAGTATCCGGATATGAGCGGAGACCTCTCGAAAATCGAAATCGGGCTTCGGCACGGAGACATTTTTGTAAAATTTGCCGAAACCCTTTCGTTAGAAGACGGCGCAATGGGGTTTTTAACCTCCAAGGGCAGGTTCGTGTCAAGGATTGAGGCTTCTCAGGTTGCTTTCGAAGCAGGGCAAATCGACGAAAGAACTGCCAAATGGAGCGAACAACTTGCCGAACAACTGAACAAGATTCAATATATCGGGCAAAAGCCTACGATTGTGGTAGCCGGTGACTGGAAGCCGCTTGCCTCAGAAGACCTTTATTAAATGGAAATCAAAAACGTAGCAAAATATTCACTCAGCCTGTTTAAACAGGACGATACCTATACCCGTTATCACATTGACGGGCTGAAAATGGCGTATTTCAAGGCTTGGTGGAACAAAGAGGAAAAACTCGAGTCCTTCGGCGGATGCGGTGGGCTCCTTAAGGTTCCTGAGTACCCCGGCTTCTGCGTGCTGTGCATGACGTATCATACGCCGGCCAACCACGATTTCGGGATGCCCGGCTATATTGTCGAGTTCAGCCCTCTCTACAATGAGAACGGGGAAATAATTCTTGTCGAATATGATCACGACGACATTACCGTATTCATTGACCGTGGTTATGACTTTAACTACACGAACGAACACTATGACGCCGAGATATGCTTCCTGAACAACGGAGGGACGATTGAATTCAGCGACAAGGAACTATGATAGAATTCAGAAAAGGCGAAGAATGGTGCCGTTGGAACGGTATCCTTATGAACCCGAAAAACCATAAAAAACTTTTCGGAGTAGAAAACGAAGTCTATGTTGAGGACGGTTGGATTGATGCTGACGGTGTTATCTACACAGACAAACCAATCGGGCAGATACTGATGATTTTCGGCGAAAAGCGCGAAGACCCTGGAGAATACGACGAAGTTGTGAACCAAGGCTACGGATGGAATGACTATACATGGGAAAAACAGCTTGCCGGAAAAATAATCTTTCCAATCTCGTTCATCGAAAACCTCGAAGTTAAACCGATGAAACAGTTCAAAAAAGATTATCCGAAGTTCAATCAGGAAAAACATGACGCTTTTTATAACGAGTTAGAAGAATTTTACGACGAGAAATACAAATGAGAAACACGAAAGAAAACAACAGGAAACAGTTCGACGTATCCTACCGGAAAGAAATCGAAAGTGGGAAATATACTGTCGAAACGGAAGACGGGCATCAGGTTAAAATCATTAACTGGAACTATTGCCCCGGTGACTACCATATCGCCGGAATCGTCGACGAAAAGATCAAGGGAAAGAACTATATCACGGACGGCTTGTTAGTCCTATACAACGAGACTGGTGCGTCGCTCAGCAACAAGCGGTTCTTCCTGTATGTGAGGGAGCCTCAGAAAACGCTGAAGGATTTGGTGTACGAGGTGTGGAGACGAACAGGCTCGTCCATTACTCTCGCCTCGTTCGAAGAGCAGATCCAGCGTATCATCGACTTCGTTAATAACGAAAAATGAAACGTCCGAAAAGCGTAAAACCGAAGCGGTGGAAACTCATTCTCCAAGTGCAGGAGATGAACAAACGCATTGTCAATGACAGGAAGAAAAACTCTATGTACGTATCTGATTGGTTAGACGATGTGTTGCTCAATGCAGGAGAATACAAAGCGAACAGGAAAAAAAATAAAAAATAAAAAGCTCACGAAATATGAGTGTATCTTTTAACCCAAACAGAGAGCAACTGAACTTAGGCCAATTTATCGCCAGACTTCAAGCATTGTCTCACGATGGCAAAAACGATTGGATGCCCGTATCATTCACTATTGACGATGAAGAGCATCCTATTGTGAGTGCTTACATTAAGCAGGACCCCGATTTTAACTTTGAAGAAGCGAATTGCGGCCCCGATGAATGGATAGACATTGACTTTGAGTAGGGGGAGCGTGGCCAACAAGTATATCATTCACGAAATAAAAAATAACCCGGTTACGGCTCATTTTGAGCCGAAAACCACAACAGTTTGAGCCGAACATGGAAAGAGATTACGAATACGTAGGGTACGGTACGTACACCTGGGATTCCGATAAATTTTTCAAGGATTTGGAAAAATATACCGGAGCCGGCTTTGGCTTCAAGAAGTTCACCATGAAACTCAAAGAAGACATTTGGTTTAACTTCGACGAGGTTTATAATCTTCAGACACAGAGAATGTGGGAAAATGGCATCAAAGACCTGGGCACCGATGCTCGGTTGGAAGAGTTCGCCGATAACTTCGACACTTACTTCGAAAAGTTCAGCGGTAAAAAATGGGGCGACTTAAATTTCTATTCTAAGGAAGATGGCTTGGCACTGTCATACGAGATCACTGATGCGTATGAGGAGTTCCTTGGCAAAAAGTTAAGCAAAACCGCCGAAAGTGTAAAAACGACGAGCGGTGTCAACAGTAAAGGAGAAATCTGCTGGTAATGGACAAGAAGGAAAAAGTCGAAGCCTTGTGGAACAGGCTCGAGCAATATAAGGCGACCGCAGAGCAGCACATGTTTCCGGTTCTCCTTATGCTCGATATGAAATTGGTTCCTGCGTACAATGACTTGAAAAAGAATTGGAACGAGGAACATGCCGACATCTTCATTAGGTCAATGGAAAATATCGTGTTCAAAAAATTGGGGATTGAGCTATGAATGAGTTAATGACACTTGACGGGCTGATTCAACGCCTGACAGAACTGCGGGAAATCGCAGGGGGCGACTGCCCCGTTATTATCGGTAAGTCGTTTGATTCCAAAAAAGAACGGCTGAAATTTACAATGGTGTCGTTGGACAGCACGCCACTGAAAGGTACTCAGTGTGTGGCGATGCTCGTCGAGCCCGTCCCTGTCCTTCCTCGTTTTGTCTGCAAGGAGACTAAGGAAGAATTTGAATCGGCTTTTTTGGTTTTCGAAAAGCGTAATCCCGAATGGAGGGATGGCCTGACGGATTCTACTTACTATGATATTGCCGAATGGTATGACGAGTTCGTTGGTACGGCAAACAGTGAATCGCTCAGCGACAAGGCTCACGAATTCGCCTACTACGTGTGGAAACAAAAAGTGAGGCAGTATGAATAAAATCGTTTGGCATAAGTTCAAAGAAGACAAGAACGATATCCCCGAATGGTGCAAAAGGAAAAACCTTGCCGCCGTCCTGTTTAATGACAACGGAGTACCTGTACGGGTTCCCGTTAAGGTAAATCCGTACTTCAACCTGAACCATATCAGTATGCCGCCTATGACGCACTGGATGGTTCTCGGAGACTTCCTTGAATATGTAAGAAAGAATACCGGCGATTGGAAACCGATTGAAGAAGCCGAAGACGTACGGACTGAAAACATTGTCGTCACCGCAATTAAAAACGGAAAGATAACAATGACACCGTATGTCATCAGGCGGGACTACAACATAAAAAACCATGAACTGTTGAGAGGTTCTACACATTGGCTACCTTTCTCCGAATACATGAAGGTAATATCAAACATTCCAAAAGATGAGTAAGCAACATCCAATGACGCTTTCCGAAGGTATTGACAAATACTACGGAAACGAAGCGAAGCCCGTAGAAATCGCTGCAGCGGGTTATTTCCATAACCTCGGATATGAGGAAGGGAAAAGAGAATCGGAACTTTCCGGACAGGATGTTTGGGACTTGTACTACTTGTGCAGGGAAGTCATAGACGAGCACCCTATGGAAGTAACGACTTGCGCCTATATAGGAAAAGAAGCAATGAAACGGTTCAAACAGAGAAAATTATGCCAGGAGAAATGATATTCGGACTAGTATTGCTAGTCCTGCTGATACTGTACGGGTGGGCGACCATTAGCGACGGGAAAAAACAGCGTCAGGAAAAAGACGATTTGAAAAAAATATACCGCCCGAAGCCGGAAGGCGATTCTATGGATTCTGTAAAACGTGCGAATGCCAAAGATTCCGCAGGATCAAAACTAGACTATTCAGCGACATATACACCCCCGCACGGACATGAGGGGTTTGACGATAATTGGTAGAGATATGAGAAACAAACCGAAAGAAGTAGACGAAGGGGACGACAGGCATCAGAATGCAGATTGGCCCTATTACACAGAACGCAGCAACACATGGTCTTGGTCCAAATGGAAAGAAGTTTTCGGACGGGGCCGAGATGACGACGACTGACAATGAAAGCAAAACCGCTCATATCGGATAGTGACTACGTGGTGAACCCCACCGAGCCCCTGTTCGGAGACAGGATACCGAAGTTCATTTTCGGAAAAGACGCTGACGTTTATGCAGACGGACGCGCCGGAATGAACTACGGCGCCTTCCTTGTCGAGAAACTTGCCAACAAACGCGCCGCTCCTATCCTGAACAACCTCGTCACGCTATGCTACAGCGAGGATGCGTTGGAATGCGCCCACGCATTAACCAACCTTAGGAAAATCATAGCCGACTATATCGAGGAATAGATTTGGATTATCGGATTTTTCTTCTTATATTTGCAACAACAAAAACTGCAAAATTATGAAATGGTTTATTTACCTTATCGCCAAAGTGCTCGTTATCGCCTGTCTCATGATGTGCGTGTCGTGTGGCCCGAGGAAGACAATTGAGTATCAGTGCGAAATCACGTACCTTATCGACGATCAGACGATGTACACCGACACCGTTTCCATCTCTGCGTCGGAAGGGTATGTCCCGACTTACGTACAGGGAAAGGGCGAAATCTTCGTTGACATTTATCCCGAAGGCACCCCTTGGACTAGGAAGGTGATATATGTGGGAACCAAGGAAGCCAAAGTGATGTCTTTCAACTACAAGCCCGTCAGGACTTACTACAGAAGCAGTTGGGACGGAAGGGAAGTCAAACGGAAAAAAGTTAAATCCGAACTGTAACATGAGCGACGTATTTGCAATCCTTCTTCTCAGTACATGGTTCATAGGATGGATAGGCCTCATGTGCGAACTTTTTTCCGACAAGTTCGACTACGATAATTTCGTATGGGTGGCTTTCGTTATCCTGTGCCCGGTTGTAAATTTCGTTCTGTGGTTGGTAATCTACACCAAACGGATTGCAAAATCAGGAATGAAAGGCTATATCAGGAACATATGGCTCCGTATCAAGAAATTCTTCACAGACGACCTTATCGGTTTGGTTGACGCAATCAAAAATTTAGTTCGCAATGTTTGACAACAAAATCAATATGCACACGGATATCGTCGTAACCCTGACTGACACCGGTGCAAAAATCATCAACGATAGAAACCGTTGGCTCAGGGAGCACGTAAAGGGATCGACTGCAAAAATCGACTACAAGGCAGGTGACAAGTTTGGGGCAGTCTTGTGGGAGATTATGGAGATGTTCGGACCGTACTGCTATGTCGGGGCAACCCTTCCATTCGTAGAGTTCGAAGCGATATTCAAACAGAACGATCCGACGATGGTGGAGAGAGCCAGAGAAATGAAACGACTCCTTTGTGAAGAATACGACAAGTGGGACAAGACGGAACAGGAGGCCGTTGAACGTGGCGCCGGTATGAGAGGGCCGAACGGCGGCCTTGTAGGGTATTCTCTCGAAGACCTGTTTAACGAGGTCGTATGGCGGCTGGAAATTCAGAACAGTAAAGGGGTAATATAAACGGACGGTTTCTACCGTCCGTTTGCCATTTCCTTTAACGTATCAGATTGCTTTTCCGCCTCGTCCCTCGTCAGTGGGTTATCTTCCATATATTCGAGGGCTTTGT
The DNA here is from genome assembly GCA_017961765.1 of Paludibacteraceae bacterium. Lineage (GTDB taxonomy): Bacteria > Bacteroidota > Bacteroidia > Bacteroidales > Paludibacteraceae > RGIG10190. The sequence continues at coordinate 10,030 of JAGCWQ010000182.1, read as the reverse complement.
CCGCCTGTTTCGCACGTTCTTCCACAGCGGGCCAATCAGTCCCGATATCAAGGACAATCTCTCTCCTCAGGTGGTCATAAAACCCGTCTATCACCCGTATTTCTTGCGGTGCGTCCACATAACTCGGCTCGATATCCATCCAATACGTGACGTTTTCTTTCAGCCACTCTATCAAGGTATCGAGCGTATCGTACGCCCCCTTTACGTATCCGTTTTCAAAAGATACACGTCGCTCCTCCATCAGCCTCGTCGTGTCAGGATCAATTCCGTTCCTTTCACTAAAAAGAGGTGGATAGAATTTCAAAGCCTGTTCCTCAGCCCTATTCATTCAATACTTCGGTTTTTGTGAATATTTTTCCCTGCTCTCGAACTCGGCAACTATGTTCGGATTTATTTTCTTCGAAGATGCAAGATATTGCATATACAACTTCTTGCACACAAACGGGTTGCCGCCGCATTTCCTGTCCCACGGCAGCATACATTCAGGGTATCCGCCGTCCCACCATTCGCACTCGTTTCCGAATTTAGCGAGAAGGCTGTTCACCCTCCTGTGCACCGCCGTTCTTGGTTTTCCTTTTCCCATATCACAAACATACAAAAATTTGGATGTAAGAAAAAAATCGTTACATTTGCAAAAACAATAGTATTATGCCTTCAGGATTAACCTATCAGATTTATGACGGAAGCGACGTCTCCTTCCGCTCGTATGCCATTAAGTGCCTTGAAAACACCGGCTTCGGGTATCGTGCGACGCAGGGCGGCGAAACCCACCTTCCTCGTTACGCCCCTCCCGTGGTGAAAGCGAATCTGGCGTCCTATCAGAAACAGTTTGACGAAGCAGAGACGGAACTTGAAACCTTTAAGCTCGCCTCATCGAAGGATCCGGAGCTGCTGAGGGGCAAGTACGAAGAATACTGCAGCAAAGCCAACAAAGAGAAAGAGGCGACTCTGAAAAGCAACGACGAAGTGAAGCAGAGATACACCGACATGCTCGTCAAGATTGACGCATGGAACGCGCCTCTGGAACTCGCCACCCTGAAAACCTCAATGAAGAGGTACATTGAGGAATCAATGGATCACGACTGCGGTGGCCAATACATCGCCCTTGTCGAAAAGCGTGAACTTCCCACTATCGAGGAATGGATTCAGACGAACATCGAATCCTTAGAGTGGAACCTCAAATACTACCGCGACCAAATCGAGAGGGAAAAGAAGTACGCCGAGGAAGCGAACGAGTTCTTCAAGAAAGTGTACGAAGAAATTGACAAAATCGATCCGCCGGATGAAGAATTCGATTAAAAATCGGTATATTTGAATAGACAAATCAAAAAAATATGGCAGACGAAAAAACCCAAATCACACCTAGTCAGTATTTCGAATACCTGAAAGGTGCCAAGCAGCAGATTACCACTGAGGCGTTGAAGAACTCCTATCCGGTGTTTCTCGCCCTCGCCGAGAAGTACAACAAACTCGGCCAGGTGGAGTCAATGAAAAAACTCTGTTTCCTCGTCGACACGTTGATCAAAGAGGAAAAACTCATCGAACTCGGCGTCACCACATACGTCTACAAGGACCTCATCGAGGACTATATCCTGAACGTCGCCGACAAGACTGTGAAGATCGTCGAACTCTCCCGTTATATGCGTGAGATTCCTGACGACCTCGTGGAGACTATCACGAAAACCAAAGACCTCTTCGACGAGTTCTATGTCGTGTTCACCGATTACACGGGCAAGGAGGAACGCAAGGTTGAGAAGGAACGCCGTGACAAGGATCCTATCCTTTTCGGCGTGTTCAAGAACAGCGTGAACGTTTCCGACAGGTTCTACTTCCTCGGCGACTGGGTGGACGAATACTGCGACCTCACCCTCGACAAGATGGTGGAAGAATACAAGGCCAAGAAGGGCAAGGACATCGTGGTCACCACCGAAATCCCTGCAACGTCGGAAGAACTTCTCGAGCGTCTTAAGAGTTATAAGATTGACACTAAAAAAGACAGCGGGTTCGTCATCTCGCTCAACGAAGCCGAGGCTACTCCGATATCGCGTGAACTTCCCGTCTCGTCATTCAAGTTCGAGCCGTCGGAAGGCGAGAAACCGAGTTTCTTCAAGAAGATTCGCAGCGTCTTCACAAAGGATAAGAAATGAGCCTTCTCCCAAGAGAAATAGACCTTACCGCAAATTTTCAGTTTAGTGGCGGAAACGCCATTATAACCGAGATTCAGTTGCCGACCAACGATTTTTTCGAACGATATGATGGGGAACATCTGACTTCCGAAGAGTTCGACTCCCTAATCAGGTTCGAGAAAATCTTCGGCATGCACAGGCACCCGAACGCAAAGAACAAAGCGTTCTACATGAACGAAGAAGAAGCCTTCTTAGAACAGACCAGGTACAAGTGCTGCAGATGCGGAAAAGAAATCAGGGATCCTTGGAACAAGGTTTACAGCCTTTGCCGTGAATGCCACAATTCTATGGGATATGTGCGTCAGGAAGAAAAAATCCCGTGGAAACGGCTGTTAATCAGTTTCGGTAACAGGACTATGGACGTATTCAATCTGAGATAAAAAAGAAACCGCCTGAAAAGGCGGTTTTTTTATACGTTTATGCGAAGTTCGTCAATATCCTTGATCTCCTTGAACATCGTCTTTCCAAACCAATACTGCGTCATAGTTATTTTCTCCACTTCTCCGTTATTATAATCGAACTCGAACTTCTTCGCCACGTCGCTATACAGGAAATCCATTGTTCCGAACTCGTAGAATACCCTGTGCTTATCGATGCTCTCCCGTTCGGTATATCCCCTTTTCCTCAGCAAATCGGCTATGTCCGAGAACCGCATCATCTTACGTTCACTGAATTTGTTTTTGCGTCGTAAACAATGGTATTCACGTCCACCTTGTTATTCGCAAAGGTGAACTTCGCATCGGGATAAAGCTCTGCGAGAGTCTGAATGAGTTTTGCTGCTTTCTTTATTTCCATGTTTCTTTGGTGTATTTCTTATATGGGTTATTTTCTTCCGTAACCTGAATCGCCAGATCCTTCTCGATCAAATGGTTGTAATCCAAGTGATGTGAGCAGTAGAATTTCAGGAGTTCGGCTACCATCCCTTCTATGTCGTCGCTCGCCGTGTATTTCAGGCATATAGCCCCCATAGTCATTTTCTCCTCGTCCGTCATGTCCTTCACCCGCCTGAGATACGGCTTCGGATATCCAATCTTGTCGGCGAAGTTGTAGCAGTCCACTACCGTCGCCACGTGTTCCTGCAATCCGGCCAGGACGCAGACACTGTTGCAGGAGCCCTTAACAATTACTCCATACTGAAGTCTGGGCCCAAGGTCATTCAATAACAAATTCTTTTCCTCGTCTGTCATCTCAAAAAAATTTAAACGTATATGCGTCAGGATTAGGACAAGGCTCACGCTGAAACTCCTCGAGTTCGCAGAAGAACTTCGTCCTGTACTCACTTATCTTGAACTCGTTTGCATAAGGGCATTCCTTTCCTGTCCTTTCACATGTCTTTCCGTACGCCATACTAAATCATATCAATTTCGTGCTGCACGTCAGCAAGCATTTCTTTGGCAACCTCCATCACCCGTTTTTTGAACTTTTCGTCATGGACTGTATAGCAAATCCTGCTAAAGCTTAAAGAGGTGTATGTAGTCATCGAAATCTCACCTTCATCTGCGTGCTCTAAAAATTCTTTGTACTCATTTTCTTTTTTCGAGAGCTCTTCATATTTTTCTCTCTGCTGTTTCGTCATATGTTTTTGGCTTTTAACAAAAATACAAAAAAAAAACATAGTTTTTGTGGTTTATTCACGTATAAACAGTCAACGAGTTCCCTTTTTCGGGCCCCGTTGATACGCATAAAATATGTCATCTACGTAGTTGTAATGACGTTTTTATGACTTGGACAAATCGAGCCAAAATAAGGGTTTTTTGTAAATCAGCCTGCGTTGTTTGATATAGATTTACTTTTTTTCTGTGTATCAATGAATTATGACTGCAAATGTAAAAAAAATATATCGCTGAAAAAGTATTTATTATGAAAAAACGAGACACAATCTATGGCAGATTACTATTACCCAGTATTACTCACACCGAACCATAATGGATACGATACGTCAAGCGTGCCGGAACACATGGGACGTTTCATCTTCCTGCTCGCCACGGGAACAACGTCCGCGAACTGCACCAGCATGATGAACGGAACCGGAACCGCTATACAGGTTGCGGTAACCCCGGGTGTGCAAAGGACCGTGTACGTAAAGTCCACGTCGTCCCCACCTATCTACATGGGTTGCATCCTTATGTCGGCTGGTTCCTATGAGACTCTCTCACCCGTGACAGCAACCACCGCAACGACGACCAGCCTGCACCCTGTGCTAACCACTGCCGGAATAAGGAACAGGTGCCTTACGACTGAGTTTCTGGAAAATATGGACGGAAAGTACGCGAAATATACACAGAAAAATTTCGGAGACGCGTGGGCCGGTATCAACTACGACTATGCAACCCCGTCCAACGCAAGCAACAACTACTTATCGTACTACATTGGCTCAACCCTGATGTCCACGACGAGCAAACAGTATATCACGTGCGAGAACGTAGTCTTCCAAGACGGGCCGATTGGCTTTTACGACGAGATACCGTCACCTACCTACACGTGGAGCGTCGGAACGGCTTCGCCGGCCGTGATAGTTACGAATACGGTTCCGGGAGTCTCCTGCACCCTGCAGTACCTGTACATCGCCGTCGGGGATTCAACGGCGTGCAACACTACCCTCATAAATCTGAAGAACCAACCGACGACCGTCGCGGTCGGAGGAAGCATATCCGTCCCTATGACGAGAGTCACCACGACCGCTCAAAACGTACGCTACGTGAAAGCCTATGTGTCCGGGTATTTCAACGGACAGCCGACAAACTACTACAGACTGAGGGTTACAATCGGACCGCATACCATCCAGTCCGGTTCCCTTACGAACGCCTACTCCTTCGGGATGAACGAGTTCACGCAGGCTACGATGGACTTCACGTTGCAAGCAACCAACGTCTACCTACAGTTCGCGTCCAGTTAGAAAGTAAAAACGGAAACAATGCGAACAGTAAACGGACGGCTCAACGCCGCCCGTTTTTTTTGTATATTTGCCTATGGTAGTGACGGAAAACGCATTGAGAATATTGGGATGAAAACACAGGGAACAATTGATCTTTTGACTATGGATCTCTGCGCAAGGATACCTTTCGGAGTCAGGGTACTGCACGAAGGGTGGAACTACGAATGGGATCAGGAACTGCACACACTTGAAAGGGTAACCGGCTACGACGGCGAATTCTTCACCACGAAAGTCATCGACACTCATAACGGAGAAGAATACAGGGAAGACAGACATTCCGTAGAAGGGCTCGGAAAGCCTTTCCTCCGCCGTATCGCCGATATGACCAAGGAGGAAGTCAACGAACTCATCGATATCCTTAACAAACACGCCGGCGGCAGGACCATTACGAGGGAAAACTTTGAACTCACCTCCTCCGGCACCCTGTGGTTTACCAATATGAAAGAATATGAGTGCGTAAGCGAAAAACTCATGCACGTCGTCATCGACTACCTCAACAAGCATCATTTCGACTACCGTGGGCTCATTCCTAAGGCACTCGCAATAGCCGTCACCGAAGAATACAATCCATATAAAATCCAAACACAATCATGAAACTCATCTCTTACATGGTCACCTGTGGCGGTGACGCAGGATTCCGGTTCAGCAACCAACCCGAATGGTGCTCCGTCGGAACCATGCTCCTGTTCGACGCCGAGAAATGGGACGTCGAGAAAATCTACAATGTGATGAAGGACCTGTCCCGTCAATACAGAAATGGTGGTCACGGTTGGACTCTATCCGAGGAGATTGATCTCGGCAAGTCTGCGGTCAAACCTTTCATCAACAACAACGACGGCGTGTACGTGGATCTTGACTACCGTGACGAAGACGGCATCTGCTGGCTCGGAACCCTCGGTGTGGATCAGGAAAAACAAATCCATTCCAAAGAACACGATGTGACAAGATGGTCAAGGAACGGCGACACTCGCAATTTCGATTACTACAAATAAACAGAACCATATAAAAATGACAGGAATAGAAATCATTGCGGAAGAACGCAAAAGACAAATCGAAAAGGAAGGCTGGACAGCCGAACACGATTCCGAACACTGTGCAAACGATTTGGCGATAGCCGCCGGCCACTACGCTATGCCCGAAGAGGCAAGAACCTTTATGCTTACCGAGGAAGGAGAATATCTCCCGATATTTTGGCCCTTCGATTCAAAATGGTGGAAACCGAGCCCCAACGACAGGGTGAAGGAACTTGCCAAAGCCGGCGCCCTGATAGCCGCCGAAATCGACAGAATTCAAAACAAAAAATAACGAGCCCAAAAAACGGGTTCGTTTTTGTTTTTACATAAATTATCCATATATTTGCACTATGACAGACGAAGAAGGAATACTGCAGAAATTCGTAAAACTGGAATACAGGTACTATTGCCCGTATTGCGGTAAAGAACTTGAACGGGAAGAAGAGTACGACGATCACGAAATATATGTGTATCGTTTCTGCAATTGCGATGACGCAAAGAAGGAAAGGGAAATTATGCATCAGATAAGGGAACTCGAGAAACGGCTTCCCGAGGTGAAGTACGAAGTCAAACCCCAAGTCACAAGGATTAGGCGTCCTTGGGATAAAATGGGGGAATAAACGGATCAAAGAATTAAGGGAACTATATACATGTTGTCCACCAAAAAAACCAATTAACATGAATCACGGATATTGTGAAAACTGTTGGTGGTGGGAACCAATTAGGTTTGACGTAAAGAAAGCCAAATATGTGTTAGGCGTATGTTGGTCCTTGAACAGTCAAATGGCTGACAATGGGTATTGCCCTGATTACTACAACAGGAAACTCGGCAACAAGGAAAACGGAACACTTGAAGACTGGGTGAAAAAAGCGCCTGCAATGTATGAATATCCAGAAGGTACAAAACTGAAAAAACGATGAACAACAACATGCACCAACGCATCCCACTTCGTGATGCTTATGAGATATTCAAAGAAAAATGTCTCGATGAAGGCATCAACCCGCCAACGTTTGAGATTTACAAAAATAGGACACTTAGCCAGTCACATTTGGACAACAAGGATATAATTCCCTAAAAAAATAAACGGATCCAGAAATGGGTCCGTTTTTTTGTATATTGGGTGGATTATTTCTTCCACTTCTTCGCGTTCTGTGCGAATATCGCCCTCTTCCTCGTAACAGGATTCTTTGAGTGCGTCAGTTCCTCCGTGGACTTCCCCGTCCTCTCCTTCGTGGCGTTGAATTTACCCTTGTTCTCGTCCTTGATATGAATGCCTTCTTCGTTCATCTGACCCTGCTCGCCGTGGTAAAGGCCGTCCATCGGTTCCTTTCCGTATATCTCCCTGTACGCCCTCGCCATCTCACAGCAGATGGTGCCCTCCACCTGGTCAATGATATCCAAGTTAGCGAGTTTTTCCACTAGGGTTTTCATCTCCTCTGACGCACAATGTATATTTGCACGTTCCAACTGCTCCCAAAGTTTTATGAGCGTCCAACACGCCCTGTACGCACCATTGAGTACATTCATGTATCTCTGATACTCGTTGGCGTTCATTTGGGAAGATATCGCCTCGGATATTATTTTGCGAAGTTGCTGTTCGTCAACCTTTATCGTCTGTTTCATGTAGATTTGTTTTACTATGATATAAATAGTTGGCAGATGAACTATTTTTGAGATATTGAAAATTTCCGGCCGGAAAATTTTTTGGGTTTAGGTACCCTTTTGGATTGAAGGGGGTACCCCCTTTGGAAAAGTCGAAATTTCCGGCCAGAATTCGCATGGGCGGCTGTCCCCCCATATCCGAGAGTTGATAGGGAGGTGAACATAGGGAGGGACTTACGTAGGGAGGGGTAAGGGGAGGGCCTCCCCCCGTCTACCCATAGGGCAGGCAAGAAGCCCCGACGACTGTCCGCCCGCCGCAAACAGGGTTTTTTATAGTATAATATAACAAAAATATCGACAAATCCAAACATTTCGTTCACTTTTTTGCTGTATAACTTTTTTTAAAATCCACTGCAGATTTATTTGCAAATGTCGGATATTTTTCTTACCTTTGTATCAGTTAAAAAAACAATTGCTATGTACACCACCATTGATTTCGTAGTCATTATTACTCTGCTCGTTGTCATTGCCTCTATCTGCGTGGCTTGGATGAAAGCCGTTCCGTGTCCCAAATGGCTGAACAAAGTTCTCTCCGAGGACTACGATGATATTCTTGAAAAATATCGGTTAGACGATTAAGCCGTAGCCGACTCCGAACAAAGACGCATACGAAAAGTTGAGTCTTTTTGCGGTGGGGTATTGTATATGTGGATTTTTTTTCTTACCTTTGTATTAGTTAAAGGAATGAGATATGAATAAGATTGAAATCAGCATTGACAAGGAAATGAAAATGTATGGCGAGACAATGTATCAGGTTTTCTATGGCTATCATTTCTTATTCTCGTTTGTCAATCGTTTCAAGGGAGAATGGTTGTTCTACAATGCCAATTCTGCAAAGTTGTTTGCTATCATTAAGAGCGAGGGTGTGCCAATGGAGCAGATTACCAACCTTGCCGTTGCGTTCGCAACAATCATTGAGCAAGGTGTTATCCCCACCGACACCAGCCTCTATGGTGTGAAGGTAAGGGTAAACCGCAAAGCCGAAGCCAAGTAGTATCCCGAACATATCAGAGACGAAATCGTACCGAAAGGTGCGATTTTTTTTGGATATGTCAGAAATTTTGCTATATTATACTATAATATCGGTGAAGGACGTCAGGATTCACCAGGTAGAGTCGTCCATTCACGAGTGGGTGTCGATATGGCGTTCGAGTTATGCTGTTCGTCGAAGCCCGAGTCGCCTGAGCCCGCCGCAGGATACAGCAAATGATAGTATAATATAACATTTTCCACGAGAATTCCAAATATTTCGGCAGTTATTTTCGCTGAAATATTTTCCGCAATTTCCTTGTATATGTCAAAAATAATCACTACCTTTGTTACAGAGAAAAAGAGAAAGAGTTATGAAAATCACGGACGGACAAGACAGAGCAATCCTCCTTGCACTTGACGGGTACAACAGAGAGAAGTCCAATGTCACTGCAGAGAGCGGAACAGAGATTATGATTAACGGCAGGCTTTCCTATGTCGGAGTGTTCCACGCACATATCTACCGAAAGGGAAACTACCGATTTGAGTGCGAAAGGGAAGTGTGGGGCGATGGTACCGAGCACTACTGCGTTGAGCACAAGAAAGAGGGCAAGTAACGCAAGGCAGTCAGAGAACGAACGGCAATCAGAAATGGTTGCCGTTTTTTTTGTTCGGGGTATTGGAAATGTCATTTTTTTTGTTATATTATGCTATGTAAAGACGCCGGACATCATGCCGAAGAGAAAATTCACGGTTTGTAAAATGCTGATAATCAATGAGTTACATAAAGATGGAAAAACATGCGCTTAAGCAGCGTTTTCACCTGTTTTCTGTAGATTTGCAATATGCTGATAATCAATAAGTTATGTCGCTGTTTGCGACTGCCTTCGAGCCAAGCGTCGTCTTCTCGAGGAGATGTGGTCATGATGGAAGATGATGTAGAGCGATGTGCACGCCATCGACAGAGCATACTGTGCTTGCCCGCTGCAGCGAGCCTGATTATAGTATAATATAGCAAAAAAACGGGATATGCAAACTTTTTGAAGAAAAATTTGGATATGTCCCGTATTGTTCCTATCTTTGCAATAGAGAAAGACACCGACAACTATTGGAAAAACAAGGATAACCATTAAAAAGTCCATACAATGATTGAGAAAGCAAAGATTATCTATCCTATGAGTATGCTCGCAGAGGTTGTGGGCAACGAGGAGAAAGTTCGCAAGGAGAGCGAGCGGTTCGAGTTCAATCCGAAAGACGAGTTCTT
>JAGCWQ010000181.1 GCA_017961765.1 Paludibacteraceae bacterium | reverse complement strand
GATCAACGACTTAGCGGCTATGGTCACCCCGCAGGATGCAGGATTAGGATACATTGACAGTGACGATTCGGAGATTTCAGTGTCAGTCAAGCCAGTGCCCCTGCACGTAATACTACCGTTCGCCTTGCCCGGAGTAGCTGTGATCTTATCACAAACACCGAACAACACCCAGTTGCCAGCGTTATCGGTCTGGAAGCCGTACGATTCGTTGGTTTCGTGCGGATCGTATGAGGCTTCTGAGATGATTTCGTCAAAATCGTTGCTCAAATAGATGCTCTTAGACTTGTCAACATTCATATTGAAGTTGAGGTAGAGAGGTCCATCGACAGGGTCACTGTTCGCCCATACCAAAACACGCTGTTTGCTTTCCACGATAGTCGACTTACTTCCGAAGGCAATCGGGCTGAGTTTCAAGTCGGTCACCTTGTTCGAGAAATAGAGTCCAGCCAAGTCGATAGGCTCATCTCCGTAGTTATAGACCTCAATCCAATCAGGATATTTGCCATACTCGTCGGCATTGCCCGAATTTCTGTCGCTGCTTGCGCACAACTCGTTGATGACAAGCGTGCATTTGTAATCGCTTTTCGTGAAGACCGCGGTTATGGTACAAGTGCTTGTCAGCGAACCGCTCAGCTCGCCAGGCAGGTTTGTCTGACAATTCTCCTTCTTCCCGGTCTCATCAAACCCGCTCTGGATTTCCCAGTGGTCAAACTTGTAATCCACAGGAGGGTAAGCCATGAAGTCGGTAGCGAATCCAGCCAAATACTTGCCTTTGAATCCAGTTACAGTTTCCCCGTTTATCGTGAAGTGCGCACCTTTGACACTCGACTTCAACTCAAAATCGACAGCGGCGCTAGTTCCCGCATAAGTTTGAAGGTGTTGCAAGATGTTCGCAGGTCTTTCCAACAAGAAAGTCAGCATCGTGTTCGCGGCTTCTTTCGCAGACTTGCCCATATCGGCACAGTACTCGGCCTCCACCAAACTGGTGATGCTATCATAGATAGCTCTGATACGTTCTTCCGTGAAGGTGGTCGACAAGTGGCAAAGGTACTTGGTCGTGAACTTTTTCGCGAACTCCGGGTTATTGCTCAAGTGCTTGAATATGGTGGTCATCCATGTTTGGTTGTTACCCCAGTTCGTTTTACCCTCACCCCTACAATAGGTAATCATGTCACTCGCACTGTTCAGTGCACCATCGTGTCCGCAACCATAATCCGTGTCGAAGACAATCCAACGGAAGCGGGAGCCGTCTTTCCTTTCCCTCCAGATTTTCGTGTTGTTACCTGGCCAATCGGCATTGCAGATGAACTGTTGGAAGACCTGATATTCCAGGTATTCGTCCATATCCATACGCTTGCAGGCGCCGACATAGAATTCATGGGACGAGTTGTCCGTACTCTCCAGATACGACACCAATTCATTGTAAGCATCAATGGTTCCTTTTGAGACACCGATACCCTTTTGGTCAGAAAGAGTGATCAGATCCAGATCCTCATCGTCGACACCATGGTTCGCCTTCACGTAGCTCGCATTGGTACGTTCCATCAAGGCCATCAGACCCTGGTATTGCCCGTTGAGGTAATAAGCCACCGGCTGATAAGCTTGGTAGTCGATGTTCATATTGGTGCAGTAGGCCTGCATCAGCGCATCCCTGAACTTCACCTTGTCGTTTTTTTGTCCAGTTTGCTGTCCGCCTTGCTGACCGCCCTGGCCAGGACCGAACATGCCACCACCACCGATATCGAAGCCACCACCGATATCGAAGCCACCGCCCCACATGTTCATACCGCCATCAGCGCCTTGGCCTCCGTTCCTCAAATAAATGGTCTGGGTGTAGAGGTCGGGCTTTGTGCCGAAGAAACGGTAGTTGACGATATCCACACCCGTCTTCTTCGAGGCTTTCAGCGAAAGCGATTTCACCGTGTATGTTCTCGTACATCCTCCCTCGATAGCAGCTTCCAACTCCTGAGAAAGCACTTGTTTCCCATCGACGAAGTATTCGAAAGTGACAGGACGAGACCAATCGTTGTTATAGTTGGCCCGCATCATGGTACAAGTTTTATCACCTTGCTTACCGTTCGAACCCGTCACATACATACCAATGGTATTGTCGTTAAAGTAACGGTCCTCCACGGTGAGGGAAACCACAGGAATGGTAACGCCTCCGCAACCGTTGTGGTCATTATCGGCATAAATATACGAGTGGGCCGCGATCGCGCTTGGCAACATGCCATTGGCGAAGGCTTTCGCGCGTATACTAGTGTTGCTGTTGATGTTAATGGAAGAGTTATAGACGTTACTCTGTTTCGTAGGCTCGCTACCATCGGTGGTATAATGTATCGTAGCGCCGGAAGTCGCACAGCTCAACTGCAGGTTCACATTTCCGTGTTTCAGTCCGCCCTTCTCGCTGAACTCGGGCACCTGGCATCGGGTCAGGTTAGCGTAGGCAGTGGTGTTCGCCGCACCCGGAGTAGGCTCCATATAACCCGTCTCGTTTCCATAACGACCGTACGATATGTGTGCGGTTTGGGCACCGTAAGCGATTGAGTCGACCAACGTGTTACCGTTCTTCAGCAAAAGGTAACCGCCATCCGCATCGAGCTTATACGGTGAATGTTTAGACTGTTCACTCTCGTCGAACCACATCAGCGAGTAGTTGTTGGCATCCACCATAAAATCGCTCTGGATCTGCCACGTCCACTTTTCGACATATTTCTTTGAGGTCTTCTTGTAATGCACCAAAGTGTAACCTCTCAAATTGACACTTTGAGACTGATCGTTCGTGAATTCGATGAAGCCCGAGAAATTGTAATTGTCGGTGTTCATTATAGTCGACAAGTTACAAGGCATCACTTCGTTCATCTGAACGGCAGCGTTGCCAGCTATGCTTCCGCATAGGAGAAATAATGCAACTAACTTTTTTGTATATTTCGTTGTCATAAGCAGTAAAGGGTTTATGTTTTTTCACGGATAAAGGTAGTCCTTTTTTATATAAGTAGGTTATCTTTAACCGAATAAAACATAGCTGAAACCCCATATTTTGCTATGTTTTTCGGCTTTTTTTCGTCGGTTTATTGGGCGTTTCGTTCCGTTCTTGACCGAAAACAGGAACTTTTGTTGAAAAAATGGGAAATGTCCGTCCCTATGCTTAAACAAGGGGCTGTTGCAGTCCCCTTCCTGCGGCAAGAAAGGGCAAACGGGGAGCCTACCGTACCGCAGGACTGTAGAGACCTACTTTCTCCCCTCCAATTCGTCCGCCCGCTTCTCGTCCTCTTGCGCCAACCGAATCCATTCTTTTTTCTTCGATGGGTCATTTCCCGTTTCTGCCAATTTTCCATAACACTTCGCACGGTTTACGTAAGCGTCTCTCTTTTCGTTATTCAACGACAAGGCATGGTTAAAATCACGAAGGGCATCCTCCAATTTTTCCATCTCCATAAAGATCTCCCCTCTTGTCACATAAGGAGTCGCATTTTTGTCATCCAACTCTATGGCTTTAGAAACATCGGCCATGGCTTTTTTCACCGCTCCGCTTCTCAGCCACAAATCCGCTCTGTTATTATAAGCATCTGCAAATTTAGGATTCAACTTGATGGCTTTGTCATAATCTTTCATCGCCCCCGCCTTGTCGCCCTTCGCCTTCTTTAAAATCCCTCGATTATAGTAGGCACGTGCAAACTTGGAATCCAACGCAATGGCCTTCTCGTAGTCCCTTGTTGCACTCACCGTATCTTTCAGTTCTAAATAGCATATTCCCCGATTGACATAGGCATCGACATAATTAGAATCTAATTCAATAGCTCTGTTGTACTCTTTCTCCGCATCGGCCCAATGTTTCAGCTTTGATTGGCACCAGCCACGATTATAATAGGTACAAGCACAAGCATCGGGAATACCCGGCTTTAAAGATGCCGCCTTATCATAGTCTATCAGAGCTCCGCTATAGTCGCCCTCGTCCATCTTCAAAATTCCACGAGTTATGTAGGCATCCGCATTCTCTGGATCCAACTCAATGCTCTTTTCTATGTCTTTCCTTACACCAACAGTATCTTCCATATCCATTTTTAGCAATCCGCGATTATAATAAGTCTCCGCAAGTTTAGGATTCAGTTCAATGGCTTTGTCATAGTCCTTCATCGCCTCGGCAGAGTCTTTCATTTTCGATCTCACGAATCCACGGGATCTATAATTTTCCGCATTTTCAGGATTCAACTCTATTGCCTTGTCAAGATCTTTTATCGCACCTACATAATCCTTCATGTCCGATTTCAGTACTCCACGGGACCTATAATTTAGCTCATCTGGGTTCAAATCTATTGCTTTGTCAATATCCTTCATCGCACCGACAGAGTCTTTCATTTTCGCTCTCACTACTCCACGGAATTGATAATTTTTCGCATTTTTAGGGTTCAACTCTATTGTTTTGTCAAGATCCATCCTCGCACCAGCATAGTCTTCCCAAAAACGATATTTGACATCTGCTCGTGCATAGTAGGCTATTTCAAAATCAGGATCCAACTCAATGGCCTTGTCTAAGCACTCCAGAATCTGATCAATTCCAGACATGACTGTTGCTTGTCTAAAAAAACGCATGGCAGCTACTAATCTATTCGTATCCAATTTTTGCGAATCTTGATCTTGTTTATATTTGTCGTCCATCTTCTGATTATCTGTTTGGGAAAGTTGATTTTTCGAAAAATCTCCTTGTGGTTGACCCAATAGGCTCAGGCTAAACAACGACAATACGCCGATGAAAATATGTATCTGTTTCATAAATAATTACAATAGTATATGCTTCATGAGACTACAAATATAAAAAAACGACCCTTTTCAACAAACAAACCTCAAGAAACATTTTTTACTTTCAAAAACAATCGCTAAATTTGCGCGTCCAAAATTTGGATAGAGGCAGAATGCTCTCTGAAGTTTAATTTTTAATAAAAACAACAAAATGGCAACCAAAATTAGATTGCAAAGACACGGCCGCAAGGGGTACGCGTATTACCACATCGTCGTAGCAGATAGCAGAGCACCACGTGATGGTAAATTTATTGAGAAGATTGGTTCTTACAATCCTAACACTAATCCTGCTACAGTTGATATTAACTTTGACAGAGCATTGTATTGGGTTATGGTTGGTGCACAACCAACAGACACAACAAGAAACCTTCTTAGCGACAAGGGTGTTTACTTGAAGAAGCACTTGCTTGGTGGTGTAAAGAAGGGCGCTTTCTCAGAAGCTGTTGCTGACCAAAAGTTCAACGCTTGGTTGAATGAGAAGGCTAACAAACTCGAAGCTGAGGTTAACAAACTCAAGTCTGACAAGCAAGCTAGCGCAAAGGCTCGTTTGGAGGCTGAGCAAGCTGCCAACAAGGCAAAGGCTGAGATCGTTGCAAAGAAGAAGGCTGAAGAGGCTGCTGCAAAAGCTGCTGCTGAGGCTGAGGCTGCTGCCGCTGCAACGGAAGAGGCTCCTGCTGCTGAGGCTGAAGCTGCTCCTGCAGAATAATCAATACATAGTTATTGAGTGGGGAGATATGCCGAAAGGTGTATCTCCTTTTTTTATGATCCATAGCGTGTTAGACTTGTTTTTCGTGTAAACAGAGGGCAAACGGCATAATGGATCTTAGCAGGATATCAGCCACAAAACTTAATGGAACTTTTATTTGAATGGAAATCTCTCATCACTACACGGAACAAGGGACGGGCTACCCGCTGATCCTTCTCCATGGCAACGGGGAAGATGGCAGCTATTTTTCCAAACAAATCCCTCTCTTTTCCCAATTTTTCCACGTCTATGCGATAGACACACGAGGGCATGGACAAACACCAAGAGGCACGGCTCCCTTTACCATCCGACAATTTGCAGACGATCTTTCCGCTTTCATGAAGAGACTCCATATTGAAAAGGCCCACATCCTCGGTTTTTCCGATGGGGCCAACATTGCCATGATATTTGCCATCCTTTATCCCGAAAGGGTAAACAAACTCATCTTGAACGGTGGAAATTTGGATGCGAAAGGAATTAAGCAAAGGGTTCAAATCCCAATCGAATGGGGCTATCGGATGGCACGCCTCTTTGTCGATAAGAGTCCGAAGGCTAAAGCCAATGCGGAGATGCTAAACTTAATGGTCAACGACCCGAACATAGAAGTGGCCGATTTGGCAAAGATTGAAGCCCCGACGCTTGTCATTGCCGGAACAAAAGACCTTGTGAAGGAGGAACACTCCCGATGTATTGCCAAACACATAGCCCAATCGGAGTTAGTCTTTATAAAAGGAGGCCATTTTATCGCTCAAAAGAACCCCGACGACTTCAATGCTGCAGTATTGAAGTTTCTGAAAGGATAACCACTTCCCTCCTATCGTAAATCTTTAAGATGAAGGCTTCTTCATCCGTTGCCCCCTTTATCGAGGAATAATCATTTTTTATTTGAAAAAAGGCATCTTTACATCCCACTCATTATTGCCCGTTGCATCAGAAAAAGTGATTCGTATGGCAAATCTATTCCCTCGCGTTTTATCGAGAATCCGACTCTTTTCCCAGTCTGCCAACTTTCCTCCAACCGGAGTGTCATTAGAATATTTTTCGAAAAACGAATCCAACGGTATGAGGAAATGATCAACCACATTCATCATCTTCCCACTCTCCGCACGAGCCACAAGGCTTATTTCGTCTTCTATGAGAAAGTCTGGCATGGGAGTATTGCCATCAATCTTCACCAGCGATTCATTTATTTTCAGATAGAAAGTCATTTTCGGTGAAAGCAAAACAGATACCTGTGACAATGTCTCCCCACTTTTGGAGGTGGTCGTCAGAACAACCATTTTCTCCGTAGGTTCTACTCGCAAATCCAATCCCTTCAGACAGACTTGTCCCCCATTGAGGAGATCAACGGAATAGTTTGCTATCTCACAATTTTCACATTTCAAAAAGCGATCCTTGTAATTCCGGGTTGGCACTTTTATAACACTCTCGTCCACACGTTTGAAAAATACACCCGAAAAGAAATCCTGCAAGGGAGTCCTTTTAGGTATGTTTAGATGAACCGTATCACTTTGGCGACAAACATTAAACTTTTGGTATAGGACAGGTTGCTGCGCAACGAGACTAGAGTAGAAGAGCCAACCTAATAGAATCAAAAAAGCACTTTTCATAAAATCCTCAATTTAATTAGAAATCAATTCAAAAGAACATTGTGTCTCTATTACCGTATGCGAAATTAGCGATTTTTTTTGATTATTCAATGCCTTGTTTCTCCTCCGCATAAAATCCCCACGATTGGGAATGCAGTTTTCTCCGTAGGTTTTACCTGGAAATCCAACCCATTCAGACTGATTTGCCCCAACATTCTCATCTAATCACAAAGATAAAATTCAAGCCGTCTATTTAATATTCAGTTTGAGGCTCCTTGACCATTCGTTGCCCTCTTTATCAAGGAAATAAGACTTGAGCAGAAATGAAGTTTGCCCGGAGCTCAATACCCTTCTCAATAGTCTTTGCATCTCGTTATAATCAACAAGATTTCCCGAAGTCTCATGTCTAATTTCCCAGCGCGCCAAATTCGGAGGAATCAGAGAATGATTTATCATATCTATCTTTTTACCATCTTCCGTCGTGGCAACAAATCTCAATTCGTCTGTAGATTGAATGGACGAAACGTTTATGGTTGAGGTTGTATCAAGGCTCAGCAACGCTTCCTCATTTATCTTCAAGAAGAAGTTCACATTGGGATGGATCAAAACATCGAACTCCGTCAATCGCTTCCCCTCCTTCGAATTCAAAGTCAAAAGCGCACGGTCTTGCGTACGAGGCACACTTATATAGAGTTCATCTATATAATGAAGTTTTGTTTGTTTGAAATCCAATATCTGGCAATTTTCACATACCAAGAAACGATCTTTATAATTCCTGGTTGGAATATTCATGACGGTTGGACTCACCATTTTAAGGGAGAATGCGTAGAGAGAATATTTAAGGGGCAGATGAATAGTATCCTCCTTCATACGATAGCCTTCCAAACGGATTTTTTCTATCGGCTTTGTCTCTCCCTCCTGATTTTGGGATGATTTATCGTCCTTATCTTGTGCAAAGGCCAAGCCTCCCCACAGCAAGCAAATGAATATGGATAGTTTACGTCTCATGGAATATTTCATCTGTGTCATCATTCCACAATAAGATTGATGTGCCTCTTCCATTCGTAGCCCTCATCATCGAGGAAAATGAAAGAAATATAAAATGGAGCTCGCCTATTGGGATTCAATAGCATATTTTTCTCTTCTTCAATAAGTTCATCTCCCCAAGTCCGATCGGGGAGATTTCCCATCGTTGTCGTATTATACAGAAGATGCCTTTCTATTTTTATATTTTTGCCATCTTCCGTTGTGGCGACTAGTCTCAATTTGTCAGTTGGTCGAATGGATGGAATGGTTGAGGTTGAATCGAGTTTCAGCAAATCAGTTTCATTTATCTTCAAGAAGAAATTCACCTTGGGATAGAGCAAAATCTTGTATTCTTCCAATCGCTTTCCCTCCTTCGAATTCAACGTCAAAAGCGCATATTTTTCCGTACGAGGCAAACTTATATAGAGTGTATCTATATAATGAGGTTTTGTCTGTTTGAAATCCGATATCTTACAATTCTCACATACCAAGAAACGATCTTTATAATCCCACCCTGGCATTTTCATAACGGTCGGACTCAGCAGTTTATGGGAGAACGCATACAGACTAAGACGTACAGAAACTATATCATCCTTCATGCGACAGCCTTCTATACGGTACTTTTCTATTTTATCCTCTTCACTCTCCTGACTTTGGGATGATTTGTCATTCTTGCCTTGTGCAAAGGCCAAGCCTCCCCACAGCAAGCAAATAAATATGAGTAGTAGTCTCATGGCGTTTTTCTATCTATGTTACATGATTTCCAAATATAAGGAAAATTTTTGCAAATTATGCATTGCTCAAGTCCGAAACTCCATGTTTCTCCAATCATTTATAAAGTCACCAAGGAATAGAGTCCATCAGTATTGAAATAATTAGCCCTTTCCTGTGCGAAGGAATTGAATTCCACTGCACAAAAAAGGGCCAACAAAACTATTGAAGTGCTCCGCATCTATGCGGGAACGACTTATTGATATACCTTTCTAAAATCCTTTACGCGGACAGCCTTTCCTTCTGATTTAGGAAGCGCACCAAGAGGCACCAATTTGACACGTGGCGTAAGGAGGATTTCGTCTTTCAACCTGCGTGTGATCTCCTTGGTCAAAGGTTGCACACGGGCAACGTCGGTCAAATCGAAGCCTGCAACAACTTCCACCTCTACCGTCATGTTGTCGTTGTCATTGTCCGTCGTCAAAGTAATCAAGTAGTCCGTAGAGAGCTCATTGAACTGCATCAAGATCTTCTCGATTTGGATTGGGAAGATATTGACACCACGGAGCACCATCATATCATCGGAACGTCCCTTCATACGGTCGAGACGGATGTGGTTACGTCCACATGCACAAGTACGGCCGAGCACCCTCGTCAAGTCACGCGTACGGTAACGGATGAGCGGCATCGCCTCACGGTTAATTGTTGTAAGGACCAACTCGCCGATTTCTCCGTCCGGAACAGGCTCCAAAGTCTCAGGATCGACAATTTCAACAATATAATAGTCCTCCCAAAAGTGGAGACCGTTTTGCTCTTTACATTCGAAGGCCACACCAGGACCGCACATCTCACTCATACCGAAGCTGTTGTATGCTTTCACGCCCAACATATTCTCGATACGCTTGCGTTGCTCCTCCGAGTGAGGCTCTGCACCGATAGCCAAAATCTTAAGCTTCGTATCTTTGCGAGGGTCGATGCCCTGCTGGTCCATCACCTCCTTGAGACGGGTGACATAGGAAGGAACAGCATGGATGGCAGTCGTGCCGAAGTCCGTTATGAATTTGATCTGACGCAACGTGTTACCAGCTGCGGCAGGAACAGTCAACATACCCAGACGCTCGGCTCCGTATTGGAATCCCAAACCACCCGTAAACATACCGTAACCTGATGAGTTTTGGAAAACATCGCTTGGACGCAATCCCACCATCCACAAACAACGAGCCACAGCATTAGCCCACTCATCCAAATCTTTTTGACTATGGAGAATCACGGTAGGATTTCCCGTTGTACCACTGGAAGAGTGAAGACGCACACATTTCTCCAACGGTACGCTCGCCAAGCCAAACGGATAGTTGTCTCGCAAGTCCTGCTTGGTCGTAAAAGGCAACTTGCGCACATCTGCCGTTGTTTTTATATCTTCGGGCTTGATGCCCATCTCTTCAAATTTTTTCTTGTAAAAAGGAGAATTCATGCAGTGGCGGATTGTCGCTTGCAATCTCTCTACCTGCAATGCCTCAATCTGTTCTCTTGAAAGGCACTCTTTGTCAGGATGTAAATATTCGCTTTGGTCTAACATCTTTATATTATAATATCATTTATTTTGTTGTCGACTATAATTCCAATTGACTTGTAAATTTATCGCAAATATTTGTTAAAGCAAAACCTTTCGGCAGAATAAGCAATTTTTATTTCGTTTTTTTGAATATCCGATTCTGAACCTTAAATTTGCAAGGTTTTGGGCAACCCTAATTTGCCTTATTTGGGGAACTATCCAAGGGAGGCAAATACAAAAATCAAGTTCAAACAGGAGAACCCACATCAACCATCAGCGACAGAAAATATTAACTTAATAAAAATAAAATGTATCGACAGAAAAAACGTTTCATTCCGCTTCTTCTCTTGCCGATCCTGCTTGGCACGAACGCACAAGCCGACGAAAAGAGAGCCGACGGAACCATGAAAGACGACACACTTCGAGTGGAAGATTTGTCAAAAGAACCAATTAAAGAGAAAAAAGAGGAGATCCCAGCCAACATTTCCTTGTCAGACATCTCCGAACGAATCAAACTGCACGGCTACGCACAAGCGGGCTATACCTACCAAAGGAATTCCGAGCAGCACACCAACACATTCGATATAAAGAGGACGCTTCTCTGGGCAGACGCCAAGATCAACGACCGTTGGGCATTCCTCTTCATGCACGACTTCAATTCGCAAGTTCAGGAGTTCTACACAGACTTCCGCATCACAAACAACAAGGCGCTCTTCGTCCGCTTCGGTCAATTCAAGAACGCCTATACCCTCGAAAACCCTATGTCTCCGACTTCCATGGAGACCATCGACGTCTATTCCGAAGGTGTCACCTACCTCTCCGGTTGCGGTAGCGACCCTTTGTTCGGCGTGCAATATGGACGTGACTTGGGTCTCTCCTTATTCGGTATGGTTTGCGAAAATAAATTCCGTTACGAGTTCCAAGTGATGAATGGACAAGGTATCAACCGAAAGGATAAGAACAACGCCAAGGATCTCATCGGTCGCTTGGAGTGGCGTCCTGTCAAGGGGCTCAACATCGTGGCATCAGGCCAATACGGTCGTGGTCACGCCGTGGCGACCTCCATCTACAACCCCAACATCGCACTTGACCAAAACTACGACAGGAACCGCTACAGCTTCGGTGTAGATTATCGTTCGAAATGGGTCAATGTCCATGGTGAAGTTTTGGGTGGTAAGGACGACGAAGTGGATAGCCGTGGCGCATACGTTACCGGTAGCGTGGCTCTCATTCCAAGCACGTTGGACTTGATCGGATCCGTTGACTACTTCGATTTCAACACCGACCTTGACATGGACCAACAGAAGGGCGTTTTCGGCATCCAATGGTGGTATTACAAGAAATGTAGGTTCCAAGTTCAATACGTATATAAGAGTGCCTACGTCTCCCAAAACGGCTTTGTCAAGGACGACAACCACGCCATCATGTGCCAGATGCAAGTACGGTTCAATTAATAAAGAAACAATAAAAACAATATCATGTTAGTAAAAATCATTCTTACCATTATTTTCCTGACGGTCATGGTCGGTGTGGGAATCAACTCACGGAAGCAGGCCAACAGCGTCGAAGGATTTGTATTAGGAGGAAGGGCCGTCGGTCCGTGGTTGACAGCGTTCGCCTTCGGAACATCCTATTTCTCCGCAGTAGTATTCGTAGGCTATGCCGGACAATTCGGTTGGAAGTACGGACTCTCCGCCTCTTGGATCGGTATCGGCAACGCCATCATCGGTTCCCTGCTCGCCTGGATGGTATTAGGTAAGCGAACCAAATTGATGACCCAACACATCCAAAGCCGTACCATGCCCGACTTTTTCGGCACGCGCTACAACTGTGAAATGCTTCGGATCGTGGCTTCCGTCATCGCTTTCGTATTTTTGATTCCTTACACAGCTGGTGTTTACGTGGGTATTTCCAAGCTCTTCGAGATGGGATTCGGCATTCCCTACTCCTATTGCGCCATC
Source organism: Paludibacteraceae bacterium (assembly GCA_017961765.1). GTDB lineage: Bacteria > Bacteroidota > Bacteroidia > Bacteroidales > Paludibacteraceae > RGIG10190. The sequence continues at coordinate 1,666 of JAGCWQ010000181.1, read as the reverse complement.
GCCATGGCTTGCTTGACAGCAGTCTATGTCATCTTAGGTGGCTACAAGGCAACGGCGGTCAACGACTTCATCCAAGGTATCATCATGCTCTTCGGTATCGTGACCATCACCTGCGTCATCCTGAACAACCAAGGTGGCTTGATGGAGGCCATCCACAAGATGACGGAGCAAGCCCCTACTGCCCACGATTTGGCAGACAAGTCAGGTTTGTATGCCAACTTCCAACCGGGCGACTTCGCCTCTTGGTTCGGACCTAACCCGCTTAGTCTGTTGGGTGTCGTTGTCCTCACCTCATGGGGTACATGGGGATTGCCTCAGATGGTAGGAAAGTTCTACTCCATCACAGACGAGGCTGCCATCAAGCGTGGTACCATCATCTCCACCATCTTCGCCTTGGTTGTAGCCGGAGGTTGCTACTTCCTCGGAAGTTTCGGACGTTTGTTCCCAGAGCCTGCCTTCAACGAACTCAAGGGCAAATATGCGTTCGACTCCATCGTGCCATCCATGTTGGAGACGTTGCCTGACATTCTGATCGCATTGGTTGTCTTGTTGGTGCTCTCCGCTTCCATGTCCACCTTGGCTAGCCTTGTGCTGACCTCTTCTTCCACCATGACGTTGGATATCATCTACCGTGACAAGAAGGCAGATGCAACAGAGGTAAGAGGTGGTGAGATCGATGCGGAAGTGGCAGAGAAGAAAGAGAAGCGCAAGGTAATCGTTATGCGTGTCCTCATCATCTTCTTCATCGTCATCTCCTTGATGATTGCCTTGGATCCACCTCAATTCATCGCCCAATTGATGGGTATCTCATGGGGTGCCTTGGCAGGAGCCTTCCTTGCTCCATTCATGCTCGGTCTCTACTGGAAGGGCGTGACCGTTCCAAGCGTATGGGCTTGTTTCATCTGGGGTGTCGGACTGACGGTAGTGAACATGATGCTCGGCAACTCGTTGCTCAACCCTATCGACTGCGGTGCCGTAGCTATGTTGGGCGGTTTTGTCGTTGTCTTCATCGTCAGCTTGTTCACAAAGAAGATGGACAACCAATTCATCGAGCAAATCTTCAACTGCTACAAAAAGAACTAAATTCAGGATACTTTTTCCTTAACTGGGAGGCGATAATCGGAAGGTTTTCGCCTCTTTTTTTTGCGATTGTTATTTCCCCACATCGTTTGCAGAGACACACGGCCGTGCTCCTCTACGATGATCGTGCGTCTCTACGATGAGCGATTAACAAACGACCGACAAAACAAGCACAATTGAAAGAATTTACGTTAATTCGTTCAATGCAACTGAATGAATTTACGTTAATTCGTTCAGTGAGACTGAAGGAATTTACATTAATTCGTTCAATTGGACTGAAGGAATTTATATTTTAATTGGATAATACGCTTAATATCTTTATATTTGCAGATAAATCGCAACAACGGGGAAAGGTATGGCAATAGAAAGAACATTAAAACATCAAATAGCAGCAAGAATCAAGCCACAAAAGGTGATGCTAATATTTGGGGCTCGACGTGTCGGGAAGACGCTGCTGCTACGCGAGATCCTTGACGAGTTCAAGGGGAAGAAACTTCTATTGAATGGAGAAAGCGCCGACACGACACGTATGATCGCGGACAAATCCATAAGCAACTACAAACGTTTGTTTGCGGGAATAGACTTG
>JAGCWQ010000180.1 GCA_017961765.1 Paludibacteraceae bacterium | reverse complement strand
TCCTTCTCCATCTCTACGACCTTGTTGATAGACTTCTCCATCTCGTTAGCCGCAAAAATGTCAAGCGACGCATCAAGGAACGTGCCGGTCGAGAACATCTGGGATAAAGGGAGTGATATGGATATGTTCGGTTTGTATAAACCAACCGTAAAACCAGTGCTGTCATTACCAAAGATAAGGCTATCCCTATAACAAGTCAATGACGATGCTACACCGGTTAAGTCTACACCATCTTCGCCTTCTGACGGGAACATCGCGTTATACGATGCCATACCGTTAACGTCATCCCGTCTAAACCTGACACACCTCTTGTTAACGACCTGCCCTGACACCTTCGGCTTCTGTCCGTATATGGCGTAATACGTCGTGTCGACATTAGGTGCATAGACAACCTGTGGATAACCGAAGTCAGAAAATGGGTTCGTGTTCCAACCAAGGAATACGGTTCCTGACGGGGCAACCGGTGCGTTTGGCAAGTTGACGTTACTTCCCTCCGCAATATCCTCAACTTGGTATTCCATTGTTGAGTTGTCAGACCATTTGCCTCCGTTCCTTGACACGTTGAACGTGACATTTACATGGGAAGTACCCATTTGATACCCGGAATTACTGTCGTATAAGGCATAATAACGGACGCTATCGGTGCCAGCCACAATTGCCACATCCTTACTAATGATACCGCTTTCACCACGTGGATCCTTGCTCCAACCCCTTAACTTGTCGTTATCCGGTATTTTCGGGGGGTAGACGTCATTGCCTTCGGTGACTAACGTACTAACTGGTGCTGATGAACCATCCATCCAAACACCGCCGTTGGCGGACACGTCAAACATAACCTCTATAACTGTCTTTCCGATTTCGCTCCCGACATAGTAAGTGTCCGTCTCACCGGTATCATTCACCTCAATGTATAGTGGAAACGCCGAATCAATGCCAATCGGGAAAAAGTGTGTCTTATGGAAGTAGAGATACCAATAACGTGTGACGATGTTATCATCAATAGGGACTGATGAAGGGTATGTAGGTGACGTCATGTCGACACCCTCGTCAACATTCACTACATAACCAGACTCAATCGACAGCCCGACGTACCTGTCGACAATCGCACTGAAGCTCCGGTTACCCCCATTAACACCTGACGGATAACACTCCAAGGACAGGGGGTATACCGTCTCCGTAAGGCCGTCGTCGTTAGGCATCGTCCTTTCCGACATGAAAATTATTTTAGAATCAACGGTCAAGACGGCCTCGCCTGAATACATGACCCTTATGATATCGCAATCACGGTACGAATCGCCAACCATGCCGTCAAACTCATATGACACCACCGGCAATATTTCCACGTCCGACTTAACGTCGCTTATGTTTATCACCCTCTTTAACATACTATGTCATCCTCAGTCTTATAGGTGTGTATTGAATCCTTCTTCTTGTTGCCCGATATGTCATTAGGGAACACGTTATCACGCCTCAACCCGTTATACCCGAACGGATCTTGTCTCTTAAGGTAGAAATTGACGTTATTCGACACATAAAACGCGTCATTGGCGTAGTCATATTCAGGCAACACAGACGCGTCAGCCTCCCCAACACCAAGAATATCACGCCACAGGTAAACGTTTTCCCCAGCTTCGACAGCATATGACGGTATGTCATGATTGATAAGCCTAACCTTGAAGAAACCAACTTCCACCAGATTTGCCACATCAAGCCATACGCATCTAGTAGCCGCAGTCCCATAATCAGTGTAGGCATCATCAATCGCCTTCCTAATATCATCCCACGTCCCAACGGGATGCATCAGAAAATACGGGGAACCATCCGAATAAGAGACGCTGAAATCGAAACGCAAACCATTCTTGTCATCGAAAAGGGAGACCATGTCACCAACAGACGCACCGTGCCTAACAGATGTCTTCACCTTAATATATATATCACCTTCCTGTACGACAGAGACAGATACCGGCTCTACGTCATAATGGGACGATTGGTTGACACTTTCGCCAAACCCACGGACGGGTATCCTGTAATGGGCTTGGTAGTAATATCCTTCAGGACGAAAATAGTCGGGTAACTTACTCCCACCTGAAGTATCGTTCGCCTTCACGTCCTTAACAAGAAAGGGGGTACTATTATAACACGAGTAATCGTCACGCATCATCTCGGCATACACGAAATCGCTGTCGAAAAGAGCATTGCCGTCATGTTTGTGAAGCTCACGCTGTGCAGAATTGAAACGGAACATGAAAGGCTGTAGTACCTTCTCCGCACACTCGTTCACGTTAAATTCGACCAAGTCGCCGTAGAAGTCATCATCCTCCGGATTAATGTCGTCGTCAAACACCTTTGTAGACATGTTGTCGCTGTCATAAGCCCTGAACATCATGCACACGTCACCGTTCTGTATTCTCCTCGCCGATACATCAATGAACTCTCCTTCTCTCTGCGAATATTTCAGTCCACACGATAGAGGTCCAAAACAATGGGAGAATTCCACATCGGACATGTCATGAGCGTCATCACTGTACCATTTGTCAGAACCCTTGTTCCTCTTGACCAACGTGACATATACCTCCGTCAACGGCCTACCCATGTTGTCAACCAAGCCTGTTATATCAACCGTATCGGTGAACGTGACCTGCGTCGTCTCGTCCGTATACACACTCCCAGCGAATGCCGGTCTGTACTGTTCCTTGTCCAATGGGTACATCATGCCGTTCTCTGCGTCCTTGCAGTTCTCGTCGATGTAACTGTCGATATTGCCGGTGTCACTATCTGTCAGGTTCCTCTTCCTGAACTTAAAGTTAGGTATTTTCCTGAACTTGCGTATGTAGTACTCCGATTGGCTTTCGCCTACGCATCTGGCAAACCTAAAATCGTTCCCGTCCACTGGCAGTCCACTATCTGTAAAAGCGGTTGAAAAGGAATCATTATACCTCACGTAGAAGTAAAAATCGGCTTGCTCTTGTGCAAGATCCCCAACGTTGACTACCCTGAACCTGTATTGTAACGTTTTAGTAGCGTTTTCCGCCGTGAGAAGGACAAAGTCCCCTTTCGACAAACCATGTTTAGCCAAACTCCTAACCATGATCACCTTGTCGCCATAGACTCCGTCAATGACCCTTACAGTCGCCGCTAGCAATCCGTGTTCATTAAATAAGTTGAAGCCGTTGCCGACGGCGTCCACCCTCTTGTATGGGTAAGTCAGAAAAATATCCCAGTTATATTCCAACCTACGCTTTACTTGGTTGTACCTGGGATTGAAGGAAAACAATGTCCTGTCAGGGTACATATCGACAAACTCACACGACTCCCTGCTGTTGTCAACCCTCGATATTCCCAACACTTCAAAGGTCTTATCCCTTCCGTTCCTCCCGTCTATCGTCGACGGGTTCGAGAACCCCCACCAACCATTCTCCTCAATCAAGTTGGCGTTCACACTCTCGTCAATGTCAAGCAAGTCGTCACCGGCGTACAAGTGGCGTTTAACATTGACAGGCTCCATCGACAGCTTCTTACGAATGTACATGTTCACCGTATTCCCATCCGGTGTCCTATAAAAATCCCTGATGGTATTGAACGTTTCATCGTGGGTTGACTTGTTTTTAGGTATGTTGACTATCTTGAACGACTTATTACGGAAAATGTGATTATCGAACATATCATAGCCAGGATGATATGTATAACCAATCTCCTTACGGGAGTATTCGGTGTTCAATATCATATCACGCCTCGTCACCCCGTTTTTCTTTCCTAATACGTCATTGCCGCTGATGTTCTGTCCGGTAGAACTATCGAACACCCTAACCGGATTATTGCCGCATTCGTCCTTGACTATCTCGGTGAACGTATTAAACAAAACGTTAGTGCAGTACGGGACTATCGTCACAATAAAGCGATACTTGTTGCACATAGAACGTTCCAAGACAAACCTCTCGTATTGCTCTACAGTCCTCTTGACATCAAGGTACCTGACCGGCTTGGACGTCTGCGTAATCGACACGTCCAAGTCGTTTTCGCGGTTCAAAGAGAAAACCGTGTCAGTCTTTCCGAGCCTTATTGAATAACTGTCCATCATCCCTTAAATATAACAAAACGTCATTACGGCAGATTAGCGTCCCTAACCAACCTTACGATAACATCGTGCGTACTTCCATCGGCAAGCGTAACGGTCATGGCCACGCCGGACTTTATGTCGTAATCGTTATCATCCCTGTATCTTAACGTAAGCCATGACGACTTGTCTGCGTCGGAAGGATCGCCGAACATCAATCTCACGTCTTGTATGTTCCCTTCGTTGAAATAACAATGGAACTCCACTTCGTTATTTACGACGAACGCATCCAACATGAACACTTCTCCGTCGTTCTGCGTCTCGTTTCCACCGACAGACACGAGGTTAGCATATTCCGTTTCCGAATAATCATTTAACCAAACATACAACTGCGTATTGTCGTAATCACCATCCCATCCATATGCAAGCTCGTTCCCATGCGTGACGACATAACTACTGTCTGCTTGTTCGTAACAGACATTGAACTTTGTCAAAACACTGTTAAGTTCATTTATCCTCCAACTTCTGTCAGAGTATATAAAGTATGACAATAAGCCTGTTACGGTTTGGTTCTCTACACCCAATTGCAAGTCAATCTTCGTGTAACCATTCACATTGTAAATGTAGACATAGCCATTTTCGCCATTGTAGCAGTAGACTTGACTGCCACCGTCAGTTTGCGGCACGAATAACACATCCCTCAAACTGCTGTCAATCGTAGTGTTGACCAGTAAGTTGTTGCCATATGAGATATCCGTCAACGTCACCAGACATTGCTTGGTTATGAATATCGCATATAGCGTAACGTCAGTGTTCCCAACAAGGACAGTATCTGAACCTGTCGTAGAATTCGGGTTGGTTGACCATCCGGCAAAACCATTTGTCAACGCGTCACTATGCACGATGCGTCTGTCACAAGTCACGTATGTGTCCCTATTAACGTACACGTCATAGTCATCCGTCGCCTCACCACCGCTCAAGCCGTACCATTGTCCACCATTCCGTGACACATTGAACGTGACCTTGATAGTGCTTATCGTCTGCCTATATATTGCGTAATATGTCTGGTTGGTCGAACCTGCGTAAATAGGTGGCATGCTGCCATCTGATGCGTTACTGTCAAGACTCCACCCAACAAAACTGTATTCCGCATCCGGGTGTGTTGGTGTCTTACCTGGCGATACCTCAATACCTTGCGTTTCCGTTATCGAGACGCTTGACGTGTCTGACGGATCATTGTTCCAATTACCACCGTTCTGTGCGACATTGAACGTACCCGTAACCACGGCGGACACCTGTTCATAGATTGCATAATATGTCTCGTCGCTTCTTCCGGCAGTTACAGGACCAATTGTGCCGGTATGCGCATTACTGTTAGTGTTCCAACCCAAGAACGTGTAGCTTGAAGGATATTGATGAGTTGGCGTCTTTGTTGGTTGGACGCTATCACCCTCATTGACGTTAGACATCGTAATGTCGGACGTCGTATTATCATCCCACATACCTCCATTCCGGGCAACATTGAACGTAATGGAGACAACAGCCGGTACGTATTCGAATATAGCATAATACGTAATGTTCTCCACACCGACGTTCAAAGGAGGCATTGTACCGGTATGTGCATCGGAGTCCGTGTTCCATCCAACGAAACGATAGCTTTCCGGTGATGTGCCATGAACCGGCGACTCTTCGGGCGTTGCGGTTGTATTCTCATCTTTTAACATCGTTAAATCATTGTTGCTATCTGACGTAGGCCACTTACCTCCATTCCGGGCAACATTGAACGTGACAGCGACATAATGCTTGTAGATAGCATAATACGTCTGGTCTGTATCCTCAATTACTATCGTGTCATCGTCAACCCCTGTCGTAGCGTCAGACTCCTTGTTCCATCCGATAAATTCATATGCGACAGGATTGTTGTGGGTAGGATCAACCATGATAGCCAACGTGCCAACTTCCCCTGACACTATACGGTCTTCGTTACCCCCACCTAACCATATACCTCCGTTTCTGGAAACATTAAACGTGACAATATGAGTTACGATTTCTTCCCATATCGGGTAAACAGTACAATTATCACTTGTCGCGACAGTATATGTATCGTTATTGACATCGTTCACTATAACAACAGAAGTACTGTCCTCGGACTGCCAACCCATGAAGACATACTGTGTCTTTATAGGTTTGCCATTAGGACAGCTTTGCGGGACATCGATATCAGACACTCCTAATGACTGTACATACGGAGTATTTGTATTGTCGCTCCAATACCCACCGGTACATAGCCAAGTTATAGATGCCGATGTCACCCATCGAGCCGTGAATACATAGCTCCTGGTTTCGCCGTTATACATCACGAGTTTTGCCGGATTATCTGAGACACCACTCGTCACCAAAACAGGAGGGTATTGTGTCTCGTCGTACCAACCAGCGAATCTGTAACCTTGACTTTCTTTCTCCGGAAGTGGTTTAGGATCTTCCCTCTCAGTAACGTACTGACCTGTTTGTTCATTATACCTATTCACACTGCAAACATCGCAGACATAGGCTCTCTCCAACTCAGACGGTTTATAGTACTTTAGCCTGTCAGCATTGTCTATATCGTCCGGATCTTGTATATTGCTTGTGTCCGGCCAATAGCCAATCTCATCGTCACCGTTCAATTCCCACGTGACACTGTACCATGACGTTATTGTGAATCTATCAATATTGCAGATATGCCTCAATCCAGTCACATCCTTAACCTCGACCATAGTCCCAAGCTTAACCTGGTTCTGTGTGAAGAAACTCCTGATAAGACTTAAAAGCCTCGTTTGGAACGTCTCAGTTACGGTCATGAACAGCCTATCAACGGTATTTCCACCTGTCGCCTTTAACTTCCCCTCGGCCTTCACACCACTCAAGTCACTAATCTCAAACCAAGCGGACATATCATAATCGAAATACTTGAAATAGTATGGTACATCATCCCCGCCATAGAGAGAGAAAGCCACCTTGTAATCCGTCAATGTCTTGAATTTCCTTCTTTGGGATGTCTCACCGGTTGATGGATCAACTATTTCCTCTGTACCGTCGCTGACCATCGTATTCATTGGTCCTGTCTCGACCAATGCCGAGACGATACTGTAATCATACACCGACGAGATGGCACGGCAATTGTCGTCGGTTATCGTGACTATGTAATATGGGCTATGAAGCGTACTGTTGTCGCCGAACTCAAACTCACCGGTATTACCGTATCCATGTGTCGTAACGCTTTCCTCCCGCCCTTCGTCATCAACCACGTTAGACACGAGTTTAGTGTCAGTCTGCACTTGTCCTAATCGCATCGTGTTACCGGATAGATTCGGGTTAGTCGCGTAATTGAATAACCTGAAGCCACGATCAGTTGACGAACCGCTTCCCGTGAATGAGAACTCCTCCATGTCGCCTTCGAAATCCATCACGTCGTATTCGAATGTCAATACTTGTTCGGTTCCACCTGGCGGTATCTGATATTCCCTCCCGGTTTTCACGTAGTTCAACGGGTATTGTTTATAACCATATTCCGTTTTCGGTAAACGGAATGCGTAGTACATTATATCGTTGCCCCCGCCATCAAGCGACACCTTGAAAATTGAGGTGCCTCCGTTGCAGTGGTTGACGGATTCGTCATCAATCGCCACCACAGATGACGCGTATACATTCTTTACAAGTTGACAACCCCTTTTGTCGGTCAATGACGTATTCGACTTGATCGGCAGCAATGGGACATACTGTCTGTCGTAAGATGCGACTAACTGTGTGTCCTTATTAATGTAGTAATTGAGGTACTGCTTAACGTAAGATATGAAATAATTCACCGCCTCTTGGACTTCGGCAGGATCCGCGCTGCTAAGGTTATTGTAATACATTTCCAACAATTCGGCGATGTAATGGTACCTATTGTCAATTTCCCCCAATTCGTTAAACTTGTCAATGAGTTCCCCGGCCACTGTCAACAAGTAACCCATCATCGAGCTGGCATCAAGCTCTCCTATGACATAACGCCTTGTCGGCAACGAATCCTCCGTATCCCTCGGATCGGTCACTATCTTCATG
>JAGCWQ010000023.1 GCA_017961765.1 Paludibacteraceae bacterium | reverse complement strand
ATAGGGTATCAGTTGTTTTTTTGACAGTGTTTGTGCTGGCATCGTTCTCTGCGTATGGGCAGACGCTTACGTCAAGTACTAATGCAGTTTGTGAGGGCGACCCTGTCCAGTTGGAGGTGACAGGTCTTGACGTGGGTGAGGACGGTATGTTCCAGTGGTTCGTCAATGGGCAAAAGTATAAGGTGACGACATTGGGACACTGTAGTGTTGAAAGTGCCGAGTTTAGTGGCGACGGCATGACGGTCGGTGTGGCTAAATACCCAAGTTCATCGCCTACGGTTACCAAAGAGTTGGCATCGGCAACTAATTGTAAGTCTACTATTTGTCGAGAAGCGGCTACAGGTGAATATATCTTCGGAACGGATTTCGATTATAATGGCTCTTGTAACCCTGTTACTCAGAGTTGTTTGGTTCACCAATTCCCAGACGGAGTGAAATTCAATTCGGCAGGTAAAGTGGATGGAAATGCTGAGTTTTTGAAAAAGTTTGGCTCTCTTCCTCGTGCTTTGCAAGGCAAGGATAATAATTATTTATTTATTAATGAGAATCATAAGTTTACGATAGATTTTAATAATTGTCCCTATTTCAAGAAGGGGCCATTCCGCCTTTTTGTAAGGGTGTATGCAAAATTTTCTAATGAGGAGAGTTGTTCTCCAGTATTCAATGATATTAAGTTGGATGGAAAATATGGAAACCAAGCCAACGACCAATATTTGTCTACTTCTATTTATAATGATACCTCCAATGTGTTGGTTTTTCAAACCTATAAACAGAGCAATAATCAGCCCCAAATTGAGGCGAAACAGCAGAATCGGGGACCTGAAAGTGGCAGACCTTTCAAGAAAGGTGTCTTGTATAAGATGGATATAGAGTTGGGGGGATATTTTACTCGATTCGATAATGCTAATGCTTCTATCGACTTTATTCTGCAACAATCTAATTGTTTGGAAATCGCCATAGATTTTATCAGTTTCGAGTCTGAAAATGTTTGTGTGACTCCGCGTGTGGCTTGTGTAGGTGATAGCGTGACGGTTGCTACGGCTGGTTTCGCATCGGGTAAGCAGATAACGTGGCAAATGTATAATGAAAGTAATGGAAAGTGGGAAAGTATTCCTGGTATCAAATATCAACCGAAACAACAATTGGATCCGACTTCAGGAAATTATGTCTCGGTCAATGTCATGGCAGATATACCTATGACGAAAATCGGGGCAGGGTTATATAGGGTCACTTCTTCTTATGGTTATGATGCTCAAGGTAAAGAATTAAAGTCTGAAGTCGAATTTACCCTTGTTGGTGAAGACTGTGCCCACAATGCTTGTGTCTCTATTGGTGGTGATACGTTGGCTTGTTTGTTGGCGGATAAAACAGAGCTTCCTTTCACTTTGTTGAACACGGATGTTTTGGATTCCTATTATGGAGATAAAAATTATGAGTGGTTGGTCTATGGACCGGAGGGAGACTCCTTGAATGGTGATGGAATCACTGAACTTGATGTAAGGAGGGATTTCTCGGAAAAAGAAGATGAGAACTCGGCATTCCATAAAAAGTATAACCCTAATAAATCAAATGATCAAGGTCTCAATGTCTATTTGGATACAGAATGGATGAATCAACATCGCTATTTTTCGGAGGATAAGAATAAGAAGAAATATAAAATAGAGGTTATCGCAAGAAATGCAGGAAATTCGGAGATTTGTAGGACGCACTTTGATTTTCGGGTTCTCAGAGACCCTCGTTTGCGTAAATTCAAGTTGGAGGCTCCCTCGGTTACCGGACGATTGTGTGCGGCTGATTTTGTGTACTACAATGATAAATCAGTTGAGTTGCAAGTCTTAGGGGAGAAAGTCGTAGGAGAGGCCTCATTGCCTAATCCTTATAATGGCTTCGGCTATAAATATACATGGACCGATGCCACTAAATCAACGAAAGAGTGGGAGGCGACCTTGAATGTCGACAAATCAAAAGCATGTAATGGAATTGATAAAAAATATACGCCTGAAGTAGAAATCGATAACTTGGGTTGTAAGGCGAAATTCAAGATAGAATTGGAAGTGGAAAATCCGGAAATGCCAACCATCCTCTGCCCAGAGACGGAGGATGTGGTTTTGGAGTTGGGGCCAAATTATTCTGATCCGAATACACGAGATTATAAACTTCCTGTTCTCTCTTCCTCTTCTTATTCTGTAGCTTGTGGTTCGGCTACGATAGAGGTTATCGTGGATGGAAAAAATAAGACGATGGGTTCAACCGTTGCTTTGGCTGAAGGAACGCATACAGTTATCTATAAGTTGACAGATGGCTGTGAAAAAGTTGTGGAATGTTCCTACAAGGTGAAAGTGATTGCCGGTATCCCTCCAACATTGGATTGTAGCCAAATAGGATCTATTAGTAGGGATGTGGATGCTTGTGATGCCTATATAAAGGTAAATGTTCCTGACGTTTCTCAAATCACGGAAGAGGAAAGAGTGACGGTAACTTTCTATGGCTATAAGGAAAGTAAAGATAACCCAGGCAAAGACCCTAACAAGTATGAAGCTGCGGATAAGGTGCCAATGTTGTATAATGTGGGAAATACCTACTTGTTGTGGGCTTTTGCAGATACGGCAGGAAACACGGCTTACTGTACGCAATTGATTGAGATTAACGATAATCGTCCATTTGATTTGACTTGTAATACTTCCTTGACAGAGAACGATACAATCAATGTCTGCGATGGAAAGACTTGGGCGGAGATTCAAGCTGCTGATCCTGATTTCAAGGCTAAATTCCCTACGGCTTCTTATACGCAGTGTGGCACCTCTACGGATATTGTCATAGCGCCTACGCTTTCTTACAAGTTGGCTACGGAAACGACTTATAAGCCATTGAATAATGAAACCTTATTATATAATAAGGTATATAATATCCGTTGGACCTTCACTAAGGCGGGAGACAATATCGTGACGCAAACACAATATTGTTATGCAAGCATTGTCTTGTTGGATAATGAACCTCCTACAATAGATTGTAGCAAGTTTGAGAACGCTACGGTTTTGGTGAACTATAATCCAGATAAGGGTGAGAACGCCTCTGATAAGTACATGAAATATGCTTCTGCAAGGAAGGGAGCAGGAGAAGGTGCTGGCTATATCTATACGCTGGCAGGAAAGTTGAAGTTCCCAACTGCTGAAGATATAAGCGATAATTGTACGGATCCAACCCAAGTGAATGTCGAAGTGAAAATTGGCGATGATATAATAGCCAATGATGCTGCATTGCAGCAGTACCAGTTCAAGGTTGGCGATGCAGGACAAGCAACTTATATCATTCATTTTACCTTTACGGATGAAGCAGGCAATGTTGCAAGATGTCAACAGGAGATTGAGGTGGTGGAGAGTTTCAAACCTGTGCCTAATTGCCCTGCAGACGAGACTTTAGTCGCATCTGATCCAAGCGATTGTAGCGCATCCTATAGTTATACGGAGACTCCAAAAGCAAGAATGGATTATTGGAAGTATGAAAAAGAAAAGGTGGGTCCTGGTGCTGGGCCTGCAGATTTGGATGCTTATAATGCCTTGCATGGTACTGTTTCGCATGAACAGACGGAAATCTATCCGTACAAATTGGTGTCAGTGGTAGGCGGTGTGGAAACGTTGATTACGGAGAATAATTCGACACCTGAAATTGTAGAGGCACGGTACTTGAAAGAGGCAGGTCCAGCGGGAACATCCACATGGTGGAATAGTAATAATAATCCTGATAAGGTAAATAAAGTTTATAAGAAGGATTTCACTTCTGCTGATAAGGCTAGAATAACAGCTGCTTTTTCAGACTTGAGTATAGGTGTTCATACCTACCGTTGGTATTTTAGGAATAATGATAACAAGGAGGCTTCTTGTGATTTTGTCGTAACGGTGGAGGATAAGACAGCGCCATCTTTCAATTGTCATTCCAATGTGACTATTTCGACGGCATCTAATGCCTCTGCTTGCTCGGCTACGTTCAATATGAAAACATATCAGCCGACAGAGGTGAAGGATTGTGACACAAAACTCTCTTATGCGTATGAAATTAGGAAGGATGGTGTTGTTTTCAAACCTAGAAGGTCATTCACCTATGGCTCGAATCAAAATGAAAATTTGAACAAGGGTACTTATACGATTGTGTGGTATGTCTCTGACTCTAAGGGGAATGAGGATCAATGTTCTTTTGACCTTACTGTAGAGGATAAGACGAATCCGACAATCACTTGTCCAGGTGCTGTTTCCTTGGATGCGACAAGTAATTGTGAGGTGTCCTATACTGTGGCGAAGAGTAAGTTCACGGTTTCGGACAACTGTGATGATGTGATAATATACTCGTATAGCATAGATGGTGAGGCAGAAGTGCTTGTGCCAACACATACAACAACTATCACTATCCCTGCGTTGAGGGTGGGTAAGCATACGATTGTCTGGACGGCAAAAGACCTTTCGGATAATACGGCAACTTGCGAGCAAGAAATCACGGTGAATGATGATGAAGACTATGAGATTCTATGTCCAGAGAATTTAAATCCTCATGTCCAGACTTGTGCTGACAAGTTGAAATGGAGTGATTTGAAACCAATGTTAAGTGGTTTGGATGCTCTCCCTACAGGAACCTCATTCTTTAATTGTGTGACGAAGAAAACGACTCTTGCTACGGAAATAATAGAGTATAAGGAGTCGTCTGCAACTAACTATTCTTCGGTGCAAAATGGCACGGAATTCCAAGCACGGAAGACTTATAACATTCGATTCACTTATAAAAAAGAGGGTTCCTTTATCAATACAAAGGAGAAGACCTGTGAGATCTCTGTTTATATTGGTGATAAGGAATCTCCAACATTCCTCTGTTCCGAGATGGATGCGATACTTACTTTGGATGTGGTGAAGGCTTGTGATACCTCTTATGTATTGATTCCTCCAAAAAATGCTGTTTCTGATGTCTGTACGACAAATAAGGATGATTTCAAGTGGTATTATACCCTCGGAAACAAGGCGGAGAAACTTTGGACGGGTACTACTGAAAAATTGAATGTGGGTACTTCTTATACGGTTGTATGGAGGGTAGAGGATAAGGATGGAAACTCTTCAGAGAATACTTGTTCTCAAACCATTCGTGTAAGAGATAAGCGACACTTCGATTTAGTGTGTCCTTCCGACAATGACATTAAGTTCAATTGGTGTGACTACCAGTATTGGTATACAGAGTATGCTGGAAGATACAGTGTACGGGATACTTTGCTCAAGAATCCGAACCAATGGCCGAAGGCAAGTGCTCTAGTTTGTAAGAACGGAAAACCGTCCACTAAGATGGATTTGGATTCAACAGTCTATTTCTATCCAGATAAGAATGGTAAGTGGGGCCCTGTCGAGGATCTGACGATGTTCACATACGGTGTCCAATATAAAATCAAATGGGTTTACTCTACTCCGAAGGATATTTATACGGAGGTTGTCTCCGATTCATGTGAGGTAAGCTTTAAGATTACGGATACGGAGTCACCTACGGCTGATTGCTCGAAGATGAAGCATAAAGATGTCTTCATCAAGTCGCAATGTGATACGACCTTCTTGTTGAGCGAGCCGACGGGGGTATTTAAGGATAATTGTGATTTGAATGGCTATGCGTTTAAGTGGAAGTTTGAGAATGGTGCGGATTCTCCAGTCTTGGATTATAACGAAGAGAATGCCACTTTGACATTTAAACCTGGTGTTTATACCATCACGTGGTGGGCTCTTGATAAAGAGGATAATATTTCAAAAGAGTCTTGTGATCAGGAAATAACCGTTCGTGATTCGGCCGCATTGAAGGTGACTTGCCCAGAGAATGACGATAAGATTTATAATATAGAGTCTTGTACGACTCCAAGCGGTTCTGCAATTTTGGATTCCTTGGAAGCTGTCTCTTTCAGGCCTAAGGCAGAATATGCAAGGAAATGTTGGGATGCTTCTCATTATCCAGCAATCCAAGAGACGGTCTATGCCAAGAAGTCGGGGGCAACAAGTTGGAAGTTGTTGTCTTCAATCTCTTCGTTGGATTTGAAGGGCGTCTATGATATTCGTTGGGTCTTCTCCGTTAAGAAAACTAATTATGTGGCGGATTTGGCGGATACGTGTGAATTCAAAATCCGAATCGGCGATGTGACACCGCCAACGTTTGATTGCCCTAAAGATGCTACTGTGAAAACAACGAGTACGGATAAAGATTGTGAGGCCACGTATGAGTTGGAACTCAGTACATTGAATATTCAGGATAAGTGTTCTGGCTCAGATTTGAGAAAATTTGACATAGGTTATTTTGTCGAGGATCTTGAAGGAATGACGGATACCGTCTTCTTTGAGAAGGAAACAACAAAGGCTTCCATTAAATTGCCTGTCCGAGAAGATCCATACGTAATCGCTTGGGTCGTAAAAGATGAGGCGGGTAATCGTAGAGACGAGTGTAAAAATGAAGTTACCGTAAAGGATAATACGAAGCCTATCATCGACTGTCCTGCTGATATGGCAATCAAGTTGACGACTCAGTGTGACACGACAATGACGATAACAGCTCCTGCTGTGACGGATAATTGTTCGGGAAATATCACATTCACTTATAAGATTGAAGGTGCCTCTGTTGATGGATCTGCAAAGACTGGAACGTATAAGAAACCATTCAATTTTACCTTCAAATTGGGTGAAACTACGATTACTTGGACTGCAAAGGATGAGGCCAACAATAAGTCTGTGGCTTGTGTTCGCACTTATACATTGACGGATAAGACGGGATTCAATTTCACTTGTCCAGATTTGAAAGATGTCATTATCGATACTTGTCTGACGATAAATTGGGAGACATTGAAGCCGATGATTCCAGTGGAACAAACACCGAATGCAGTCTATTTGAACTGTAAGGAGAATCAGGATGAGACAATAGTTCCAACTATTACTTATAAGAAACGTGGTACTTCTTCGTATGCAGATCTTACGGATGACGTGAAGTTTGAATATGGTAATACCTATGATTTGGTTTATCTCTTTACCAAGTCGGGTGAAAACATAGAGACGTTGGAGGAACGTTGTACTATCAGTGTTTCTGTGAAGGATACAAGTGCTCCGATATTTGACTGTGATAAGGTGGATGATATAATTACATTGAATGTGGTCAATGCTTGTGACAGTAGTTATGTGTTGGAGGCTCCGAAGGCGGCTGTTTCGGATACTTGTACTAAAAATGCGGATGAATTCCAATTCTTCTATTCCATCGATGGCAAGGCGAAGAAGCAATGGACGGCGACCTCTTCGGAGACCTTCAAAGTGGGTAAGGAATATATTTTGGTATGGAGTGTGAAGGATGCGGAAGGCAACTCGGCTCGTAATACTTGTGAACAAAAGATTGTGGTTAATGACAAGCGTAAGATTAATTTGAAATGTCCTTCTGTCTCTGACATTACCTTCAATTGGTGCGATACGGGTGAGGATTATTTATGGCAAAATGAGGAATACAGTATCAAGGATACGTTGTTGAAAAAGTCCAACCATTGGCCAAAGGCTTCCGCAACGTTGTGTGAGGATGGTAGTGAGACTACGACAGCTGTCGATTTGGATTCTGTTATTTACGTTTCTTCCGACAAAGGTTCTACGTGGACGGAGTTAACGGAATCTTCAACATTTAAATATAACCATGAATATCAAATAAAGTGGGTATATGTAAAGAAAGGTGATTTCTTCGCAGAGGTGAAGGATTCTTGTACGGTTAATTTCCAGATCAAGGATATAGAGAACCCTAAGGCAAATTGTACGAAGATGGAGAACTATGATGTCTTCATCACTTCGACGGCTTGTGATACATCCTTCTTGTTGCGTGAACCAGTGGGAGTCTTCTCTGATAATTGCGGTACAGATCATGCCGGTTTCAAATTGAAATTTGATGCGGGAGAGGGTGCCAAGGTTTATAATGCAACTGACGGAGTTGTGACTTTCGTCCCTGGTGTCCATGTCATTAAATGGTGGGCTGAGGATAAGGAGAATTTGAAGTCTCCTGAATGTGAGCAGACGATTGTTGTTCGTGATTCGGCAATGTTGAAGGTGTCGTGTCCAGATACGGAGGATAAGATATACGATGTTCAAGCTTGTACGACGCCAAGCGGTACGGATATTTTGGATTCGTTGAAGCTCGTTTCCTACAAGCCGAAAGCAGAATTCATAAGGAAGTGTGGCGATGAATATCCAACGATAACCGAAACCGTATATGCCAAGAAGTCGGGAACGACGGCATGGAAGAAGTTGAGTTCGTTGACTACATTGGATTTGAAGAGCGTTTATGATATTCGTTGGATCTTCTCGACGATGCAAACCAATTTTGTGGCTGCCTTGGCTGATACTTGTGAGTTCCAAGTACGAATTGGGGATGTCACGAAACCTGAATTTATTTGTCCTCCAACAGCGGAGGCTATAACTTCCGAGACGGATGCGAATTGTGTGGCTGATATGTTTGTCGATTTGTCTGCCTTTGGTGTGACGGACAATTGTGAAACGGATCCAGCTGACTTCAAGTACGGTTATTTCATACAAGATTTCTCTACGGATACAGTCTATGTGCCTTATGTTACGACGCCGGTGAAAGTCTCCATGCCTGTGCGTGATGACTCTTACGTGGTTGTATGGGCAGTGGAGGATAAGGCTGGCAACCGTGCTGAGTGTGAGCAAACGGTGAAGGCATTGGATAAGACGAAGCCGATAATCAACTGTCCTAAGGATACTTCAGTTCAGCTAATTGCAAACTGTGATACGACCATGATTGTCGTCGCTCCAGCGGTTAAGGACAATTGTTCGGGTGACATTACCTTCACCTATAAGATTGGAGATGCTGATGCTGTTGAATACAATGACGCATTTGGTTATCAGTTCAATTTGGGTGAGACGAAAATCACTTGGATTGCCAAGGATGCGGCTAATAACGTGTCAGAGGCATGCGTGCGTACTTACACACTTACGGATAAGACAGGATTTAACTTCACTTGTCCACGTTTGAATGATGTTATCATCGACGAATGTGAGACTCTTGAATGGAGTCGGGTGAAGACGTTGATTCCTGATGATCAAACACCGAATGCCGTATATTTGGATTGTAAAAACAATAAACAGGAAACAATCGTTCCGACGATTACCTATAAGGAGAGGAGTGCTACTTCCTACGCAGATCTTACGGACGATGTGAAGTTTGAATATGGAACGACTTACGATCTCATCTATTTCTTCAAGAAAGAAGGCGAGAATGTGGAGACGCTTGAGCGTACTTGTTCCATCAGTGTGGTCGTGAAGGATACAAGTGTACCTCTCTTCGATTGTGAAAAGGTAGATGGCCTGATTACGTTGGATGTGGAGAATGGTTGTGATGTTCTCTATACGTTGTCGGCTCCGAAAGAGGCTGTTAGCGATATCTGTACTAAGTCAGATGACGATTTCAACTTCTCCTATTCGATAGACGGTGCTGCGATGAAGTCTTGGACGGTAGCATCCTCGGAAACATTCAACGTGGGTCAGACTTACCAAATCACATGGAGCGTGAAGGATGCGGCTGGAAACGAGGCGCGTAATACTTGTTCTCAATCGGTAGTCGTAAATGACAAACGTAAGATTGACTTGACGTGTTCTTCTGTTGCTGACATTACCTTCAATTGGTGTGATACTGGCAATGATTACTTGTGGAAAGGCGAGGAGAATAGCATTAAGGATACTTTGTTGAACAAGTCTAACCACTGGCCAAAGGCATCGGCTACGAAGTGTGAGGGCGGAGAAGAAACGAAGGAGAGGGTTGAATTGGATTCGACTATCTATATCTCTTCCAATCAAGGTGTAACATGGACGGAAATGATGGAATCTACGCCGTTCAAATATGGAACTGATTATCAGATTAAGTGGGTTTATGTGAAGAAGGGTGACTACTTTGCTGAGGTTCAAGACTCTTGTACGGTGGACTTCCGAATCAAGGATGTGGAGAATCCAAAAGCGGATTGTTCCAAGATGGAGGATTACGATGTTTTCATTACTTCAGCTTCTTGTGATACAACCTTCTTGCTCCATGAACCAACAGGTGTGTTCACGGACAATTGTGGTGTGGATCATTATGGATTCACTGTCAAGTTCGACGATGGTGAGGCCTCTGGTCCAAAGATCTATAACGAGGTCGATGCTAACTTGACCTTCAAGCCTGGTAAGTATACTATTACTTGGTGGGCTGAAGATAAAGAGGACTTGAAGTCTCCTGAGTGTATCCAGACGATTATCGTCCGTGACTCTTTCTTGTTTAAGGTGACTTGTCCAGATGATGAGGAGGATAAGGTCTTCGATGTTCAAACATGCGAAGCTCCATCAGGAGAAGAATTGCTTGATTCGTTGACGAAAGCAAGTTATAAACCATACGCTGAGTTCTTGAAGAATTGTGAAGGATTCTCTTATCCAACCATAAACGAGACTGTTTATATTAGGAAGAAAGGGGAGGAGTCTTGGTCACTTTTGAAGAACGTAGCTAAGTTGGCTTTGAAGGAGAATTATCAAATCCGTTGGGTCTTCTCAGTAGAGCAGACAGACCAGATGGCTGCTATGGCAGATTCTTCTTGCGAGTATGAGATTCGTATCGGCGATGTGACTATTCCAGAGTTCACTTGTCCAACCGAGACGGTGGCTAAGACAGATAAGGATGCCGTGGATTGTATGGCTAAGATGTCAGTGGCCTTGAGTGAGTTCCAACCTACGGATAATTGCGAAAAGAATCCAGATGACTTCACGTATGGCTACTTTATCCAAGATTTCTCTACGGATACAACTTATGTGGCTTACTCGGCAACACCAGTGGTAGTCTCTATGCCGGTTCGTGAGGATCCTTATAAAGTGGTATGGGTGGTTGCAGACAAGGCTGGAAATCGTGCGGAATGTGAGCAAAAGGTACAGGCAAATGATAGCACAAGGCCATCTGTTGTCTGTCCTGAACCAATCGTCGAGAATTTGACGAGCGGATGTTCTATGGATATGGTCTTGACCCCAGCAACGGCTAACGATAATTGCTCAGTTGCCGACATCTTCTATTCATTGGATGGAGAGAAATTCGAGAAGGTGACAGAAGAACCGATAAATGCAACGTTTGCTATCGGTGTCGCTTCGGTTTATTGGTATTCGGCTGATGTCCAAGGAAATGTTTCTGATACATGTTTACAGACGGTGACGGTAAATGACAATGAGAAGTTCGATATCCATTGTCCTCAAAATGGCGATGATACATTTATCATCGAGGCTTGTCAAGATTTGACATGGAAAGATGTTCGGGATAGTTTGACACGTCTTGATATGAATGCTTCGGCTGAGTATGTTGACTGTAAGACGAACACCTCTACTCCGTTGGATTCTGTCATAATGAAGATCTCTTTGGCAGGAACGGAGGCTTGGACTCTTATGACAGAGACAACAGACATTAAGAAGGATACTGAGTACAATATCCGTTGGATCTTTACGAAATATGGTGAGGACATCATTACTCAAACGGATTCTTGTCAGTTGGCTATTATGTTGAAGGATACAACGCTCCCTGTGTTCGACTGTCTTACTATCGATCCTGATTCATTAGTTCAGGTTGTTGATGGAGTTTGCGAAGTTCCTTTCCAAAACATCCAATTCAACGATTACGAAGCTGACGATAATTGCGACGGAAAGGTCAAAGGCGTTTTGTCTTGGTCTGAGGATATGGCAGACAGAATTAAGGACGACGAACTCTTCAAGGTCGGTGAGTTGTATAAGATGCATTGGATCTTCCAAGATAGAACAGGAAATCAGATTACGTGTGATCAAAAGTTGATGCTCAATTCTAATTTGAAGCCTGTGTTTGATTGTGATTCTTTGCATAAGGCACCAATTGATACGGTTCTTCATGGAGTTTGTGAGATTGCTGCGGCTGATTTGAATATCAACACTCCTTTCGCATTGGATGCTTGTACGAAGGATACCATTTTAGGTGTTCCTACAAGGAAGAGCGGCAAGTCTATGGAGGATAGTTATGTTGTGGGTCGAGATACAATCGTTTGGGTCTTCGACAGCAAGTATTCTACATTGAATGATACTTGTGAACAATATGTCTTCATCCAAAGCGATATGAAGCCAGTCTTCGATTGCGACTCTTTGCACAATGCGCCAATCGATACGTTGTTGCATGGCGTTTGTGAGATTTCACCAGCCGATTTGAACATTAACACACCGTTTGCGTTGGATGCCTGCACAAAGGATACAATATTAGGTGTTCCTACGAGAAAGAGCGGTAGGTCGATGGAAGAGAATTTCGTGGTAGGTCGCGATACTATCGTTTGGGTGTTCGATAGCGAATATTCAACGTTGAATGACACGTGCGAGCAATACGTCTTCATCCAAAGCGATTTGAAGCCATTGTTCGATTGTGATTCTTTGCACAATGCGCCAATTGATACGGTTTTGCATGGTGTATGTGAGATTTCTCCAGCAGATTTGAACATCAATACGCCGTTTGCATTGGATGCTTGTACGAAAGATACGATCTTAGGTGTTCCTACAAGGAAGAGCGGAAAGACGATGGAAGAGAATTTCGTGGTAGGTCGCGATACGATCGTTTGGGTGTTCGATAGCGAGTACTCGACGATGAATGACACTTGCGAACAATACGTCTTCATCCAAAGCGATTTGAAACCGTTGTTTGATTGTGATTCTTTGCACAATGCACCAATTGATACAGTTTTGCATGGCGTATGTGAGATTTCACCATCCGATTTGAACATCAATACACCGTTTGCATTGGATGCTTGTACGAAGGATACGATCTTAGGTGTTCCTACAAGGAAGAGCGGAAAGACGATGGAAGAGAATTTCGTGGTAGGTCGTGATACGATTGTTTGGGTGTTCGATAGCGAGTACTCGACATTGAATGACACGTGCGAGCAGTACGTCTTTATCCAAAGCGATTTGAAGCCTGTGTTCAATTGTGATTCGTTGAATAACTCGCCAATCGAAAAGGTGTTGAACGGAGTTTGTGAGATTTCTGCAGCTGATTTGAATGTCAATGTTCCAGTTGCACGGGATGCTTGTACGAATGTTCCTATTCCAGGCGTGGGAAGAAGGACGAGTGGAAGATCCATGGAAGATTCTTATGTGGTAGGTCGTGATACGATTGTTTGGTACTTTGAGAGTGAATATTCAACGGAGACAGATTCTTGTAGGCAGTATGTCTTCTTGCAGAGTGATATTGCTCCTAAATTTGATTGTGACTCTTTGCGTAACACACCAATTGTGAAGGCGTTGGATTTGAATGTATGCGAGATTTCACCTGAGGATTTGAACATCAATACACCGTTTGCGTTGGATGCTTGTACAAATGATACAATCTGGGGCATCGGCAGAAGAGTTAGTGGAAAAGCGATGACGGATGTCTATAAGATTGGTCGAGACACAATTGTTTGGAAGTTCGTCAGTGAGTATTCTACGAAGGAGGATTCTTGTGAGCAGTATGTCATAATTAAGGATACAATTGCACCTCCGGTTGATTGCTCAATATTTGAGGATGTCGCTATCGTATGGACGGAACTTGGCGATGAAGTCCCTTACGAGAAGGTGGTGGCAGAAGGTATGGTGGTCAATCCATCAGTGATGGATGTTTGTGACGGTGAAATATTCGGAACTCCTTCTCGTAGTGATGGTCTTGCTTTGGAGGCTCCATTTGCGTTGGATACGACGACGGTGGTTACTTGGACATTCGTTGATGCTTCAGGAAACGATACATCTTGTTCTCAGAATATCCATATCACCAATTTGGTGGAAATTCCGATCGAGTGTCCAGTTTTGCAAAAGACGGTATATTCTTGTATAGAGGAGTTGCCTGCTCCTTACTCTACATGGAGCGAGTTTAAGGCGGCTGGCGGTTCTGCTGTCTTGGAGAAGTTCTTGGACTTCTCGACATTTGGTTCTGTAGATACGGTTTCAGGTAAGTGTACAAAAGAGGTGAAGCGTACTTATTTCATCTATAATTTGAAAGGCATGCGTTCATCTTGCGACCAAATCTTTACGATAGTGGATACCTTGGCGCCTGTAATTACTACGGAGGTCGAGAATCTGGTGTTGGGTTGTAAGGATGATATCCCTGAGGCACCTCAGGTGTATGCTACGGATGCTTGTCAGGAGGGCGAAATCTTGGCGGCTATGGTGGAGACAAACGATCGTTCGACAGACCCTCATTCTTGTGGTTACTACAACTATACGATTACGAGGACATGGCAAGCGGTTGACTCTTGTGGAAACTTCAGTTTGCCGTTGGTTCAGACCATCACGGTGGTAGATACGATTAATCCATATTTCGACTTCCCTGATAATTGGAAGGATACGGTTTTGGCAATAATGTTCAAGGGTTGTCATTTCGAAATTCCAGACTTCTCTTCTGCAGTTCGTTCCATCGTTCAAGATAACTGTACGGAGACGGATGATTTGACAATCCAACAGTTCCCAACGGCAGGTACTCAAATCTCCGAATCGCAATTCGTTCGGGTCTATGTGAGCGATTTCTGCGGTAACCGTGATTCTCTCGATATGTATGTGATGGTTTCTGCTCCGAAGACGATTGTCTCTTTGGCTGCAAATTCGTTGACGACGTGCGTCTCTGATACGACTGCCATCAGTTTGTGGTCTCAGAATGTCAGGGTGGCTCGAGGAAGCTTGTTCATCGAAGATTGGGATGGCTCGATTACGACAATACCATCTACGTTTACGTATGATTGCTATTTAGGTTCCATCTCTGATTCAACGTTGGTCTTTAGTGATAACCCGAATACGAATGCAAGAAAGTTCTATAATTCAGATAGGGACGCCTACAATAGAAATAGGGATTCGTTGATAAATCTGACAAGACGTAGTCAATCGGGATTGTACTATTTCGTGGCGATGGATACCATTACGTTGTGTTCGGATACGGCCTCTGCTTATTTGGATTTGAGGGAGAAACCAAGAATCAGCATGGAGTCGGGTGACTTCTCTGTCTGCGAGTACGACTCTTTGCCATTGAATCAAATTTTGACTCAGTTCGGTGTCTGCATCGATGACATGGGTTATCCTTTGACTGAGGAGGGCTGGATGATTGACGGTGTCAAGTACACCACTTCGGATTCTGTCTTCACTGCTTCGGATAGGCTTTCACTCTATTACTATGCCGAGAATGAGTGTGGTATGACGAATTCGTTGGATTCCTACTTCGGCGCATGCTTCACATTCCCTGTGGGTGCGGATTCTGTAGAAGTCTTCGGCTCGGAATTGAATGCTAAATTGTTTAGGGAGGAGCGTTTGAAAGTCTCTTCTTCCATCGTCTTGGATGTCCATCGTAGGTTCGATGCGAATACGATGATGTTGACATCTGATCCTCCTGCTCCTGCAACGTTATTTGAGGGAGACAATGCGAAGTTGATACTCAATACGGATCAAAAGCCGTCCCATATCGATTGGTATCGTGTGGTAGGTAACTACGATGCTCGTTTTGGCAATAGGTATGATATTGATGGAACGTTGAAGACTTCTGAGTCTGTCCATTTGGAAAATGATGATGAATTGATTGATGTTACGGATTCAACGGAGGCTAAGTATATGCAACAATTCTTGTATAACTTGAGCGATTCGGCTAACTATTATGTGGTTGTCTCTGACTACGTTTGTCCGTCTATGTCTTCCAATGTCCTCAGCATCAACGTGAACAACTTCATCCCTACGGCCTTTACTCCTTATGATAGGGATGGAATGAATGACGTGTTTATGCCTAATGCTTATGTGGTTATCTTTAACCGTTACGGACAGAAAGTACACGAGGGCATGGGATGGGATGGCTCTTATGATGGAGCAATGGCCGATCCTGGCGTCTTCTTCTATGAGTTGGTTTTGCCTAATGGTAAGACGCGACAAGGTACAATTGAGGTCGTGAAGATGTAATGGATTTTTGAATAAGTTTGAATTAGGGACGGGATTATCTCGTCCCTTTTTTGATTTCTCTTTTCTATTTCCACGACAGCATATATCTTTGTGTAGTAATCGTGTTGTTATGACAGAAAATAGCTTGAAAATTAATGGTGTCTGTTATGAGGTGGAACGATTGAAGGATAGTGCATCCCTTCTTTCCATCACAGACGGAGATAATGCATTCGCGGATTTCTTATTGGCTTGGTTTGATGATTCGGATTTTGTAATGGGGAATACTTCGGGTTCGACGGGAACTCCTAAGCCGATCCGGTTGTCAAAGGATACCATGCGTGAGTCTGCTCGCCGAACTAATGATTTTTTTCGAATAGGGGAGACCTCTTCTCTTCTGTTATGCTTGTCTACACAATACATTGCGGGTAAGATGATGGTAGTGCGAGCTTTGGTCAGCGGTTGTAATCTTTGTCTTGAAAAGCCATCTTCGGCTCCGCTATTACAAGGGAACTTCGATTTGGTTTCGATGGTGCCTATGCAGGTCTATTCTTTGAGACGTTCTAGTGATGGTGCCTCCCGTTTGTCTCATGTGCGAAATCTTTTGGTGGGAGGTTCTCCTCTTGCTCAGGAAGATGCCAATTGGTTACGTTCTCTCTCCCTTCATACGTATGTTTCCTATGGAATGACGGAGACTGTCTCCCATGTGGCTTTGGCTGATTTGAATGATCTCTCTACTGATGGTATGCTTGTTTATCATGCTTTGCCATCCGTCTCTTTTAAACAAGATGATAGAGGGTGCCTTGTCATTTCTGCGGATTATCTCTCTTCGGAACCTTTCGTGACGAATGACGTGGTTGATTTACTTACAGAAACCTCTTTTCTTTGGAAGGGACGTTGGGATAATGTCATCAATACGGGTGGGGTTAAGGTCCATCCCGAGATTTTGGAGAAAAAGGTGGCTTCCCTTATTTCTCGTCCGTTTTACTTTGTCGGACTCCCCGATCCTAAATATGGTCAGATGGTGGTGTTGAAGATAGAGGGCTTTCCATATCCTACGTTTGCATTGGAATATTTTTTGCAGAAAACTCTTTCTCCTTATGAAATGCCTAAGGAAATCCATTTCCTCGATCATTTTGAACGGACGGAGTCGGGAAAAATAAAGCGTAAATGAATATGTGAAAAATAGAAACGGATTGTTCCATCTCTTTGGTGCAATCCGTTTCCCTTTAAATTTCTATGAATTTTTCTTACTCAAATTGACTACTGTAAATCTTTTCATAGACTCCTCCCTTTTGAATGAGTTCTTCGTGTTCGCCTGATTCGACGATTCTGCCATTCTCCATTACAAGGATCTTGTCTGCATTCTTGATGGTGCTGAGCCTATGGGCGATGATGAAACATGTTTTCCCTTGCGTCAAATTGGCGATGGCTTTCTGAATCAAGATTTCCGTACGGGTGTCGATGTTGCTGGTTGCCTCGTCGAGGATGAGAATCGGTGCGTTGACAAGCACAGCTCGTGCGATGGTGAGCAACTGACGTTGTCCGTGGCTGATGTCTTCTCCTTGTTCGTGGAGCACGGTCTCAAAACCATCGGCAAGGCGGATGGTGAAATGATAGGCGTTGGCGGTTTGGGCTGCCTGGCATATCTCCTCTTCCGTGGCATCGGGTTTTCCGTATCCGATGTTATATTTGATGGTCTCTGAAAACAAGAACGGCTCTTGTAGGACGATGCCCAATGCGTTGCGGAGGCTATGTTGGGTGAGGTTGCTGATCTCTTTCCCATCGATGGTGATACTGCCTTCGTCTATGTCATAGAATCGAGTGAGCAGATTGATGAGGGTACTTTTCCCTGCTCCAGTTCCTCCTACGATGGCGATCACTTCTCCTGGCTCTGCTGTGAAGGAGATGTCTTTTACTATAGGTTTGCCCTTTTCATAACCGAACGTCACATGGTCGAATTTAACTCTTCCGACGGTTCCTTCTAATATTTCTGCGTCTGCCTTATCTGTAATTTCTGGCTTTTCGTCCAGTAATTTGAATATTCGTTCCGCACCGGCAATGGCTGATTGGACGGAGTTGAATTGAGTGGCAATCTGGTTCACTGGACGCTGGAAGTTGCGGGAGTAGAGTAGGAATGATTGGATGACTCCGACTGTGATGGACCCTCTGGATGCCAGAAAACTTCCTGCTATGGTGACGATGATGTAGGATAGGTTGTCCAATACTCGCATAAGTGGCATGAGAATACCACTATAGATTTGTGCGGAGCTTCCTGTGTCCTGAAGTTTCTTGTTTAGTTGGTCAAATTTCTCTGTCTGTTTAGCCTCTTGTCCGAAACTTCGGATGACTTTCATGCCGACGATATTCTCCTCAATCATTCCGTTCAAGTTGCCCAACGCTTGTTGTTGCTCCGAAAAGAACTTTCGGGTACGGGTCATGACGAATTTGCTGAGCAGGATGACTAATGGGATGGTGAGACACACCATGCCCGTGAGCTCGAGGCTAAGGGATAGCATGAGAAAGGCTGTTCCGACGAGGGTGAATACGCTGCTGATGAGTTGGATGACCGTTCGCCCGAGCGCATCCCGGATGAGTTCCACATCGTTGGTGAAGTGACTCATGGTTTCGCCTCTGAGTTTCGTGTCGAAGAAGCGGATGCTTAGTGTGTGTAGTTTCTCGATCATCTCCTCTCGGATAGTCCGTACGATGTTGAGGGAGGCAATCGCCATTAAGTATTCTTGGAGCCAACTGCAAACCGCACTGCCAATATAGACGAGCGTCAAAGCGATTAGCGTCCATTGGAGCTTTTCGAAATCGACAGAGCCTCCTTCTTGGTAAGCCAAGTTGATGCATTCGTCGATTGATTTTCCGATGAGGAGTGGTGCTAAAAGTTGGAGCCCGACCTCTGCCGTCGAACAGATCATGACGAAGATTAGTTTCCATCGGGAACTCTTCCAATAGGAGAATAGTCGTTTGATGGTTGACCATGAATCGTTTGCTTTTTCAACGGGGCGTGCCATGTCGCTCATCCGTCGTTGTGGTCCGTTGTTATTGAGTGCTTTCAATTCTTTTCGATTTTAGATGGATGGATTAATTGGTTTGGGAGTTGAGAATCTCTTGGTAAACAGTGTTGTCACGGATGAGTTCCTCGTGAGTGCCGTAGCCTACCATATTGCCGTTTTCCAGAAGGAGGATTTTGTCGGCCTCCTTGATGGAACTGATGCGTTGCGCAATGATGATTTTGGTGGAATCCAATTCGGTCAAGACATGTCGGATGGCCGCTTCCGTCTTGAAATCGACGGCACTTAGGCTGTCGTCCAGAATGATGAGTTCTGGCTTGCGGATTAGCGTCCGAGCAATGCTGATGCGTTGCTTCTGACCTCCTGACAGGTTGTTGGCACTTTGTCCCAAAATATAGTCGTATCCCTCTTTCAGAGAGGAGATGAAGTCGTCTATTTGAGCCTCTTTGCAGCAGGCTTTGATCTCTTCGTCGGAGGCATCTTCTTTGCCCCATTTGATGTTTTCCGCTATGCTCTCAGAGAAGAGAAGCGGCTTTTGCATGACTGTTCCGATCTGCTTGCGGATCTCTTCGCGTTTATACGATTTGATGTCTTTCCCATTGATTTTTACGCTTCCGCTTGTGGCGTCATAAAATCTTGGAATAAGGTTGACAAGGGTCGTCTTTCCAGAACCAGTACCACCGATGATGGCCAAGGTCTCACCTCTTTTTAGTTTAAAGGATATGCCTTTCAATGCCATGTGATCCACCTCTTTTTCCTCTTCTTTTGTCTTTCCTTCGTATTTGAAAAAGACATTGTCGAATTCTAATTCTTCTATTCTCTCAAGATTCAAATCTCCGCCATCGTCGTCTGGACGGTTTTGGGTCTCCAAAACTTCTTGTATTCGTGTCAAGGAGGCTTGGGCTTCGGTGATGTTCATGATAACCATGGAGGCCATCATGAGGGAGATGAGAATTTGCGAGAGGTAGTTTGTACAAGCCATGATTTCACCGATGTTCATTTCGCCTGCATCCACTTTTGTTCCTCCCACCCAGATGACGAGGACGATGCCGATGTTGATGGCGAGGGATAGCGAAGGCATCATGTACATCATGATTTTTCGTGCCTTGAGGGACGTGTCGGTCAAGTCGTTGTTGGCTTCCGCAAACCTCTTCTTTTCGCCCTCTTCCTGCACGTAGGCTTTGATTACTCGTATTCCGGCCAAATTCTCTTGGGTCACGGAATTGAGTTTGTCCGTCTTCTCTTGAACCTTCATGAAGAGCGGGTAGGAACGTTTCAAAATCGAGATGATGCAGAAAAGTAGGATAGGGAGCAGGGCAAGCAAGATGCCTGTTATGCTTGCGTTCATGGAAAGAACCATGAAGAAGGCTCCGATGAAAAGGAACGGAGCCCGGAAGAGCAATCGCATGGAGGCTTGTACCACTTGTTGTATGCGTGTCACGTCGTTGGTCATGCGGGTGATGAGCGACGCACTTTCCATCTTGTCTAAGTTCTCGAATGAGAAATGGGTGATTTTCTCGAAAAGACTTTTCCGCATGTCGGCTCCGAATGCGTAGGATACTTTCCCTGCCGCATAGATGGATAGAATACCGCCAACCAATCCGATGAGGGTGGTGACGAGCATTTTCAATCCTAATGGTAAGATGACCGATTGGTCGCCACCGACTACCGCTTTGTTTACTATTTCAGACATCAATTCGGGTTGGATCACTTCTGCCGCCACTTCCAACAGGACGAGCAGGGGAGCCGCCAAGGCTAATTTCCAATGCGGAGTGAGATATTTGATGACTAGTTTGATTTTTTTCATCCTTCGTGAGTTTCTGGATTATTTCTTTCTGAACTACTTCGTTAATTATTATCTGCCTCTTTTGAGAGTTCGGCAGTCTCTTCTTTTTTCAAGGTGAAGGAACCTATGATGGGGTTGTGGTCGGAATTCTCAAACTTCAAATCCATACATTTGATGTAGTTTACATCCACGTTGGGGGATGTGATGAAGAAATCGATCAACGTGATTTTTGTTTTCCCGTATTGATAAGGTTCTACAACCCGGCGATTGGATGGGACGGAATTGTCAAAAACGTAGTGCCAATCATTCGGAAGCAGTGTGTCGGGAATGGCTACGTAGTCGTCAAAATCAAACGGCTCTTTGCCAAAGTCGGTGTTCAAGTTTAGAGGACATTGATTGAAGTCGCCTCCTGTGATTACGTAGTTTCCTTTATCGTATTCAGACATCAAGAAGTTGCGGAATAGGTTGAGTTCAGCCTTGCGGATGGCCCCGTTGTCGTCGAATGCCGAATTGTGGGTGTTGATGAGAACCAATTCTTTGCCGTTGTCCAGCGGATAATAGAGGGCTAAAAAGCATCGGTCTAGCAAGAAGACTTTCCTTGGCCATTCGAAATTGAAGGGGAAGGCACCTCTCTCTGCCAAACGGGGGGTGATGTTGGCGAGTGTGTTGATGCCTGATATGACGGATCCCATAGGCTCGTGAATAGGCAATGGAACGTATTTCACATTGTAGTTCATGGCGAAGTAAGAGGAGTGTGACGGCAACCTTTTGTCTATCTCCTCCACTTGGTTGAAGTAGTAGCTACGTTTGGCCTTTTGGTCGATCTCTTGTAAGAAGATGAAGTTGATGGAGTCGTTCTTCTCCACAAAATTGGCTATTTGGTTGATATTGTTCTTTGTGGCCTCCTCTTCTGGGCGGACTTTTGTCCCTCCGTCATAGAAGAAATCCATATTTTTGTCGAGGCCTGCGTAACCGATGTTCCATGATAGGATGGAGATGGTATCACCCACTTTTATCGTGTCGCAGCGTTCGGAACGGAAAATTTCCTCTTTCTCTTGGGGTTGATAGTCGGCTAGAGTGGCGTATGCAAAAAATAGACCTACGGCTAAAGCCAAAAATGCAGTAATGAAACCGAGTGTTTTAATAACTTTCATTTTCAGGTTGTTAGAATGAATTGTATGCCGATTCTGAATCGTCTGTGGCGAAAAGAATCAAAATTTATTTTTGTTATTCTCTACTAATAGCAAAGTTAGAATTAATCTATGGCCTTTGCAATTTTTATTTTGATAAAAGAGAGATGTACGAGGATTTTGATCTTTCTCCCATCTCGGACGTTTTTTGCTACGAAAAAGTAGTTCAAAATATTCCCGTTGTGAAACAAGAAGAACTTCTGGATATCTGTAAAAAATCGAGAAGACAATAGGTGAGAATGATTTTGATATAAGTAACTTTGTGAGAACGATGGAGGAAAACAATCAGGCGCATTCCCGCTGCCGATTGGAATCTCCGATTTAGCAAGGTGCTAAAGGATAAAGTCAAAGATGATAAAGTTTTTTGAAATTTGGAGAAAGTTGTACTGAATCATTGAAGAGTACAATGAAAAAAACAATTTAATGACATTTTTGTATTAGCAGAGTAGGCAATGAAACAGATAGAAAAGATAAACGAGGTAAGACAATTTTTCTTGTATAAAGGACTCCCCGTGTTGGCCTTTAAGGACAAACTTCATGTGGGGAATGTTGTATTGGATGCTACGGAAAACGATGATTATTTCGTGGAGAAGAATGTTTTGACGAAAGGTGTGCGAGGAGGAAATGAAACGAACCGTTATTTGTACACTGACGGACATTTTGGAAATGATAGTATCCGACCCAAATATGGTCCAAGAAATGTTTACTTTAGTCCTGATGAATATTGTTGTTTTGAACATGATGATGCGAGTAATGAGGGGAAGGTTTGTTTCTCTGATTTTGGAAATGAGTATTGCTTTTCTGTCGAAACTCAAGACTCCTTTTATCTCCCTTCGTATAATCGAGGATCCTCTATCCTTGTGATTCCATTATGGGATGATAAAACTCTTCTTTTTTATACTAAGAAGGGTGAAAAGTTATGGAAATACAAGGAAGAAGACAAAGGATTGGAAGTAAGTGGAAGTTGTATTCCCATAGTGGACAATGTGGTAGTGGTAATTAGCCAAGAGATAGTGGCGACTAGGAAAATCCAGGGCTTTGACATTTATACGGGAGATAAACTTTGGGAACTGAATGGGGATTGTGACTATCCTAATACTTTTTTTATGGGAGAGGACAAAATGCTTTATGGCTGTATGTCTAAATGGAATGAGGGTTATGTCTCTTCCAAAATAGAAATGTGTAAATTGAATCCGTTCACCGGTGAGGTCGAGATTTTTGTGTTGAGGGAGGGAGAGAAATATGAGATTCTACCGTGGTTGGTGACAATGCATGGGCGCAGGCTCTATTATGCGGATAATCGCTCTGGGGGTGAAATCGGTATAATAGACGTAGATAAGAAAGAATTGCTGGATTGTACTCCTTTGAATTTAAAAGGAAGATGCCCGATAGGTGCACCGATCGTCACGGATGGTAAGGTGTATCTGTTTATCCGTGAAATGCGAGAACTCCGTGTTTATGAAAATATTCCAATTGGATGATGTGGCTGGTCTGAGGTCTCAACCATTTGTAGCTATGGCTCCCAACGGAATAGTAGGGGAATATAGGGATTTTGTTATCGACAGATTTGTGGTGGTAAAAGGTGGAATTGTAAATATCTGAGGAGGAGATTAGAAAGAAAAATGGGAAGCGATAGTAGAATGTTAAATATGAGATTGTTGAGGAAGGCTGTGATATTTGTTTTTCTAACAAATTTGTTTTCTGTTCTTCTCTACCATGGATTGGTGTGTCCTGGTGAATATGATTCCAAGGTGACGATTGTTTTTGCGATTGTATTTGGAATTCAATTGTTATCATTTTTTATCGCTTGCTATGTGGGCAATGCCTTGGATTTTAACATCAGGTCTTTGCTTATAGCCGTTTCCTTTGTCGATGTGTTGATAGTCTTGTTTTTAGTGTTGAGTATGTGGAGTTTGGCTCAAGGCGATTTTAAAATGAACAGTTATTGTTGGGGAATAGTGGGGTATGTGTTTGGACTATTGTTGTCCAAGTTTTTGTTGTGTTATATACTTGGGCAGAACTCAAATAGTACTATGTGAGTTGAATCCGTTTGTAGGCGAAACTGAGAAGTTTGTGGTGAAAGAAGGTCGTGATTTGAGCGTGTGCGCATGGAATGTAATCTTGCATAAATGTAAATTATACTATGCGAGCAATATTTCTGGATGTGAAATAGGGGTGATAGCCATAGACAAGAAAATGTTGCTCGATTCTTTTTGCCTTTTTTGTTAAATGTAAAAGTTTGTTTTTTTTTTCTCGGTTTTTATGTAAAGTGTTGAGTGTGTGCATCTTTTTTTAGACGTTTGGAACTAAAATGTCGGCTGTGTGTGCACTTTTTTAAAAGAAGTTACATAAAGTTAAAAAAATATGTGTCTTTTTTTGCTTTTTTAGATAATAACGCTTAATTTCGCAACGTTTTCTTTTTAGGTTTATCCTTGTATTAAGATAACATAGAAGAAATAAGAATGAATACTTTCAATAAAATAGAAATGTGATTTCCTGATAGATGGGTATTGTGTTGATTTTGACGTTTTTTTGAGTGTTTACTCAAGGAAAATGTCTAAGGAGTTGGTGTTTCCGATAGATAGACTAATAAACTCTAAATCAAGACGATTTTTTACCCGGATAGAAGTGTTTCATAAATGCATATTTAAGAATTGTAAAGAACGATTTGGGGACTCTTGAGGTGTTTCCCCTCGAGTAGGTCATAAGTCCGTTCTGATAGAACTATAAACGTACATGTAATGCGACGTATACTCACAATTTTATTTTCGTTCTTTGCGATAGGAATGATTCTGAAAAAGGCTGGCGAATCATGTGTTTATCAGAATTTTTCATGTTTCTTTGATTAATGTATATACTCAATATGAAATTTATTATTGCTATAGTATTATTCTTATTTGGCCTTGCTTCCTTGCAAGCTGCGCAAAAAGAAGTGGAAATACTGACAGAAGATGATGGTTATGGCCTAGAGTTGGAGTGGTCTCATGCTATGATGTGTGGGGGAAGCTCTATCCAGTTACGTGATGGAGTCTCAGACTCTTTGGGCAACACGTATATTTGTGGCGCATATCAAGGCTATCTTCTGTTTCCTGATGGCACAAAATTGAATGCCCCCGATTATTATAATGCGGGTTATGTCGCAAAATATAATAGGCAAGGAGATTTGTTGTGGACGTTCAATTTTGAGGGAACATGTGCTTGTGGAATTTCAAAAATTTGGTTAATGCCGACAGGTGAGGTTTTGGTATTGGGAGAACTCTCTATTAATCAGGATCATCAATTATCTTCTGTCGCACGTTTTAATGGGGAAGAAAAGGTTTTTTGTAAGTTCGGTTACCTTTGTTCAGAGGATTGTGACCCGACAGTTCATTCTACTTTGATTAAAATAAATCCAGATGACGGATCCTATATCGATCATGTTATGTTAGAAACGATAGAGTCGAAAAAGTTTGATATCTCACCTTCTGGAGACATCTATTTTTATTCTTATATAGATGAGCGATTTAAAGGGTTGGATACGCTTCGGTTAAAAAGTGATACTCGTACACACGGTGGTTGGGATGCCTATTTGGCAAAGATAACGTCTGATTTCAAGTTGGCTTGGGATTTTGCTATTGGTGGAGAACGTCAGGATGTTCCATGGGTGCCAGTGACCGAAGAATACTATGAAGAGTATTTTGGCTACTATTTACCCTATGATGAGGAAATGGAGAATTGGTTTGCTGTTTTGGATGATACTCTCTATTTGAAAGCTGCTATTTTTAGTAAGGATGTGGATATTGATATGGATCCCGAAAAAAAGGTTCTATTGAGCCCGACTGAATGCGAACACGATGCAGTTGTCGCTAAGTATTTGTTGAGGGCGGACGGGTATCCTAAACTCTTGAAATATGTGCAGGATTATTCTCTTTTTCTTCCGCAGTATTTATATAAGGCAGACAATAATCACTTGATGGTGTATGACCAAGATGTGGACAATCGGTTGCTTTTGCATTATAAAGAATTCGGACAAGATTTTCGTAGTAAGGAGCGGAAAGGTTATCCGTTTGAGGCAATGGGGACTTTTACGTTTTTGAGTAACTATTCCAGAGTGAACTTCGACAGAAAAGGTAATATTTACTTGAATGAGACTGCTGGATATCATTGTGATCCTCTTGATGAACAGTTGTCAGAAAATATTCATTTGTATTCTACTACAGAGGAGGATCAAACGGCGATGATCGCCAAGTATGATAAAGAAGAGAATTTCCGATGGGCAATATTGTGGCCCTATATTTCATGGGCTAATAAGTATTTGACAGACGAACAAGGCGGATTGTATGTTGGTGGGTATAATATAGCAAGGACGACAAAAGCTTGGTCTGATTTGGATCCTAATCCAGATAGGGAAGTGACTTTTAAAACTGAACCAGGTGTTTTTGTTAAGTATATAGAAACTTTCCGTATTAAGGCAGAACCTTCAGAGGAAGGTCAGGTAGTTGTTCCAGACAAAAAAGTTAGATGGGGTGAGGATTGTATTGTGAATGTGTCGCCTAAGGTTGGCTATCGGGTACGAGAAGTCAGAACACTGAGTGGCGAGTTGTTGAATGATAATGGGGATGGATCATTTTTGCTGAAGGGTGTGAAGGATACAGCGACGGTGAAGGCTGTATTTGAAGTTGCTTCTCTTGTTGAAGACTATTCGGTAAATCAATTTAAGGTGACGGTAATGGTTGACAAAGATATTCTTCATATTGAGAATGGTAATCAGGCGGAGAGCATTGAAATAGTTGATCTGAATGGAAAAGTTTATGGTCAGAAGTCGTCCGAAAACATAGACCTTTCTGCTTTTGTAGATGGTACATATATGTTACGATTGAAATATAGAGGTTTCGTTATTAACAAAAAAATAATTAAGAAGTAATGAAAAATTGGTTCGTATGGGCTCTTGCTACCACGATGGGAGTGCAGGGGTTTGCCCAAGAAGTCGATCAAAAGAAAGGCGTTTTTGAGAAGGTGATAGTTCGACCAACTCAAAAGAAAGGTGGTCTGATGCCAGTTTATGCCGTTGGTGCAAATGACATGGCGTCACAATGGAAGTCGGATGGTTTCTTTGTGCAAGGAGAGTCTCTCGTGACGGGAAAGTATGGTAGCAACTCAAATTTGGAGATTGTGAGTCCGGAAATTGTATTGCCTGCAACATATAAAGATGGACGTGTTTATCTCCATTTGAATGAAAAGTTCCATACAGAGAGTGGTCACGACTATGTGCGTGTTTCTGTTTCCGACAATGGAGGCAAAAATTATGAGAACCTTTGTAAACGAAGCGGAGATTCTGATGAGTATGATGAGTATGTGGATGTGACTAAGTTTGCCGGGAAAAGTATTACCGTAAAACTTTCGTTGACTTCTGATGAAAGTTATGAAGGTGAGGGGTGGACTATCAATCAATTTGATGTGTTGAAGACTGTAGCGCCAAGGGCGGCAGCAGGATTGCCTAGTAATATAGATTTGTCTTCTACAGTGGGAACCCTTACTTATTTAGGTTTCTCTCAAGTTGGATATTCTAAAACTCTAAATTTATATTTTTCGGCTCATTCTCAAAATGGCGTGTTCGTTGATGGTCTTGCGAAGGATAAATTGCAAGTAAAAGTGGATGGTTCTGAGGTTTCTTCTTCTTGCTTGAAACTACAACGATTGTCGGATTACAATAATTTGCCAGTGCAGATAGGTTTCTTGATGGATGTTAGTGGAAGTATGCAAGATGACATTGATGGAGTGGCAAGAAATATACAAGAACTGGTTGAAAAGATAGGTCGCAAAATGAATGCGAGTGCGGGTATTTATAGATTTGGGTACGATAATTTTTATTCTTGTCCGAAAGATTTTAAGAAAGAGTTTGATTCTCAATTTCTGATTCCTTTGAAACGACAGGAGGATAGGGCGAAGTTCCTTTTGAAGTGGACTGAGATGAAGGCTGGCGGTTCCTATGAGCCATACTATAGTTGCTTGTACGATATGATTGACAAGCAAGATGAGTATTGGAAAGGTAAGGGTCAGAAGGTAATCATTCTCATTGGTGATGAAACGGCTTTGTATGATGGTAATTCCAAGGATTGTTCAAGAAATGTAACCTATAAGTTGTCCGATAAGGAGACTTTGATTGAAAAGTTGCGTAGCAACGGCTTCCAAGTTTTTACTATTGTTAATCATGGCTTGACTTATAAGGATCCTGTAACTAATGACATTAAGCAGGATGAAAGTTTTGATGGAATTGCAACTTCTACAGGAGGCGTGTCAATTGATATAGAGAACAACAGTGGATATGATGCAATATTTGAAAAAATAGCGCAATTGTTGTCGGAACGTTATGTGTTGACAATTGACATGGATAAATGTTCTATAGAACCAGAACCAAACAACTGTCCATCAGTGGAAATCTCAATAAATGGTGTCTCGACGAATAATGTGGTGTGTCCGAAGGAACAAGCTAAAGTGCGGCGTACTCTATTAACGGAAGAATACGATCGTAAACAGGTCCCTGTTGGTTCTACAGCAGAAAAAGTGGGTGTGGTGATCTCTGATATTCCAGCAGGTCAAAGTGTTCAAGATGTAATAGTGAAGGTGCGCGTCCATGTGGAAAATGGCTCAGCAGAGGATTGGACAACTCAAACGGCAAGTTTTGAGGGCGATGGATGGTATGCGTCAGTTCCTCCTGAAATGTTGACAGAAAATGCGGTTGTTGAGTATCGTTTCGATGTTGTGATGAATGGTGGAAATTATACTCTATCTTCTCCTGATGGTGGCGATGCTGAGTATTGGACAATCACTGTTTTCCCTAATAATCCACCTTTGTTCGGTGAACCATCTGTGTCTGTTGTCCAAGAACCTTGTCAGCCTATTAATATTTGTGTTGACTTGTCAGATAATAATACCTTGCGATTGGCAGAGATTATGTATAGAGGACTCAATTCTGTGGATGATTTTATGCCAGCAGAGCTTTATCCGAATGGTAATGGTTACTGTGGGGTTATTCCTGCTAAGTTCTCAATGGCTCCTGGATTCGAGTATTATTTGACGGCTGAAGATGAGTTGGGTTCGAGAGGCTATAAATATACAAGTGAGCAACCTATGGTTTATTCTATCACTGATGTCTATAAACCTCAAAGTTTAGAAGTTCATTCAACGTCGGAAACTGTCTCTGTTACGACAAGTATTGCTGAAAATTGTCGCAACTTCCTAAAAGGAGATGAGGTTTTTATTTATTATAAGAACCAATGTGATGATGCTTATTTCTCGTTGGGTGGGTACGCAAAGGTGGATGATCCGACAGATGTTTCGGCCTCTGTTTCTATGGCAAGTGGCAATTCTTATAAGGACGGCATTGAATATGGCGATGAAATTGTTGTAAAACTTAAGAGAGGTAAGTTGTTGTATGATATTACAGAACCCTCAGCAAATGTTTTTTCTCCTATTGTTACTGTGAGAATGCCTGCGGATCCTGTGTTCGTCCTGTTGGGAAAATGGACTCCAATTGAGAATGGAAAGACTTCTTGTAGTACAAAGAATAATACGGATTTTGGATATGTAAAGGTTCCTACTGAATATCAATATGTCATCCAGAATTATAATGGTTGTGGTGCTATTGAGAATATCAAAATTTCGATAGAAACAGGCAACTCGGAGGTGAGCAAGCACTTTACGGTCTCTAAGAATATTACGGAAGTTCCGGACTATGGTGATGGCACGTTTGCCATAAGATATGATGCGGAGGGCGATGAGGATGCAGTTGTGAAGATACAATATGGAGATGGCAAACTCTTTCAATTCGCAATTACAGGACATGAGGCTGTTGATAAAGAGGAATGTCAGGGTATAACCTTCATTAATCCCGTTAATCAAGAAAATCATGTGATATATATCAATGTGACAACACACATGCGAATGCATGTCTACGCAATTGATCAAGATGGTAGATTGATTCAGTCTCTTTATGATAATTGGGTTGCTCCAAATCCATATCATGGTGTGGACTTGTATCCTGTTATGCAGAAGTTGACCCCTGGACAAGCCTTCTTTGTGGTGGTAGATAGAGAGGGTAAGGCCTCTTGTTCTGAAACAATATTTATTGACAATAAATAATTAAGTATCATAGCAGCCTGCGCGGTAAGCCAGGCTGCTATATAAATTTAAAGATTTCGTTTTCTGATGAAAAAATATTTGATTACCCTTCTGGTCGTTCTTATGCAGATACAATTAGTATGTGCGGCCGATTCCAATGATTATAAATATTATGTTTCAAAAGCAGGAACGGGAGATGGTTCCTCTTGGTCAAAAGCTTTGTCGCCGACTGATTTTTACGCGAAATTGTCATCTGCCGAATCTAATTCGATTTTTTATATTGAAGGGGGAGAATATGTTCTCGGGGAAGTTTGCTCAATCCCCAGTGATGTCACTATAATAGGTGGCTATTATGATTCTGGAAAGCGAGATGTGAAGAATCATCCTACAGTTTTTAGTGCGGACTTGCAGGCTAACGATGAAATAATTAGAAACAGTGCAAGTTTTTCTTTGTTTGGACGAAAAAACTTATCTTTTGATGTGGATTCCTTGTCAATAGAGAATACTAGTGATAATTTGAATTCTCTATTTCTTGTTAGTGGTTCACATATTGAATTTAATGGCATAAGGTTTAAGGGCGCAAGGTCGTCTGCTATTTCTGGTGCTAATGCAGACATCGTATTGGAGTTGATAGATTGTGATTTCTATGCCAATATGGGATCTGTTGTGGATTTAAAATCTGGAAAGAAGTTGTTTGTGAACAATTGTACTTTCTGTCAAAATTGTTTGGATAAAACGAATTCTGTTCTTATATGTGTGAGTGCTAATAATGTAGACAAATTGGAAATCCTAAATTCTTCATTTGAAGAAAATGGTTGCGGGAATTCAGGTTCTATGTGTGTCTATTTGAAGAATGGAACGATTAGAAACACCTCGTTTATTAAAAACCAAGGCTTGAACTCTGGGGCAATAATTTCTTTGAAATCGATAGTTTTGTCCAATTGCGTTTTTGTTGGTAATTATGCCCATAACTATTGCGGGGCGTTGAATTGTATGAATGGAGCAGGAACAATAGAGAATTGTTTCTTTTTTAATTGCCGGTCTAAAAAGACACAGGGAAGATCTGCTATGATTCATAAGACTAATCTCGCTAATGAAATGTATCTTACGGGAAACATTTTTATTGGTGAGGGGTTTTATACTAAGAATGAGAATGATTCTAATGTGTTTTCTCACAACAATATATATACGACACCTCCTTATGGTGGAACAACTGGATATTTTATGATGAACGAATCTGATAGGGTCGTCCCTATGAAAGATTTGAAGAGTATCTTTGATAATTGTTCAGACAATGAATTTACAGGGGCTAATCCAAAAAATGAAACGATAGAGATGCAAGCAATTGCAAGTGAAATTTCAACGGATTATCAACGTGTTTTGATACATGTTCCGTCATTGGTGTCTGTTGAAAATGGCAGAAACAAATCTATTGTATTAAAAGTGGATAAGTTGCTAAATGGTGAATCTATTAGATTCCCATTATCTTTGACGGATGATAAGTATGATGCTTTTGGAAAAGAACGATGTGAGAACACTTGTGCTGGACCATACGAAATCAGGTATTGTGACCCTATATGTGGGGGCGATACGACTTTTGTGAGAGATACGATTGGTGTAGGGGAAAATTTCCATGGGAAATCTTATAAGGTGGGATTCCATGATAGTATTTTCGAAAATCTCAAGGCTGTGGATGGATGTGATAGTATTGTGATGTACTCTCTTGTCGTCCTCCCATCCCCATCCATAAAAGACTATTATGTGAAAATTTCTGGTGAGGGTGATGGAACCTCTTGGGAGCAAGCTTTGAGTCCAAAGGATTTTGCGGCGCATTTCGCTTTGGTCGGTGATGATGTCACCTTCCATATTGCCGCAGGAACCTATCATCCTGTATATGGTTCTTCGGGCGAGAATCCAGTCTATAGTCCGTTCATCGGTTATTATACGAAAAGCCGTGTCAATTTGATAGGAGGCTACTCTTCTGAGCCTGTCGAGGGAGAACAGCCTGATCCGAAAAATCATACTACGACGTTTGATGGACGTTTGAGTGATGAGTTGACAATCCATAACTTGGTTACGTGGCAACCGAAGAGTGCTGGGCCTATCCTTGTACAAGGCATTAATTTCGTTAATGTTGTGGGAAATAGAGCAGGTTCGGATGGCTTCTTGTCCATATTTGGAGACGGTGTTTCTGCCCAAGTCAAAGAGTGTCGTTTTGAGCATGCTCCTAAAGCGGTTCAACTCCATAATGGGGTTACGCAGTTTGAAAACTGTTCGTTTAGGGGTATGACCACGAATACTATTGTCACCTATGAGATAAGGGAGTTGTCAATCGATAAAACTACTTTCGAAGAGTGTAGCGTGCCTATCTATGCATACGGTGAGTGTGACGTGACGTTGAGAAACTCGACACTGTTTAATTGTACGCCTATCTCCCTCTTTAGCAACAATTGGGAGACAAGTGCCCATGTTTCTTTGATTAACAACACGATAATCGGTGATTTGGGCTATCAGTTGAATTCCGCTTTCTATGAATTGGAAGGAAATATCATAAAGGGTGAGCTCTTGTTTGAGATTACAAGGAATGTGTCTTCCAATTATAATCTCTATTTGGATGATGGTTCGTATATGTACCATGTCACGAAAATGGATAGGAAACTTAGTGAGGCTGATTTCTCTTACCTCTTAGAGAGTTCCTTGGCAGACAATGGCGGTTTCACCAAAACTGTTGCTTTGAAGAAAGACCAACTGCCAGATGGTAGCTCTATCCGTATGCTTCAGAAAATAGCAGAAGACCAACGTGGCGTGGCGCGTTTGAACAATACTTGTATTGGTGCTTACGAAATTCCTTGTCTAAAGGATATTACCAACCTCAAGGAGACGGCTGCTGTCGGTACTTACTATAGATTCGGAGAGGTATTGGATGGAGTGCTGACTTCGGTGGGTGTCTTTGAATATACCCAAACCTTTAAAAACAGGATGGGTTGTGATAGTATCGTAAATCTGGAGTTGACAGTCCAATGTAAGAAGGACGAACAAGAGATTGTGGCGCATATCACAGCAGGCGAAAAATATAGTTTTGAA
The DNA here is from genome assembly GCA_017961765.1 of Paludibacteraceae bacterium. Lineage (GTDB taxonomy): Bacteria > Bacteroidota > Bacteroidia > Bacteroidales > Paludibacteraceae > RGIG10190. The sequence continues at coordinate 20,349 of JAGCWQ010000023.1, read as the reverse complement.
AATGTCTTTACAGACCGTCAGTTTGATGAGCCAGGAACTTACGTTTTTGAGGATAGTACGGCTACTGAATATGGTTGCTACCACAAGTCAAAACTTACATTGATTGTTGATTGTTCCCCAATCATAAAGGAGAACGAACTTACTGCCTATGTCGGCGAACCGTTCTCTTACCCAGGCATTGTGGAAGATACGATTTTCACCTCTGTCGGCACGAAGAAGATGGAGCGTAAGTATACGACAGCGGCTGGTTGTGATAGTTTGGTGCGTTTGATTGTAGACGTGCAGTGTGTGCCTTTGGTAACTACGTTGACCGATACCATCATGTCGGGTCAGACTTATTCATTCTCTACGTTGTTCAAAGATAGACGATTCATCAAAAGTGATACTTACCAATTTACGGATGTCATTGCAAAGGACTATGGATGCGACAGCGTCGTGAAATTGACTTTGGTGGTGAAATGTGAGAATGTTGAGGTGTCGCGTACGGTCAGAGCATTTATCGGCAAGCCGTTCTCTTTCCCTGGATTCTGTAGGGATACCATCTTTACATCCTTAGGGTCAAATAAGATGGAGAAGAAGTTCGTGGCTGCATCGGGTTGTGATAGTACGGTTCATTTGACGGTCAATGTCGTTTGCGATACTGAGGTGACGGAGGAAAAAGCTTTTGTGTATGTGGGTGAGACATTTGACTTCTCAAAAATATTTAAGGATGGCTTCGATGAAAATCAGAATAACCTCTTTAAGGTAAGTGGCGACACGGTGTTTGAAAGACATTATAAGACCATCTATGGTTGTGATAGTATTGTTCGTCTCACTTTGTCGGTGCTTTGTGTGCCTTCGTACGAAACGCGGACAGCGGTGGCATATGTGGGTGTTTCGTTCTCCTATCCGGGATTCTGTCTTGATACCACCTATAGAAGGGCAGGGGAGGTCTTGATGAAAAAGACCTTTATGTCAACTTCTAATTGTGATAGTACAGTGACACTCTTGGTTAATGTGTTGCCACGGGATACTTTCTTCTATCAAGAAGAGGACTTTGTGTGTGAAGGTTCGGATTATACCAAAAATGTTTGGGATTTGAAGGTGTCGGATTACTTGCCAGGCGACTATCAATTTGATACTTTAGTGAATGGAAGTGAGAAGACGGATACCCTTCGCTTGCTTCATCTCCGAGTTTTGCCTAACGATCATGCCAATATCGAGAACCTTTCCATTGAGCAACCTTTGATTTGTCATGATAGGGCATACGGAAAAGTGAATTTTGTCTTGAATAGGAATTCTGAGCAAGATTTGTCCGTCAGCTTGTTGAATACTACTGGCGAGGTTTTAAGTTCGACTGTTTCTAAACAGCTCTCTGATTTCGTCAACTTTGAGAATTTGGCTTTGGGCGCTTATCGAATTTATATGCAGTCAGCAAACAAGGACTATTGCTTCTCTGATACGGTTTTAAACGTCGCTTTCATTGATCCTGCGAATGTGGTTATTGAAGGTGTTGATACGATTTATACAAGTTGTCTTTCCGAGCCGACGGCTCATTGTGACTTGCGGTTGTTTAACTATGATCCTTCCCTCCGAATAGAGATGAATGGACGTACCCTATTTCAAGTCGAGAAGGCTGGTGACCCTAACTGTTGTTTGGTGGAACCGAAGAATGGCCTTCTTCCTTGGATGATACATATTGACTCGTTAGGCGTGGGTACCTACACATTCGAGGCGGTGGACTCTTGTGGCAACCATTATGGCAATTTGCACCAATTGGTGGTGATTGGCCCTAACCCGCTCAAGTTGGAACTCCTGAATGAAAATAGAGAGTTGGCTTGCAGTGGATCTACGGATGGTAGTGTCACCTTGAGAATGACGGGAGGTTCTCTCTTGTCTCGTCTGATGGTTTATCGTAGTGAAGGTTTGGAGATTTATCCGATGACTGGAGATACGACTTATGTCGAATTGACAAATTTGAAGAAGGGTATCTATCCTGTGGATTATGTCTCTGGTGATGCCTCTTGTAATGACCATGTCGCCCTTGATGTGAATGTGGTCGCTCCGGAAGATTTGAAGGTGGATTTGATGGTGAGCGGTGTTATCTGTCAGAATGCGATAATTACGGCTTATACAACGGGTGAAAGTGGTGTTTACAATTATCAATGGGTGAAGCCGAACGGTGATACGATAACAACACGAGACAACCATCTCTATAATGTGGGAGCAGGAAAGTATGAGTGTCTCGTATCGGATGAGACAGGATGTTCATATGCAAAATCATACGTTTTGGTTTCTCCTTTGTCTGGCTTAAGGCCGCTTCGAATTGAGAAGTATTATTCGGATGAGACTTGCTTCGGTTCTAACAATTCTAGTTTGCGGGTCTCTTATTCCGAGAATAATTTGAACCAAGCGGTTACATGTACGTTGACGAACGATGATACGGGTCAATTGGTTAAAACGATGACATCCATGGCTTATTGGGGCGAACTCAGGATGGATAGAATTGCTCCAGGAAACTATACTCTGAATATGCGTTATGGTACGAACGATTGTAACTTGTCTTTGGATGAGGTGACGGAGAAAATTGTCATCAAAGCAAAGAAGAAGTTGGAAATCAGTGCGCCAATCATTACTCAGCCGTCTTGCTACTCTATTCCGAACGGAAAGTTGGAGTTCAATGTTTCAGGTTGGGAGAATAACTATAAGGCGCGGCTCCATGGCGATTTCATACAACCAGTTTCAGTCTCTCCAGAGGGTGTCGCTAAGTTTGTGATTGAGAATTTGGCAGGCGGTTATTATCGCTTTGTCGTTGACGATGACTGTCATGAGGTTGAGGCTTTCGCAGAGGCAACTCTCAACCAACTTAGTCCGTTGAATTTGAACTTGTATTATGCTACTAATGTGCTGGATTGTGCTAATAACAAAAATGGTGTGATTTATTTTGCTGCCAATGGCGGTGTCGCTGGATATAATAGGCTCTACGCTAATGTGAACGATTTCGATGTGATGGTCGGAAAGGATACAACCGTTATGTTCGAACACTTGGATAGGGGTTCTTATCGGGTTGTCTTTGAATCGACGGCGGAAGGTTGTCCTGACAGGGCTGAATTAAATTACCGAATCGATGGTCCAGATCCGTTGGAGATGGATCTCCAATTCAATGGTTTGAATTGTCCGAATGCAGGTTTGGTTGCAAAGACCTCTGGAGAGACAGGCCCTTATCGTTATGATTGGACGGCTAATGGTCAGACTTATTATAGCTATTATTCTTCGAATTGTCCTTTCCCGCTCTCTTATGGCAAAAAGATTAGATGTAAGGTCTATGACAATAAGAATTGTGAAAATATTGAGCGCGAGATCGTGATTCCTAATCCTGCGGATCTCCCAGCCTTGTCTGTCAAGGGTATTGGTATTTCGGAAAGCTGCTACCATGGCAATAATGGTCGTGTGGAGATGAAGGTGACTTCTACGTCGGAAATTCCTTATGGAGTGGCGGTCACTTGTGGCTATGCGCCTATCGGAAGAAATTATTTCGACGAGCAAACCACGATTCCATCCAGAGGCTTGAACTTTACCTCTCCTGATAATTTGGCTCCTGGTATATATGTTGTTCGTGCACATTATGGTGCGGAAGGTTGCGATATGGGCTTGCCAATGGTATATGACACGATTATTGTTGCTGAGCTTGGACAGGTGAGCATCTCTCCTGATATTACGACGAAGGATGTCACGTGTTTGAAAGAGCCAAATGGTGAGGCAATTTTGACGGTTTCGGGTTGGGCTCCAACTCATAGTGCAAAATTGGTTCAGACCTCCTATAAAGGTGAGGCTCCAACTTCCCTCTCAGCGTCTGCTTTATATATAGAGAAGAATGTTAGACCAACGAGTGTGGATGGTACACAAGCTATCTTTGATCTCGCTGGACTTGAGGCCGGTGGCTATTATCTTGAAGTCTCCGACAAGTGTGGCAACTCATCCGATAGGAAGCCATTCGTCATTAGGGAGTTGGTTAGGTCGTATCGGATAGAGTATCTCTCTAAGAATGATCAGTTGAAGTGTGACTATTCGGAGGATGGCTCGGTTCGTCTCCTTGTTACAGGCGGTTATCCGTTGGCAAATGCATTCTTCCAAGAAGGCGAGCCATCTGTGCAAATCGCTGCGGATACGGTTATTACTATAGAAGGCTTGGCTGCTGGTCATTATGTCTTCCATTACCAATCGACCGTAGAGGGTTGCTCAGACCAATCCATGTATGAGATGACGGTCGCTCCAGGTAAGTCCTTCTCTCAACATCTCTCTTTGGAGGGTGAGCCTTGTGTCAACCAGAAGTTGGTTGCTAATATCACAGGTGGTGTCTATCCATACGTGGTCACTTGGAAAAATGCTGACGGAGCTGTGGTTGAAGTCGATGTGGAGGACGGCTTGTATGAATTGAGTGCAGTAGGTACGGGCTCGTTCTATTGTGAGACGATGGATCAGAATGGTTGCGTCTATCGTTCCGAAATGGTGACTGCTCATTTGGTGAATGAGGAGAGCATGGATCTTGCTATTGATACGTTAATAGTTGAATCTACGCTATGCCATACGACTGACGATGGCGTGGTGAAGGTGGCCTTCTCCGGCAATAAGGCAATGTCTGCGATAGATGTTAGATTGTCTGCTGGCGGTGAAGTTAAACAAGCAAAACAATCTACAGCCTTGCAAGATACAATTCGTTTCGAGGGCTTGCCTGTCGGAACGTATGATGTCCAACTCCTCTATGTGGAGGCTGCGGAGTGTGCATTGGGCGATAATGCGAAAGGAACGGTGACCGTGGAGCATCCTGCCGCACTTGTTGTTTCTTTGACTGCTATTCCTGTGGCTTGCGATGTGGAGCATGGCGGAAAGATTGCGGCCAAGGTCGAAGGCGGTGTCCCTCCATACGAGTTGGAGTGGCTTGACGAGGTGGAGAACCGAGTGGCTCTCGTTTCAACGAATGAGCTTGATACGTTGAAAGATTTGGCATTGGGCTCTTCTTTCTTCTGCGTTGTCCGCGATTCGAACAATTGTGAGCGGGTGTCTGACCTTGTGAAGATTACCAAAATGGATTTGAAGGATTTGGTGATTGATGAATTCAACTATTCGAAGAGTGTGTTGTGTGCAGGTCAAGACAACGCCAATGTGCGTCTCTCGTTGAAGGGTCGGGACGAGCGTGTTCCTGTAAGGCTCTCTGTCGGCAATTCAACGGGTCTCGTGAAGAGTGCCGTACTTGCTGGAGATGAAAACGAGGGCATGGTGGATGGTCTGGCTCCTGGCAAGTATCTCGTTTCGGTTGCTTATGACGATGCGGGTGCTTGTGCGTTGGCCTTGGATTCGTTGATTACTATTTCTTCCTTGGATCCATTGGTGTTGAGTGATGTGGAGGTGAACCATCAAGTGACTTGCCATAGTCCACAAAACGGAGCAATTAAGTTTAACGTCTCAGGTTGGGCGGAGACCCATAAGGCCTTCCTTGTCTTTGGAACGGATACGACTGCTTTGCAACCTGATTCTGTAAAAGGACAAGTTGCTTATTTCAATGAAGATGGCTTGTCGGGTGGTGACATTGTCCTTGTGAGGGATATTTGTGACACTGAAGTTCAGAAGACAGCGGGTCTACAGCCATTTGATAACTACTTCATCGCTGTGGCTGCGGAGAAGTTGAAGTTGAGATGTAGCTATTCAAGCGATGCCTTTGTTGAGGTGAAGTTGATGAACGGAAACCACGGAAACAACAAGGTGCAGATCTTGAAGCAGAACGAAGATAAGTGGGAGTCAATCTCCCATAAGTCAGATGTCCAAAATTTGGATTTGAAGGATACTTTGTCGCTGAGATTTGATAGTTTGAAGGCGGGAACTTACCGAATCTATTTCCAAGGCACGGAAGAGGGTTGTACGGACGCTATCTTTGAGGAAAGAAAGGTGGAAGCACCGAAATCAATTAAGTTCCTGAAAGCAGCGAAGTCAGCGGTATGTAAGGATTCTGTTTCTGGCGAATTTGTCCTTGTTCCTTATCTGGAAGGGGATAGTTTGAAATATGTTGAACTTAGTAAGTCTATTAATATGGCTGACGAAGTGCTGAAGGATTCAACTGAAGAACGAGACTTCTCTATGTTCCCTGGTGTCCAGAGTATTAATATTTTTGTGTTGCAAGGGAAAAATAAATTGCTTGCTAATGATATGTTGGATTCTGCCATGTATGAAGGTGCAGGAGATACGGCAAAACGAATAGTCTTGCAAGAACCTTACCATGCTATATGGGATAGGGATTACGATAAGAATGAATTCACTTGTCCTCAATATTGGGTTGGTTATTCGTCGTTGCGAGCATTCACTTATGTTGTGGAGGCAAAAGACGATTCAGCTTGTGTCTTCATGGATACGTTGGAGGTGACAAATCCAGCAACTCCATTGAAAATAGATACAGTGATTTTCGACAAAGAAGTTGCAATTTGCCATGCTGACCAACGATATGTGGAGGTTGTTGTGGAAGGTGGTTGGGGCAAGTATGCCTATGCGGTGACACCTCTTCAGGAGGAGCCGGATGATGACTTCTTTAGTCAGACCTACATGCCGGGTGATACCGCTTGGATGGATAAGGGTCAGGGTCACTACCGTTCTTCTATCTTGGATCCTGGTGAATATATGGTCTCTGTCGTCGATTCGTTTGGTTGTAAGGATAGTCTTAAGAAAATTATACAGGTAGATGCAAAGATTACGCTCAAGGGAGATGTCTTTGCAGATCCTTGTGGTGGTACGGAAAGTACTATTACGGTTACTCCGTCGGTGGTTTCAGGATATGAGGTTCACGAACCATACCAATATGCGGTCCGTTATGAGGACAAGAAGATTGGCAAAAAATTCGAAGGTGATTATAGCGGTTATGTTTTGGATAGTATTTCGAAAGGTACAATCGGAGTCTTTGTCTATGATTCAGAAGGTTGTTCGGGCTACGATACGTTCAATGTCAGAGGCGTTAACGATTCTCTGTTTGTGCCTATGACGGCCTACCAAATGAAGGCGGAACCAACCTCTTGTAAGGATACTGCGGATGGTGAGATTATATTCCGTGCCTTCGGTGCTTATCCTCCATACAAGGAGTTCTATATTGATGATGTCTTGATGGATTTGAATGCATTGAAATTTGTCAAGATTGATGCCTCCTTGAAGAAAATGGGTGAAACGTTGTCGTTAGGCTCGGAAGGCTTGGATCCTGCCGTGATGGATACCTTCTGCTTGATTAACTTGAAAGGCGGTACCCATACGATGACCATTGTCGATTCGAAGGGTTGTAAGAAGAAGATGGAGTACAAGATTAAGGAACCTGCAGAATTGAAGATTGATGAGTTGACTTCTTCTCCTGTTTGTCCAAACTCGGAGGAAGGAAAGATTAGCGTCAAGGTTTCCGGAGGAACGGCACCGTATGAATATAAATTCAAGGATGATCCAGATTTGAATTATCAGGATACTGCCTCTTTCTTGCCTGCTCGTCCAAATGAAACTAAGATTGTCCGCGTGAGAGATTTTAATGGTTGTATTGTGGATTCCGAACCTGCGGAAGTGGATGTGAAACAAGGTTTGGAGTCAATTCAACCAACTTGTATTGTCTCCACATGGCATGGTTTTGATGATGTCCTTGTCTTTATCGATAATACAGATGAGAAGAACGGTAAATATGACAGTTCTCGCTTTGAGTTGATGCTTGATAAAGAAAAAATTCATGTTGACAGCTTATATTACAAGGTCTGCAATCCGATTCTTTACACTTACGGCATTCCTGATACTTCGAAGGGAATTTCGTGGTATGGAGATTCGTTGCGGGGTCCTATGTGGGGTATTCCTGCAGATATTATTGCGGGTCTTAAGGATGAGCAACAATTTAATGAGACAAGGGATACCATTGATAAAAAGTTCAGGGAGTATGAATTGAAATTGGCGGAGTTCAATAGAACTAAGGCTAATAATCCTAAACGTGAGAACGATTCTATACAGTTGGCTGCCACTTATGCCATGTTGAAGCAGCAACAACGTTCGAATTGTACAGAAGAGATGTTGAAGGATTCGTTTAGATGTTTGGTCAAAAAAGAAGATGCGGCACGAATGACTTTCATTAAGTTGGGCAGTTTGGCCAGCATAGCGGATAAGATTGAGCCCAAAAATGACAAAGATACGCTTTTCTTCGAGTACGGATTTAAGCATACCGTGTACGTCTCTGGCTGTGATTTGACAACGGAGCATAATTCCATCAAGGTGGCGAAGAATGGTTACGTGCCTTACGGTTTGCGTAAGCAGAGGGACATTATCGCGCTTTATGCGACTCCGAACCCAGTGGATGCGAATGAGCCTGTCACTGTGACAGTAAAGTTGTCTTCGGATGTTGGTCTTACTTTGGAGGCCTTCGACATGTTGGGTAAAAACCTGAATATGTCGGTGAAAGAGCATTCCAGAACGGAAGAAAAGGAGGACGGCGATAAGGTGTATGTGGTGACATACCAATTGAGCTTGCCTTCAACGTCGGTCATCCAAGTGAAAACGACTCGGGAACAGGCTGCCACTACGGTGTTGGTGATTCAAAACTCTAGGGGCAATTGACATTGAGGCAAGAGGAATTTATGAATTCGATAAAAAATGTGTTGTTAACGGGTCTTTGTTCCGTCGCTCTCATCTCGGGGGCGACGGCGCAAGACTTGGATCAGATAAGTTACAAAAAGGGCTTGACAATGTCGGGAGGCTTCAATTTCAATAATACTTTCTATACGGGAAGCGATAGTTTGATCAAACGCGATCCCTATCAATTGATGTTGAGCGGAAACGTGAATTTCAATATATGGGGAGTGGATGTTCCTTTTTCCTTCTCCTATACGAATTCAAGCAAAAGCTATACGCAACCCTTCAATAAGTTCCAGTTGGCTCCTAAGTATAAGTGGGTTAAGCTCTATTTGATGGATGCCTCCCTAAATTTCTCCCAATATACCTTGGCAGGGCATAATTTCAGGGGAGTGGGTATTGAATTGACCCCGGGAAATTGGTATGTTGGAGCGATGTACGGTCGCCTGCTTAAGGCGGTGGAGTACGACCCTCTGGAGGACAATCTTTATGACGTTGCCTACAAACGGATGGGACATGGCTTGAAGGTGGGGTATACGTCGGAGGGCACGGATGTCAATGCCACCTATTTCTCGGCTAAGGATGACGAAAACTCTTTGGAGTATGAGGTGCCAGCGGAGGCTGACCTCCATCCTCGTCGGAATACGGCTGTTTCGGCTTACTTACGGCAGGCTTTCTTGAAATATTTCTTTGTGCAGGCGGAGTATGCTTTTTCCGTTTACAATTCTGAAATCCGGAACGAGTCGGGAGATACGGCGAAAACATCCAATTTCATAGACAAATTGTTCAACAAGAAGGGAACCGACCGCTATGTGGATGCAGTTTCGGCTTCTGTTGGCTATCAGGGACCTGTGTGGGGTTTGTCGTTCTGTTATGAACGGGTTGCCCCCGATTATCAGACGTTGGGAGGCTACTATTTCACGAACGATTTGGAGAATTACTCCCTAGCCCCTAATGTGCGCTTCTTGCAGGGAAGGTTGACCCTCGCTGGCAAATTCGGCTTGGAGTACAACAATTTGAACAACCAGCGGGCTGATAATACTCGACGGATTGTCACTTCCGCCAACGCTTCCTTCTCGTCGGGCGAGGCATGGACGGCCTCCCTTGCGTATTCGAATTTTTCAACATATACGAAATACAAGAAGACGGCTTATCCGTACTATTCGGACGATTTGGACAGCTTGAATTTTTATCAAGTAACCCAATCCTATAATGCCATGGTGGGCTATACGTTCGGTAAGGAGAAGGAGACGCTGGTGCATGCCCTCACTTTGAATAGTGCTTACCAAAAAGGTAATTCGGAAAAGGAGGATGTGCGGTTGAGCATGTCGGATGTCGTTTCGGCTTCCTTGTCCTATTCGGAGAGTTTTGTTCCGATAGCGTTGACGTGGGGTGCTTACTTCTCCGCTAACTATGCGGATGCAGGCAAGTTTGAATCCTTGTATTGGGGCCCAGGCCTGAATTGCGGAAAGGGATTCTTAAAAAATAAGTTGAACACATCGCTGTCGTGTGCCTATAATTTGAATGATGTCAATGGAAAGAAGACATCTTCTTTGCTCAACTCCTCCTTGTCCATGAGCTATGCGCTGGATGCGATAGACAAGAAGTTCGGTAGCCACTCCTTGCGAGCCTCGGCTAACATGACCAATCGGTTCCGAACTTCGGCGACGAACAAGGGTTATGAGTTCTTGGCGACGCTGAATTATGGCATAACGTTTTGAAAATTAAGAGTTAGAAATTAAGAATTAAGAGTTTTGGGGCTGGAGAAGAACTGGGTTGTCCGATGTCTCTTGCCTTGTGAATTATAAAATACAAAAGATGAAGAAGTTAAGATTGTTTTTCGTGACTTTGTTTTTCGTGTTGACGAATATCTCTTCGTTGTATTCGGCCACGACCTATCCCATCCAATTGACGGCGCAGCTGTTGCCGCCATACGGTAACCGCTTGTCCGACTATGTGGTGGATGGCATGGAACGCATCAATATCACGGCGTTGCAACGTGACTTGTCGTGGGGGTACTATGATTTTTACCTCCAGATGCAGGTGAAGCAGGGGTCGAATATCCTGTTGAGTGCCTCGGCGCAATACAAAATAGCTCCAGGGTTTGTCACGCAGTTGCAGGCCAATGCCCTCTTTTCGCGCTTGGCGGAAGTGAAGACCTCCAGACCTCAAATTATTGAGAATGGTTTCTGTCTTCCGGAAGGAGCTTATGAGTTTGTCTTCCAGGCATTTGATGCCACCAAAAGGAACTTGCCTGTCAGCGAGCCTGCTTATTGCTATGCCTATCTGAGCAAGATGCAACCTTGTCGTTGCCTTGTCCCTGCGGACAATTCTTGTGTGGATTACACGTCGCCTACCCTCAATTTCATGTGGCTGGAGCCGACAGTGGCGATGCCGTCTGCTTCGAAAAAATACGAGCTGGAGATTTATGAGATGCCGCAGGGCTTTGATCCAATCCGTGACAATGCGGAGTCGCTTTTGCAGTCGCTTGAACCTATTTATACCAAGTCTGATATTTCTTCTGATATGACGATGGCGCAAGTCCCTCAGTCGGCGGGCTTGTTTGTAAAAGGACGTTCATACGTTTGGCGTGTCCGTACTCGTTTCGGCGAGAAATATACGGAGACTACGACGGGTTCTTATAAACTTTCCAATTACATCGAGAACAACGGTTACAGTAAGATCTCTACGTTCCACTTTAAGAAGTGTATGGGTCAGGAGGATATCTGGAGCGAGAAGAAAAAGGTCATAGCCACTGATCCGACGATGAAAGTCGATATTGATAAGGTGGAAACTGACAAATCCAAGGTCGTTGTGGTTTGGGAAAACGATGATAAGTTCACTTGTGGTTATGTTGTGGAGTGGAATTTGGCGGACACAACGAAATCTCCGTGGGGACAGATCTCTGTGAAAGCTGGCAATAGTCGTTGCGAAATCAAGGGAGTGCGTCATGGCATCGAGTATGTTACGAGGGTGCGAGGCATGGTCTGTCCGAAGGAGGGATCGAAGGACACCATCTATTCAGCCTATAGCGATACGTTGCATTTCTTGTGGGAGAAAGAAAAGGGAGAGTACTGCGGAAGGGAAGTTCCCGTATTGCAAGGTTCGATTTCTCTGAAGAGCTTGCAGCCAGGCGATTGGTTCACGGCGAACGGAAATGATATAAAGGTCTTGTCCTGTGAGATGAATACTGCTGGCGACACCACTTTCTCAGGTAAAGGTCAGGTGAGCTATGGCTTCTTGACGAACGTGGTGAGCCTGATGGTGGAGTTCAACAATGTGAAGATCAACGAACAAGGTGAGTTGATGGAGGGTGTGGTTTATAGCGTCACCGATTTGAACAACTGTGTGGACTTCAACCTGAACGGCTTGGCCAACAAGAATTCGGCGGGCTCTGGACCTGCTCAGATGCAGAGTGATTTTGACTTCTCAAATGGATTCAAGGATGGCTCTGTGGGTGTTGAGATGCGTGGCGAGACGACCACCTTGGTGGCTAAGGACGGAAACGGGGGCAGTTATGAAATAGGGCAGCTGGTGGAACAAGAGCCAATCAATTGTGCTCCGAAGTCAAATATATTTGATGATGAGCAGGGCTTAGTCAAGTTTGCTCCGCAGGAAGCATGGAATCCGCCGTTTGATTATGAACAGGGCGTTTTCACGAAGTCCCTATCCATATCGGATTATTATGAGAAGATAGATCGATACTCCATTCCGTGGATAGCTGTTCCTTCGGGCGAGTCGACGAAGATATATGCGAATTTGAACTTGAGTGCGGGTGTTGTCAAGCCTGAGCATGTCTATTTCATTTGCCGCACGAATAGTAAGGCGATTAAGTTGAAAGCGGAGAAACTGGACGGAAACCAATTCGTTGTGCCTATCTTCGGAGGCGAGGCTGGCAAATATTTGGAATTGGTGGCGATGGCGGACACCTCGAAAAATGGGGATGCCGATTGTAGCCAGCTCTTCACGTTGGGTCGTGCGAAGGTGCTCTCCATGAAGAAGGAGTCGTATACGTTGCATATTCTGCCGTTCAGAAGGGATAAGGATGATGTAAATGGAACCAGCATAGAGAATACGTTGAATGAGATCTACAAACCGCTCGGTAAGACTTTTACGGTTGTGGTGGAAGATCGATTCGGTGATGGCTCTAATTATGATTTTGTAGAAGACGGACTGATTGTCGAGGGTAGTGGTTTCATGACGACTGAGACATCGGAAATGTCGTTGTTGAAATCATTGTATAGCGATAGCCATGAACTTAAGACAGAAAGAGATCATGCCTACTTGTTCCTTTTGCCGAAGTCTGCGACGGCTGGAGTGCTAGGTGATATGCCGAGAAATAAGCATGTGGGCTATCTCTTTGCCGATTATTCTACGAGTAATTATAGTGATGGTTATACGGTGGCACATGAGGTGGGGCATGGAATTTTCACCTTTGACCATTCTTTTGAGTATTGTGATGAGGAGCATTTGGGCAAAACTTCTAATTTGATGGATTATGCGGATGTTTACACCGATCCAGACCTCAAAGTTTGGCAATGGAATTTAATGGATACTCATCCAAATTATGTATTGCCATTCTTAGAAGATGACGAGGATAGTGAACTTGCAGCTCAAATTGCTCAGTGTTTGACAGCTGCGGCTGTTGATGTCGCTTTCAATTATGCATTTAAGTGGGTGGAATTATGGTATGATGGGACACCTGTGGATATTACTGATTATGAAAATATATTCGGTAGTATGAACAAATCAGAAGTGATTTTGTCGGCTCTTGCTTCTTGTGGCTCTTCTTTTATACCAATTAGTACGCAAAAAGGAAAGCTTGTCACTGTTTTGGCCGCTTCTTTTGGCGCAGGGGCGACGGCAATGGCTGCAGAAATGGAAAAACAATACGATGCAATTCATCAGCGTAATCCAAATCTTTCTACTTTGGATATCTTGGGGAAAATTGAGTGGCAGACTGTGTTAGAAAGAGGCGGAACTCAGTCTATGATTGCAGGAGTTGCTACTGGTGCCGTGATTTATGGTGCTACTCATCCAAAGTTCATAAATTTTGCATCTAAACTCCAAGATATGGGGTATGAAGCATTGGCTTCGCGATTAGAAAAAGCTGGACTTTCAAAGAATTCTATTGATGAATTTTGCAGGAAGTTTGGCGTGAAAATAAATTCGGAAATTTTTAAAACATTCAAAAAGGATTTCGGAATTTCAGCAATAAAAGAAGTTGATAATATACCGTTGCTAAATAAAATTAGAAGTTGGCAGGGGGTTGGAGATTATCCTGGAATTGATGATTGGATTATTGTTAAGATTCCTAAGGGAACAAAAATATACGGTGGGTTGCCAGGTCAAACTGAATTTTATTCAATCGAAAAATCTCTAAGAGATGTGGGTTACGATATGAAAAAATATTGGCAATCTTTACAAGTGAAAGAAAATGAAGAATGGGGTTATAGAACTAAAGTAGGTGAGTTTGAATTATTGCATGATTTGGAGGTCGGAATCGCCAAAACCTTGAAGAATCCACAATTTGGTGTTGGAGGGGCTTGGCAGATTTTTGTGGAGAATTTTAAAAAAGATTTGAGTTTAATACGAGAAATAGATTTGATAAAATGAATGTAGGTAAAAAATATATTACAGATAAACAATATGTTTGTGAAGCAATGCTGAATGTGATAAAACAATTGGAGGAGAGAGGTGTCCATTTGTCTGAATGTAGAATGAGTGATTATCATTTTCATGAGTATTATTTTCAGGTGAATGCAGATCCTAAGATTATAGATTCTTTGGTTTTGAATGGTGTTCATGTGGTTGATAATTCTATTATATGCGATTGTCATTGGAGTATAATGAGGTTTATAGAAAACGATTGAATGGATACCTTTCAAAGCCCATTGGCGTGACTTGTCCGTAGCCAAGGGCATAATCCTATGGAATAAATAAAGAAAATATAGAAATTTAAAATAATGAAGCAACAAGAGAAACTTTTGGGGAACTGGGGGAGCCGATGTAGTGGTCTCTCTCCATGGATGAAGGTGCTATTGCTATGGGTGTTCAGTCTGCATTTCATGGTAGTAAGTGCACAAACAGATTCGGGGGGGAGCACGCCTCAGAATCTTTCCAACGATTACTCCGCCTTGAAGCAGAGTACGTCGGAGTTGATAGAGAAGTTGAAGTCGACTAACTATGGCGATGATTTTAATGCGCTGAAGAGTACGCTTATTAACCTCTCTACGGAGTTGAGTAAAGCAGAACCTTCTAAGGCCTCTGTGCAACAATTGACACAGTCGGCCAAAGCCGAGTTCGAGAACCTGAAAAACAACGCCTCTTTGTCCAATGATGTGGCGGGACTGAGTGCCTCTTTTGAGGATTTTTCAGCCAAAGGTGCTGCTGCGTTGGAGCATGTGGCGGGGTTGATGGAAAACGGCTTGGCAGTCGCTATGCCTGTTACGGTCCCTTATTTGGACAACGGGCCTTTCTCCATCCGCATCATGTTCGACTCCTTGCGATTCGTGCGAAAAAAGGTGAATGATCAGGAACGTGACGACAAAACTTTGGTGGATGTAGATGCCAAGTTCAATTTTCCTTTTGCCACCTCTTCGGATGGTTCGCACATTGTCCATTTCAAAGGAAAAGATGTCCCTTTGCAGGGTTCGAGTCCTGTCCGTATCTATTTGCTGTCTACGCATAAGCTTGATTTGATGAAGAATAGGGTGGCAGTGGAGATTCTCCCTGCGCTTCCGAAGGGTGGGCAATCCATGGCAGGGTGTACGTCGGGCGATAGCACGTGGCTGGAGTTCGATTGTAACGGAGTGCGTGATATGAGCCTTTGTGGCCGTTTCTTGTTCAGCACATCTTTTATTACGCCTGCCAATCCTGCTCGTTCGGGAGACACGATTACAGCCAACTTCTCGTTTATGTACAGTTCGGGCATGATCGCAAAAGTTTGTTTCTCCGACTCCTTTAAGGTGAAAGGGTGTGGCGATTTCGTCTTCACGGTGAAGGATGCCATTGTCGATTTGAGTGCTGACCAAAACGGCTATGGATTCTCTCTCCCTGCTGGCTATTGGGATGAGGAGGCATCTTTACCTGAAGAGGCATGGATGGGATTTTTCTTGTCGGAGATGTCCGTCACTTTCCCGAAGAATTTGACGCTTAACAATGACCCTTCGGCGAAATCTTCTCTCGCGGTGAAGAATGTCTTGATTGACGACTATGGCTTTACTGGAAGTTTCTTTCTGAATGAATTCGTCAAAACAAATAGCAATAATGCTGGATTGGATTTGTCGTTGGACACCATCAGTGTCTCTTTCTGGCAGGGTGATTTCAGCGACGGTTTGATTGCGGGTAGGGCAAATGTTCCGTTCTTAGACGAAAATAAATCTTCCAATGCAAAAGGAGACGGAAATAAAAATAGTGGTGCTGAAATGTCGGGCTATAATTTGGGCTTCCGTGGACGTATTGGTTACAATGCGGCGCAGGACAAGTTCCTATACAGCATCAGTGCCTCTTTGCAGGCCGACCAGCAGTTTAAGGTGCCGTTTACCAATATGGCAACCATTACCGTTTCAAAGGATAGCTACTTGGAGGTGGGCAATGCAAACGATGACAAATCATTTGAGGCAGCTCTCTCTTTGAATGGTTCTTTGGACATCAATTCAACCTTGAGCTTGAAGGGCGTACGCTTTGAGGGATTGCGCTTCTCTACGATGAAACCTCATGTTACGGTGAAGTCTTTCTCTTTGGTCGGTACAGCTGGCTTTACGGTGGGCGGCTTCGGCATCGAGTTGAAGAAGTTAGGCTTGAAAACACCAAATTGGAGCATGGATGGAGGAACTGCCACCATGGCGGAGAACGAGAAGGACAAGGCGGACTTGGAACTCGAAGCCCAAATCTCACTTATGGCAGGCGAGGGTGGTATAGCGGCAGGTGTCGGACTTGCTGTCCATGCAGAGCATGAAAAACATTGGAAGGTAAAAGGCTTGACGATTAACAAAATCATGTTGGATCTCGACTTCTCTGCATTCCATTTTATGGGCGAGATTGAACGCTTCGATGAAGATGATGTTTACGGAGATGGATTCAGGGGTGCCTTGATGTTGACTTTGAAGGAGTTCGGCTTCGGTGTGCAAGGTGAAGCTCTTTTCGGCAAGAAAGTGACGGATGGAAAAACCACGAAATATTGGTTTACGAAGGCAACGGCCGATTTGTCAGGAGCTAAGATTATGTTGTTCCCTCCTGGTGTCTTCTTGAAGTCGTTTAGTGGAGGTGTCTATTACCACATGAGTCGTCCAGTCTTCTCAAGTTCGGAGAATAAGGAGGTGAAATTGGCAAGCTCTGGTGAGTATAAGCCAGATGATGAGGTTGGCTTTGGCTTTATGGCTGGTGTGGGTGCTTACTTCATGGATCCTGCCCTCTGTAGTGCGAATGTGGAGTTTGAAATGAACTTCAATACTCATTGGGGTGTCAATTATGTGCGGTTGGCGGGTATCGCCTCTATCTTGAAAGAGATGGATATCAATGCTACCAAAGCAGACGGAATGATTGCGGGCTGGTTGATTGCCGAGTATGACCGTCCGAACAAGACGTTCCATGCGGAGATTGGCGCGGAAATTAATGCGTTCAGCATTTTGAAGGGTAGTGCGAACATGACCATCCATTCCGATCCGGATGATTGGTATTTCTGGATGGGAACCCGAAGCAACCCGAATGCTCTGGAATTCGCAGGTCTTTTGACGGCGAAGAGTTACTTCATGTTGGGTGTAATCGAGACTCCGATGCCTCCAATGCGCGAACAGTTGGCAGCTCAGTTGGGCTACTCGGGAGTGGATGCTGGGTCTGAAACAGTACAAAATTCTATTACGACGGGTCATGGATTTGCCTTCGGTATAGCTTTGGAAGCGGATGGTAAGCTCTCCATACCTTTGGATATCATCTATGCCCACTTTAAATTGTTGGCAGGAACGGATGTTTTGGTTACTAAACCAAGTCAGCCTTGTGGCTCTTTGGATTGGCGGGCTTATGGTCAGGCCTACTTGTCGGCGAATGGTGCTGTAGGTGCTTCCGTCTACTTGCCAGGTTGGTGTAAGTGGCATCCATGTATGAAGAAGAAGAAGTTTGATATATTGTCGGGTTCTGTGACGACCTTGATATATGGCGAGGCCCCTTCGCCAATCTATGTGCATGGTGAATTGCACGTGAAGTGTAAGTTGTTCTTTATCAAGTTGCCTAAAGTTGACATAGGTGTGTCGGCTGGTAGAAAGTGTTGATTATCAGATTGAAGATGACGAAAATAGTGAAATTGGTTATGTTTCTTCTGGCGGGGCTGTTCTTCGGAACGGCCTCCGCTCAGGATGAAAAGTATAAGGTTGATTTGTACCATTACAATGGTGGCGAGTATGTCTCTTTGCGTTGGTATCCGCAGACGGTGGACGATTACCGCAGAGGTGCATTGGGTGGATTCGTGGTTCAACGACGTGAGGTGACCCAATCAAAACCGGGTGAGTGGAAGGAGTTGGCGAAGGTCGTCGCTTCTTCTTACGACGATTTCCTGAAAATCATGGATGATGACGATTCGGATACAGGACTGATTGGCTTTGCTCTCTATCAAAAGGAGATAAAGGAGAAAACCAAGAAATATCTGGAGGAGGGGATGGAAATGCCCGATTCCATGAATATCGACTCTTACGATTCGCCGGAGGCTCAAGAGTTCGTCTATAAGTTCGGTCTCGCTTCTTGTGAGTTCGATTGGAAGCTCTCCCAAATGGCAGCCTTGTGTTACAAGGACGAAAACGTAGATCGAACAGCTGTCTATGATTATCGTGTTCTCTTTTTTGACGGAAAAGATGCGGAGAAATCGAAAGTGCTAAGGGTGGATATGTCCCAACTCTCGGTTTTGCCTGAGCCAACCGTTTTTGAGGGTTATGAGGATAACAAGAGGGCTTACTTCTCTTGGGACATCACTCAATTGGAACAGTCCTATTCGGGCTATCAGGTAGAGCGGAGTTCGGATGGTGTCGTTTTCGAGAAGGTAAACGCCAAGCCGATTATCCACATGTATGCGGACGACCGGTTCGAACATACGTGTACCTATACGAGTGAGTTGCCTCAATGTGACAAGGATTACTATTACCGCATGTGTGGTGTGAGCAACTTCGGTGTGTTAGGCCCTTACTCAAAAGTGGTCAAACTGAGATGTGTCACGGAGTATATGGTGAATATCCAGATTGATACGGTGGTGATGAATGACAAGAACGAGGCGGAACTCCAATGGCATGTGGAGAATCCTTACGATCAGGAGATCCGTGGCTTGTTTGTCCAACGGGTCGAGAAGATGAAATTGGATTCCTTGACGAAAAAGGTCAATTTCACGACGCTGACCGAGAAACCACTCGCTTCGGGGGTAAGAACCTATAAGGACTTGAACACGAAGCCGACGAACTACTATCGGATTTTGGCCTTTGGTGCGGATACGTCGCAAATAGCGGTCTCTAATGTCTATTTCTCCCACCAGATAGATAGTGTGCCTCCTGCCGCTCCGACAGGTTTGAAGGGAACAATAGACTCTTTGGGTGTCGTCTCTTTAACGTGGACACCTAATAGCGAGTCGGACATTAAGGGTTACCGTGTCTTCTTTGCAAACCGAAAGGATGTCGAATTTGTCGGTTGCTCGGATACCTTCCTGCTCTCGCCGTTCTATACGGATACCTTGTTCTTAGGCTCGTTGACCAATGAGATTTATTATAAGGTGATGGCGTTGGACCACAATTTCAACCAGTCAGCTCTATCCGAACCTGTTCGTTTGGTGAAGCCCGACACGATTGCTCCGACGAAGGCCGTCTTCCTCGACATCAGGCAAGACACGGCTGGGGCTGTGGTGGTTAAATGGGCAAACAGTGCTAGTGTGGATTTGGATCGGGTCGAATTTTACAGACGCTTTTCGGATGATGGACCTTGGAAGAAATTGGCGGAATGGAACCGAACTTCTTTGGTTGAAACCTATACGGATACTTTCCCTTTCCGAGGAGAGCGCATCTCCTATAAATTGGTCAACTACGATGAGACGGGAAATTATAGTGTGACGGAGGGCATCCCGTACAAGACGAAGAATGTAAAGCAGGCCTGTCTTAAGAACCTTCAGTATGATGTTGATTATCAAAAGGGAAGGGTTCGTTTAAAATGGGATCATTGTGGATGCCGTGTTTCGAAAATTTATATATACAGGGTTACCAATGGAAAGTTGGTCTTGGTGGATACGATTCAGGGCTCCGAACGTCTCTTCTTCGATTCGGGCTTAACTAAGGGCGATGTTGTCAAATATATTGTGCAACCGGTAACCGAAAAGAAGTCGAAGTCTTTGGCTTCGGAAGAATTCGTTTATTGAGTTCCTCATTGCTTCATGATGCCCTGCCATAGAGTGGTGGCATAATGAAATAAAGGAGGTCTCTCTTGTAATACATGGTTGTGTTGAACACAATGGATCATTCAGCTCCGCATTTCGATGTGGGGCTGTTTTTTTATTTTGGAATGTGTCATGTTGATTAGAAGATGATTGAAGTTTCGCAATTTTAATAAAAAATATAAAATCCGAAAGGAATTTTCTTTTTTTTATGAAAAATGACTATTTTTGCAACGTTTTTTGGAGGTCTATCTATGAAGTTGATTGACAAGAAGAAAAACAGAGAATGTATTTAAGAAAGATGAAAGTAGTAGTGCCGATTTTAGTCTGACTTCCTATGGTAT